>CANRDF010000049.1 GCA_947629255.1 uncultured Bacilli bacterium
TAGAGTGCTTTTATTATGCCTTTTTTCAACTTTAGGCATTAAAGAAAAGTAATGAAAGAGAGTACCCAAATTACTCTCTTTTTGCATTTATTTGGGAGGTGCGATTATGAAAGAAATTTGGAAAGATGTTAAAGGTTATGAGGGTTTATATAAAGTTAGTAATAAAGGAAGGGTAAAATCAAAAAGAAAAATGTTAAAGCCGATTATGACAGAGTATAAAAAAGTTGGGCTATCTAAAAATGGTATACAAAAAACTATATATGTCCATAGATTAGTTGCAGAAGCTTTTGTTGATAATCCTTTTAACAAAAAACAAGTGAATCATAAGGATGAAAATAAAGCAAATAATAATGCTAACAATCTCGAATGGGTAACATTTAAAGAAAATATGAATTATGGCACAAAACAATTAAGAGAAAGTATAAATCATACAAAATATAATGTTATTCAATGTGATTTAAACGGCAATTTTATAAGAAAGTGGTTTAATGTTAAAGAAATAGAAAATAATACTAATTTTAAATCATCTTCTATTCGCTTTTGCTGTACAGGAAAATATAAAACAGCATATGGGTTTAAATGGAAGTATTCTCCAGTTACTACTTTGTAAGTAGTATCTAGTAAATTAAAAAAAGAAATTTACTAGATAGTGCTTATAAATAGCACTAGCATATTGCTGATGTTGGCAATATGGTTCTAACTCGATATTTTTATCGAGTTTTTTTGGTCTGCCTAAAAAGACTTGAAAGAATTAGGAAATATCTAAATCTAGGAGGACACAACCTCTTGAAAAAGTGGAAGGAGAGAGATATATGAAAAAATTTTTAGAAGATTTAGAAATAGGAGAAGGTAAAGTAAAACTTAGTGAAGATCAAATAAAAGCCATCTTAACTGAGCATGGTAAATCTGTTAATGCTGAAAAAGAAAAGGTAAGAACAGAATTGTCTACTGAAATTGAAACCTATAAAAATCAACTAAATGATGCCAACAATGAAATCAAATCTTATAAAGAGATGGACATTGATGGCATAAAAAAATCTGCTGAAGAATGGGAAACTAAATACAATGATTTAGTGAAATCTCAAAATGAAGCAAAAGAGAAAAGTATTCGAGAAGAAAGAACGAATGCTTTTTTTAATGGTGTTGAATTTGCAAGTGAATCAGCAAAAGCTGGTGTAATTGCACAATTTAACGAAAAGGACTTCAAGTACGATGAAAAGGAGCAGAAATTTCAAGGTGCTTCTGAATGGCTTGAAGAACTTAAAAAGAATGACGTTGGAGCATTCAAAAGTGATGTTGCGAATCCTAGATTTACAACAACTGTAACACCTCCAACAAACTCTAGTACCAACGATGAAATCCGTAAAGCAATGGGACTAGAGGCAAGTAAAAAATAGAAAGAAGGAAAGAAAAATGAATGAAATTGAATTGTCTACTGTTTATCTACCATTATTAGATGAAGTTTATAAAAATGAAGTAAAAACTTCTGTGTTAGATGGTGATGAAGTAACAGTAAGAAAAGGACAAAACGGAGAAATTAAAGTTGCTAAACTTAATATGGATGGTTTAGGAGATTTTGACAGAAAGAGTGGGTATACTGAGGGTAATACACAACTTAAATGGGAAACTGTTAAATATGATAAAGAACGTTCTCAAAAATTAAAAGTTGACCGTTTAGACAACAAAGAAAGCTTAGGACTTATGCTAGCAAAATTATCTAGTGAGTTCTTAAGAACAAAAGTAGCACCAGAAACAGATGCTGCACGTATTGCTAAGATTGCAAGTGTAGAAGGCATTTCAAGTGTAGAAGAAGATATCACTACCGGCGATGAAATGTATAAGTCTTTACGTGCTGGAACAAATAAAATGGATGAAGATGAAGTTTCAACATCTAATCGTATTTTATTTATTACACCAACTGGAAAAGCATTGATCGATGATTTAGAGACTTATAAATCAAAATCAGTTATGAGTCGTTTCTCACAAGTAATTGAAGTTCCACAAACTAGAATGTATAGTAAAATTACTTTAGAAAACGGAAAAGAAAAATATGGCTATAAAAAAGCTGATGATGGTGTAGAATTAAACTTTTTAATTGTTGAAAAAAGTTCTACGGTAACTGCAATGGAACAATACATGAAATATTTTAGTCCAGACCAAGACCAAAATGGTGATAGTCATATCTTCCCATACAGAAATTACAATCTTTATGGTTATGTATATGAAAATAAAAAGGCTGGCGTTTATGTTTCAAAAAAAAAAGCAATAATCTAGCGAAAATTAAAGTAAGTGTTCCTAGTGGAGAAACCTCTTTGTTTGGCGAAAAAACAGTACAAGATTTATGTGAAAATTTAAGCATTGATGATACAGGAAATGTAACTGGTGCTTTAAAACATGTAGAAAATTGGACTGAATTTTCAAAAACTGATAATACTGGTAATTTCATTCCTTTATACTTTGAAGAAGCAAAAGGGCAACCAAAAGGAATTATTAAGTGTGAACTTAAGGGAACTGGTGCTAAATTAAAGAAACCAGTTGCAGTTGATGAAAAAGATGGTCTAATTGTATTCCAAGTTCATAATCAAGATAACACAATCGAAATTACTAGCAAAGGTAAAGAAACTAGAACACTAACATTAACTAGCCTAGAGCTAAGAGAAGAATAGGAGATGAAAGGTATGCTAACAGAATTAGTGAATTATGAGTATTACTCAAAAACTTATGGAGGTTCTAGCATACCAGAATCTTCATTTAAAGAAAAAGCAATTAGAGCAAGTAGTGAAGTGAACTATTGGACTTCAAATAGAATTACTAGTGAGATTTTGAACGATTTAATTCGCAACACTACTTGTGAAATTGCTGAATTGTTATTTGAACAAGACAATCTTAATAAATCTGTATTAAATACGGATAATGATAACAAAGAAGTTGCTAGCGAAAGTTTAGGACCACATTCGATAAGTTATGTTAATAAATCTAATTTACGTGCTAATCAAATACTTAGTGATGATGATTTAAAAAAGAAAACCTATAATATTTGTTATAAAAATCTAGTGCATACTGGACTTATGTATCGTGGAGGTGTTGGAGATGAAAATGCCATATACGATTACAATTTATAATGAATATGAAGGTAAATATTTAAAAACAGTTCTTCACGAAGTTTATTGGTATGGAACAGATTCTATTAACATTTCTGGAAAAGGCATTGTAGAAGTGGGTGCTATTAACATCATAATTGATGGGGATAATCTTTTAAAATACATTACTGAGAGAGAATATAAAGGCAAAGAAAACACTTTTACGATTCAAAGAGAAAATAGAATTATTTTAGGTGAAGGACCAGATATTGATTCTGTGAATGATATACCAAATAATTTTAAAATTATGACTGTCTTTGGAATAGATGAAAATTTAGTTGGAAGTAGTATTGATAATATACTGATTACAGGTAAGTAATGGACTTTCAAGCTCAGTTAGAATTAAATTCCATAGACACGATGATTAAAGATTTGAATTTAGAAGAAGGTGGCTCTGTACAACGTTTTTTCACAAATGAAGTATGGAGATTGTCAGATGATTATGTTCCATTTGATGAAGGACCATTAAAAAATAATTCTTTTATCAATACCGATGGAACACAGATTATCTATAATAGTCCTTATGCTCGTTATCAATGGTATGGAATGCTTATGGTAGATCCTGATTATTTAGTTGGCGGTTTTCCTTTAACTAAGAACGGGATTCAAGTAGGGTTCTTTTCTAGACCAGGAGTTCCTAAAATATTGGACCCAAGTGGTAGAGCATTAAATAATTTTAATGGTATTCGTGGACCATATTGGACAAGTAGAATGTGGGCAGATAGACAAAAAGAAATTGAAATGGCAGTACAAAAATTTATTGAAAGAGGTGGAAAATGATTAATTCATTGAGAGAATATTTTTTAAAATGTCCAAGTTTTCAAAAATTAAAAGAATTAGGAGTAGATATGTTATCGAAAGATGCTAATGTAGCAACAATTGATAAAACTCCTATAAAGCCTATTTTGAGAACTAAAGTAAATGGTGATACTGAAAGACAAGCCAATTTTATTTTAAGGGCACATTTTAATCATTCAAATGAACTTCAAAGTAAACTTAAAAACAGTGAGTTTTTTGAAGAAATCGCTGAATGGATAGAAGAACAAAATGAAGAAGAAAATTTTCCTATTCTTAAAAATAACCAGTATGTAACTAAAGTAACAATTTCTTCTAGTGATTACTTGGTGTCTGTAGACCCAACTTTAAGAAAGGCTTGTTATCAAATACAAATCATTGTGGAATACACAAAAAAAGATGTAAAAAATCCCTTCGCGGATTTTTTCATATAGAAAGAAGGTAAAATATGAAATTAAACATTCAACGTTTTGCAGAAGTAAAAACTGGGAAAGCTCAACGTAAAGAATCCATTCTTTTTTACATTGATAATCCAGGAGAAGAAGAAACATTTGAGGCTATTGGAAAAGATAATGATGAACTTAGTCGTACAATGAATTATGAGACCGATTCTAAGGAAAATGTGCTAGGCGAAACTGAAGTGAATGTAAAAAAAGGACCACAAACAACAAGTGTAGATCCTTGCTATTACAGACATGATGGAAAATTAGCACAAAAATTATACGAAATTTACAAGTATGATAGGGAATTGGATGATGTTGTCTTTGAATTTATGGAAGTTTCAGCATTCAAAGTAACAGAAGAACCTGCTGGAGAATACGAATGCTTCCGTCAAAAGGCTGCTATCTCACTTCAATCTTGGGGTGGAGATACCGCTGGTCTTGGAACACCTTACGAATTAAATTGGCTAGGCGAAAAAACTCACGGAACATTTAATCCAAAAACTAAAAAGTTTACGGCAACAGTGACTGAATAAGAACAAGGGAGAGGATAACTCTCCCTTAAATTTTTTATAAGAAAGGATATGAAAAAAATGGCTATTATAGTTAAAAATAAAAATATTAAAGAAGAATTAGTTGATGAAAGTGGAAATGTATTAGGATATATTTCTTATAATCCAGAAGATACCACAACGTATACAAAATTGTGTAATATTATGGATAATATTTTACAAATAAGTGACAAGTCGAAAATAACAGGAAATATCAAGAAAATGCCTGAACATATAGAAAAAATAGAAGAATTTGCAGAATTTAGAGAAGATTTTCAAAAAATGAAAGATTTTTTTGATTTTCATGATGCTAAAATTGATGAGATCATTAAAGATATTGATTCTATTTTTGGAGAGGGAACATGCAAGATTTTAATGGGAGATTCCAAAGATATTGATTTAGTTAGTCCATTATTAGATGAAGTTTTACCTAAATTTAAAGAAGCAAGAGAAAAGAAAGCAAATAAATATTTAGATAATGAAAAAGTTGAACAGTTAGATGTGATGGAATAATGAATATCTTGACTGACTCTTTTCCAACAAAGATAAAAATAGAGAATGAGATTTATGAAATTAATTATGACTTTAAAAATTGTATACGTATCATAGAAGCTTACGAAGATGAAGATTTAACGATTCAAGAAAAACATTTTATTATGTTAAATCGATTATATAAAACAGTCCCTAAAAATGTAGAACAAGCAATTATTAAAGGAATTAAGTTTTTAAATTGTGGAGAAGAAGGAACAAAAGACACAAAAGAATTATCTCGTATATATTCTTTTGAAAAAGATTCAAAATACATTTTTTCTGCAATGCACCAAACGCATCATGTAGATTTATCCATTGATAACATGCATTGGTGGAAATTTTGTTCTTTATTTTTAGACATCGGAAAAGATACTACATTTTCTAATATTTTGAACTTGAGACAAAAGAAAAATCGTGGAAAACTTTCAAAAGAAGAAAAGAAACTTTTTGCAGATTCAAGAGACATTTTAGATTTAAATTACCAAAAAGAAGAGTCTGAAGAAGTGAGTGAATTTATGAAATTATTTAATGATGGAGGTGACGAAGAGAGAATGTAGAAGGAAAAGTCGTAATTGATACCGAATTACGGAATAAAAAATTAATTGATGGTTATAAAAACATTAGTAAAGAAACAGATAAATTGATTGCACAATATGATAAAAAAATAGACAAAATAAAGAAAGAAGAAATAGTGCTTGATAATTTAAAATCAAAATATAATCAATTAGCAAGTAGTAATAAGGCTCCTGCATCTTTAACTGCAATGGAAACATTGTTAAAGAAAAATGAGAAAGAAATTAACAATTTAGAAAATCAGTACAATTCTGTAATTGAAGATTTAGGAAAAAAACAAGTAGATTTAGAATGGGCTAAAAGTTCTGGAGATACTAATCAAATATCTAAAATTTATTTGGAGCAGGACAACTTAAACGCTAAGTCTATTGATATAGCAACTAAATTAGAAGATGCCAGAGATGAAGCAGAGAGGTTAAAAAAAGAAATAGAAACATTAAAATTAAATCCAATGGCATCAATGGAAGCTCAAAATTTAAAAGCTAAAATTGCAGAAGCCGAAAGAGAAATTAGTAAAACAAAAAATGAATCATCACAGCTGGGTCAAGAAATTGTTAAAACAAATAAGTTTAATTTTGACAATATAAAAGACAGTGCTGAAAATACATGGAATGGTATTGCTAAATATTTTAATGGAAAAGATGGTATAAAAAATGGTATCGAATCTATCAGCAATAAAATCACTAAATTAAGTAAAAAAATTACAAGACTTGCTTTAACTGCAATGGTGTTTAGATTATTAAGACAATCATTAACTCAATTGTCAAATAGTTTTATTTCATTGTTAAAAAGTAACGATGACTTTTCAAGTAGTTTAAATCAAATAAAAGCAAATCTAATGACAGCATTTGCTCCAATTTATAATGCAGTTTTGCCTGCTATCAATGCTTTAATGGATGCTCTTTCAAGAGTCACTGGTACAATCGCAACGTTTGTATCAAGTCTTTTTGGCCAAACAGCATCTCAAGCAAAAAAGAACGCTAAAGAACTTTACAATCAGGCTGAAGCAACAAAAGCAGTAGGAGAAGCTCAGGAAGGTTTAGCAAGTTTCGATAAGTTAGAAGTAAATAATGATAACAAATCTGGTGGAAGTAACAGTAAAGATAACATTGATTTTGGTGGGAATATAGAAGTAAACAATGAATTATTAGATTTTTTCAATAAAATTAAAGAAATAGTTACATCTTTTGATTTTAATAATCTATCTAACTCTTTTAGCAACTTTTGTAACTCTTTAAAAGGATTTGGAAGTGGATTGGGACAAACATTAATAGATTTTTTTAATAATTTTTTATTACCTTTAGCAAATTGGACTATTAGTGATGCTTTACCTCGTTTTTTTAATAGCACAGCAGATGCAATAAATAAAATTGATTGGACCACAATACAAAATTCATTAAACAATTTATGGGATGCGTTATTGCCTTTTTCAATTAATATTGGTGAAGGATTATTATGGTTTTATGAAAACGTTTTATTGCCTTTAGGTACGTGGACAATGAACGAATTATTACTAGCATTTTTTAATATTTTAAGTGGTTCTTTAAGCATAATTAACCAAGCTATTACTGATTTACAACCAATTTGGCAGTGGTTTTGGGATAATGTACTAGCGCCAATTATTGATTGGACTGGTGGTGTAATTGTTGAGGTTTTAAATGGTATAGGAGATGCTTTAAACTGGATTTCCCAAAATGAAATTGCAATGACTCTTTTAGAAAGCTTAGCTATTGCTATAGGTTTAGTAGCAGCAGCAATAGGAATTTATACAGGAGCATTAGGAATTTATAATGGAGTAATGGCAGCATGTAATGCTGTTACAGGCATTTTTAGTGGTATAATGGCTGTTTTAAATAATCCTATAACATTAGTTGTTGTGGCAATAACAGCATTAATAGCTATAATAACGTTACTTATTAAACATTGGGATGAAGTTAGTTCTGCAGCTAGTGCTTGTTGGGAATGGATTAAAGGAGTATGGAATACAGTTGCTACTTGGTTTAATGATAATATTATTAAACCTATAGGCGATTTTTTTACTGGTATGTGGGAAGGATTAAAAAATGGTGCAAAAAATGCTTGGGATGGTGTAAAACAAACATTTAATAGTGTAGCTAGTTTCTTTGGAGATATCTTCGGAAAAGCTTGGGATGGTGTAAAAAAAGTATTTTCAACTGGTGGCAAAGTATTTGATGGTATCAAAGAAGGAATTGTCAATGCATTTAAAGCGGTAGTAAATGCTTTAATTACTGGAATTAATAAAGTAGTTGCACTACCATTTAACGGATTAAACGGAATTTTAAATACCATTCATAACATTGATATTTTAGGTGTCAGACCATTTAATTGGCTTACTTGGAGAGCACCAGTTCCACAGTTACCATACTTAGCTACTGGAGCAGTTATTCCACCAAATGCAAAGTTTGCAGCTGTGTTAGGTGACCAAAAACATGGTAAAAACTTAGAAGCACCAGAATCATTAATTAGAAAAATAGTTAGAGAAGAGAGTGGCGATAAAGAAGTAATCCTTAACGCTACTTTTATTATGCAATGTGAAACCGAAGAAATCGGTAGAGCATCCTTAAAAGGAATACGTCTTCTAGAAAATTTAGAAGGCGAACCTTATTTTGTGAGATAGAAAGGAGTAAAACATGGATAAAATAAAATTTTCAACAATAGATGGTACAAAATCATTTGAAATACCGTGGGAATGGGTAGAAAAAGGCGGATTAAAACCTAAAACCAATGATATGGAAGCTTCAGCAAAACGTGGACGTCTTAATGCATACTTATATCGTAAAAGACAAGCTCAAATTCCAGATCATACTCTTCAATTTGTGAAATCGTTGTATCGTTTTGAAATTCTAGATTTGCTTGAAATTATAAAGCAAGAAGAATTAAATGTGTACTATTTTGACCACTGGGCAAACAAATTCGTTACTACTAAATTTTATGTTCCAAAACCAGATTTAACGGTTGAAAAAATACCATATGATAATAATACAGATAATATTCGTTATGCTCCTTTTACTATTGAGTTTATAAGTTATGGTGATGTCTCATGATAGTAACTGGAATAAAAGATAATGATATAACTAGCTTTAAACTTGTTGATAATATAGAAAATAATAAACAAGTTATAGGAACATTTGTAAAAAACACTGCTGAACTAAAAATAATTAATTTAAACCATGTGTATGATAATTTATACCACACTTATATTGATATTCAAGGCTTTGGAAGTTGGTATGTAGATGATTTAAAAACTGATGAAGAATTTATTGAATCTACATTGTCACTTGTTGATAATACACAAAAATTTGATGAACCATATCAAGATACGTTTTCTTTTCCAAATACTTTGGGTGAGTGGGCAAAGTGGATTGGAGAGCAAGTTGGAATACCTTTAAAAGAAGATTTTTTAAATAGTGAAGTCGAATTGAGTGAACGACCATACATTGGAAATAATCCTACTTGGCGAAGTGCTGTTCAAGTAATTGCAAAGTATGCCAGTGGCTATGTTCAAACAAATTATGATAATACTTATTCTATTAAGTGGTTCGATGAGACTTTACACGAGGTAGAAGACTGGGAAAATTTTGTACATAGCAAACAAAAACCTCCGATAAATATTATTATTTTGAGTAGTGGGGACACGAATGACAATGTAAAATATCCAGAAGAAACTCCACAAGAGCCACACGAGTTACGTATTGAAGACGATTGGAATTATATTGACAGATATTCTATTAATCAAGCTATTTATAATCAAGTAAATGGCTTTTTCTATACTCCAATTTCTAAATTAAATGTTCCATATGGTTTATTGAATTTGCGAGCGGGTCAAAAAATTAAATCACAAGACATTGAACATATTGATGTCGTGACGAACATTACTAAGCACACTTTAGAGTGGGGAGGTGGAGATTTTGATAATCCTAAATCATGGACATCTTCTATAGAAATGGCTGAGTTAGAAGAAACTGTATCTAATTATGGGAATGCAAATTCTACATTAAATAAAATACTTAAAGTTGAACGTTCTACTGATAAAAATACTGGTGAAATTCAAGATTTAATTAAAGAAAACGAAGGAAATCAAGAAAGATTAACAAAGTTTCAAGCGAGTTTAGATAATATTACGGAGGAAGTATCATACTTTAACGATCAAGCAGAAAGTATTGCACAGTTGAGTATAGATATTAATTCTATTAAACAACAAATTGGTTCGGTTACGAATACTACTGTGAGTGGTACAGGTGTTGGGAGTATTTTTTTAGACAACGTTAAAGCAAGTGAAGTCCTTTATCTTCAAATTTATCCTACAGCAGAAGATTTGTCTTATTTGTATCCAAACGAAGATTTAGAACCAGCCGAAGATTTAGAGCCTTTGTCACGCGATTTGCTTTTCATAAATAGAGACACGAAAAAGACAGTACGTTGGACACTTCCTTGTGACTTGTTGTACATAAGTGACACGGTTAAAGATGAGCTAATTGTTGATTATGAAAATAATCAACTTTTTTGCATTCATAGAGTAGGTATTGACTCACACGGCAAAAATTATGCTTTAGATAATGAAACTACTGAATTTTTTGATTATGAATCCATCATTCTTGAAGATGGCGATTATGACGTTAAAATGGAATCGTTCACAAATGCTTTCATTAATATAAGAACATTAGCACAAAATCTATACACAGACCAATTCGCAACACGTGTAGAATTAAATGCTAGCATTGAATTACTAAATACATCAATAACTTTAGATGTAAACCAAAAAGTAAC
>CANRDF010000050.1 GCA_947629255.1 uncultured Bacilli bacterium
TCATATGAATATACTAGAAATGTACTATTTGACATTTTCATAAAAATATAGTATATTTATATTGCACTTGAAAGAGTGTGAAAATGTTTTTCGCTTCCGGGTGGCTAGCGAATAATAAGTGATCCCGGTCGACAATGTTTTTCGCTTCCAGGTGGTGCGACTAATAAATGATCCTGGTTGAAAATGTAGAATAACTTCACTGTAGGGTGGAGTTTTCTTTTTGACTAATTTGCGGTATATTATTTTTGGAGTTGATTTAAATGGAAATTAAGACAGGTTATTTATACCATATCAAAGATGAATATTTTGATATGGTAAATGATGAAAAATTAATGCAAAATCATGAGAGGGGAAAGAAAAGACCTACTTATTTCACCATTAAGGATGGAAATATTTTGTGGTTTATCCCAATTAGTTCTAAAGTTGATAAATATCAAAAGATTATTGATAAAAAAGTCGAGAAGTATGGTTTTTGTAATACTATAATTATTAGAAAAATTGCCGATGAAGATGCTGTTATACTATTACAAAATGCTTTTCCAACACTAGAAAAATATATAGATCATGTTCATACTGTTGATGGAGTGCCACTAAAAGTTCCAACAGATTTGCAAAATGAGATTAAAAGCTTATTTAAAAATATGATAGGATTAAAAAAGAGAGGTACAAATTTATTTTTTTCTGACATAGATAAACTAAAAGAAAAAATGTTAGAAGAAATAAAATAAATTTAGAATAAGTCATTTTAAAAATAATATTTTATAAATTTAATCTTATTCATCCAAATGAGGAATATAAAAATTTATTCCTAACCATTATTTGTTTTGATACTGTAAATCATGATGCATTAAGATATCAAGAAAAACATAATAGTAAAATTTTAGTATTAAGAAGAAATGAAAATACTATTGAGTATAATAATGATTTCTATGCTGATGCTCTTAGGCATTGCTAAATAGTATAATGACAAAAGTAAAAATCAAACAAAAAGACTAATACATAATAGCATTGAAAGAGAATATACTATCAATGTATACTATTTGACATTTTCATAAAAATATAGTATATTTATATTGCACTTGAAAGAGTGTGAAAATGTTTTTCGCTTCCGGGTGGCTAGTGAGTAATAAATAATCCCGGTTGAAAATGTAGAGTAACTTCACTGTAGGGTGGAGTTTTCTTTTTGATTGATTTGTGGTATATTATTTTTGGAGTTGATTTAAATGGAAATTAAAACAGGTTATTTATACCATATTAAAGACGAATATTTTGATCTTGTCAATGATGAAAATTTAATGCAAAATCATGAAAGGGGAAAGAAAAGACCTACTTATTTTACTATTAAAGATGGAAATATTTTATGGTTTATTCCCATTAGTTCTAAAGTTGAAAAGTATCAAAAGATTATTGATAAAAAAATTAAAAAGTATGGTTTTTGCAATACAATACTAATAGAAAAAATTTATGAAAATGATGCTGCAATATTATTGCAAAATGCCTTTCCAACACTAGAAAAATATATTGATCATGTGCATACATGGTAAACCAGCCAAGGTTTCTGAAAAATTAGAAAAAATTATCCTTCAAAATTTTCAAAATCTTATGAAGCTTCATGTAAGAGGACAAAAAATATTTTTAACTGATATAGATAAAATAAAAGAAAAAATATTAGAAGAAATAACGTAAGTATATTAATCTTAAGTATATTGTAGCTTGTGATTAGTTATGAAGGTGTTTTAATGGAAGGCATAGAAAGAGATATTATCAAAAATTCCGAATACATCATATCCTATTATAAAGATAAGGATCGCACAAGAGATTCAAAATAAAATAAGTAATTATAATTCCATTGAAGAAAAACAATTAGAACAAGATAAAACTTTAGATAAAAAAAGGAAATTACTAATAAACAATAAAGTAAAAAAATAATCTGATATTACACTAAAAAAAATGTGAAAATGTTTTTCGTTTCCAAATAGTGGGACTAATTTGGTTGAAAATGTATCAATAGAGTAGAAACTTCTTTTCTTTTTTCTGTTTATAGTTTAGAATAGAACTTGCTTTTGAAATGAGGCATTTATATGAATGAAGAAAAAGAAGTCTTAGAATATTTTGAAATATTAAGTAAAATTTTTTATTTAGATCCAATTTCAAGTAAAAAGACTAAAAAATTTTATGAGAATTTTTATCATTTGATTCGTTATGATGTATATATAACCAATGATTTTTATGAAAAAACATTAAAACTTTTTCAAACGTATGCGATTTCTTGTGACTTCAAAGATCCAAAAAACTTTTATCTTAGTATAGTTCATCTATATAACATTTTAAAGGAAAAGTATCGTTATGATTTATTAAAAATGCAAATTCAACATGAGTATAGCTATTTTGAACAAAATGAGTTTTTATCTCAAAATTTTGAATTTTTAAAAAAATACTTTCAATCACAAATAAGAAGAGAAAAGTATCAAGATTATACATATAAAATTCCTATAGAAAAATCCTTATACATTTTAAGAGATTATTTAAAAACATTTGATTCTACATATTTCTTGGTTTCTGTTTATGACAATTGTATTAAAAAGCATTTGAAACTAGAAGATCATACCAAAGATACTTATGTCTATAATGACTGGTATTATGACATAGAAAGAAATAGGATTTATGGATCTTTTACAAATACAATTAATGATATGTATTCTCTCGCCCATGAATTTATCCATTATTATATATTAAATTTATATCCATATCAGGAGTGTGTTCTCCCAGAAACTTATATAACTTATAAGGAACTACCAAGTATTTATCATGAATTAAATCTAAGTCTCTATTTAGAAAAGCGTTATAAAGAATTAATATGTGACATTCAAGCTTATGAAGCAAATCGACAAAATGAATTTTTTTGGAATATTTCAGAAGATATCATACATAATTCTTTTTTAAAGTTAAAGCAAGGAAAACCTTTCGATGTGTCATATATTTCTCCTAGAATATGCGATTTTATGAATAAGAGGATTCTTGATATTACCGATGGAGATAGTTTTGATTTTTATTGCTATTTCCTTGATTACTTAGTAGCAAAAGAACTTCGAGAAAAAGTAAAAAACGGAGATCAAAGTGTCAATCAAAAAATAATGGAAATAATGAATACATTAACTTATACCAACATGCATTCACTGTATTTTTTAGATTTTTTAGGAAACAATGCTTTATCCTTTGTCTTAAATCAAAAAGGAGAAAATGTATTTCCAAGATGTTTAGAGGACAAATCTTTACATTTTTAAAGATAGTTCTTTTTTTCTTGATAAAATTATAGTATAATTTGATTATAGATTAGAAAGGGTAGGGTGTAAATATGATTACACTAAGTATAGGAAAATCAACTTATGATATTACAATTCCTGTAGAAGAATATCCTATTGAAAATCAAAAATATGTATTAAAAGAAAAATTAGAAGGAAGTGGTGGAAGTGCTTCCAATGTAGCTTACTTACTTGGTAAGTGGAATATGGATAGCTATTATGCTGGTGTTGTTGGCTATGATGACTTAGGAACGAATATAAAAAAGGAATTAGAGGCAAATAAAGTTCATACGAATTTTATGGAAATCAATTATGAAAAGAAAACAACAATGAGTATGATTTTAGCAAATAAGGCAACAACTTCTAGAACTCAGTTTATGATCGAACCAGAAACATATCATTTAAAGAAAACAGATTTTGACGTTGCACCGAATGTTATTTATTCTGATGGATATGAATATTCTGCTACAAATGCAGCTTTTAGCAAATTTCAAAATGCCATTTCAGTACTTGGAGCAAGTGTTGGCTCTGCGGATGAAAAAGAAGTCATTGCTTTAGCTAAATATGCAAGATATGTAATCTTTTCTTTAGAATTCGCGTGTCACGCTACAAAAATGCAAGTTGATCCCACAAATCCTACCCATTTATTAAATTTATACAAAGAAGTGAAGAACAAATTTCCAAATAGTATTAATATTATTACTTTGCACAGTGCAGGAGTTTTATATGAAATAAATAACGAAGTCAAAGTGATGCCACCACTTCAAGTAAAAGAAGTAGATCGAACAGGAGCTGGAGATACTTTTGATGGGGCGATGATCTATGCTTTAGGAAATGGGTACGACTTAGAAAAATGTATTCGATTCTCCAGTATTGCAGGAGCTTTATCGACAACTAAATATGGAGCAAAGAATTCCATCCCACTACTATCTGATGTGATTCAAAAATATGAAGAAAAATTTGGGCCTTTAACTGCATCACAAGGAGAAACAGCTACACAAGCCCAAGTTCCACCAGCAACAGAACCACAAAACCCAACATCATCTGCCCCAGTAGAGCAAAGTGAGGCAACTCCTCAAGCATGATGTATTGGAATTATTATCCTAAAATTGATTTACATGGTGAATACGCTTCAACAGCTTATACCGTTGTACATTCCTTTTTACAAGAACAACGAAAGTTAGGACAATCTTATGTTGTGATCATTCATGGAAAGGGAACAGGCAAGTTGAAAGAAGAAGTACACCAGATTCTTTCCAAAGAAAAAGAAGTATTAGAATATCAATTAGATCCTGATAATTTAGGCCAAACTATAGTTCATTTGAATGTCAAATAAAAAATATTTGACATTTTTTGACAATTGTGATAAACTTTATATCGTTAAGAAAGGGTAAATACATTTTGTACAGTATTGCAAGCAAAAATAGTTTAATTAGACACAAATTTGACAAAATAATTTGTTTGTGGTATAATAGAAGTACGAAAAAGGTAATAGGGGGTTTGTTGATATGAAAAATTATGTATTGGATTATGTCAATGAAAATGAATTTCGTAAATTAGAAAGAGCTTTAAAGAAGTACAATATGCGTGCTTTTAAAAAGTTAAGTTTTGATTACTATCCTTCATTAAGAGATGGTAAGTTTGTAGGAGAGATTGTAAGTACAAACAAAAAAGCGGGTACAGTAACTTATGAGCTTAAATTACCAAGTGATGCTATGTTTGCACAAGTTCATGGAGAAGTAAAATTAATCTATACGGTTTATAAAAAAGAAGAAACCGTTATGTTAAAAGAAATTACTCCAAAAGAAATTCTTTTAGAAGGACATAAATCTGAATTAGGAACTTATAAAGGTATTATGATTAGTAAAACAAATGCATCAAAAGATCGTTTTAAAATTGATTTACTAAATATGTTACAAGGAAAATAATTTTCCTTGTTTTTTTACAAAATAAAAAGCCTAAAAGGCTAATTCACATATTGGCTACCCTGATAGGATTCGAACCTATGAAATGATGGGGTCAGAGCCCATTGCCTTACCACTTGGCGACAGGGTAATGAAGAACAATTCCATTATACAAAATATTTATTAGAAAATCCATCTTTTTTTCGAAAACTGCTTGTTTTTTCAAAAAAGTTATTGTATACTTAAGTAGTCGTTGGACCTCTAGCTCAGTTGGTTAGAGCAACCGGCTCATAACCGGTCGGTCGTAGGTTCGAGTCCTACGAGGTCCACCATTTTAAAAAAATGCAGGTGTGGCGAAATTGGTAGACGCACTAGACTTAGGATCTAGCGCCGCAAGGTATATGGGTTCAAGTCCCTTCACCTGCACCAGTGACTAATTTGTTCGAACTATTCGAACTTTGATATATAGAATCAATCGAAAGATTGGTTTTTTTCTGTTTTTGGAAGAAAATCATAGGAAAGGTTGGTATTTATGATTAATGTAATTACAAAAGAAATTGATATGGAGGAATCTTTAAAGAAACGTTTAGAGATAATATGTGATTTTTGTAATACTACTCCAACTATTATAAATGGTAGTATAAGAAAGATTGATAGAACTAATTTAAACTATATCGATCTACATAGAATTATTATCAATAACACAATGTTTCTTGCTTTTAATTATTCAAATGAAATCTGTATCAATAATTTAAGTAAAAAGATTAAAATATCAGACCTTGAAAACTATGAATTAAAGATAGTTTTAAGATAGTAGAAAATATAGATTTTTTTAAAAGAATATAATATAATACTAACTAGTAAGGAGGAATTAAAATGAATCAAGCATTAGAAACATTAGATAAATCAATGAAAAACTTGAGCTTAGAATTAATGAAATATAGAGAGGATGATCCTCGTTATCAGCAAGCTTTAAGTGCGTTAGCACAACAATATCAAGCATGCAAAACACTTATGACTTTAGCACAAGATGATATTAGTAACTCTTATTTCTTTAAATATTCTGATATAGGTGATATTGAAACTTTATTAACAAATGCAGGTTATCTTGAACAATTATCAAAAGCAAATAAGCGTTAATAATTTTTAAAATAATATTGATTGATTCTTACATCAATGTTGTGTAAAAAGTTGTAGATAACTACGACAACGGCACCAGATTGATTGATACTCGGACTTTTAAGGTTCGAGTTTTAAAATTTTTTAATATATGATACAATCTATTTAGGAGGTTTTAGATATGGATACAAATAGACTTGTCGCGAGCAAGTTGGCAAAGCAAGGTATAAAAATGATTCCTCATAAGGAAATGGGAAATATTTCTCCAATTATAGAATGGATGAAATGGTTATCTTATGAACCAGAATTTGAAAGGAAAAGAATGGGATACTTAGATTCTAAGAAAATATCAGAGCTATCTTATGAAGAACTTAAAGAAGCGAGTATATATAGTAGAAATAAAATTTTTGCAAGATTATTTCAAATCTATGGTACAAAAGAATGTTCTGAAGAAGAGTATATGAAAGTCTATGATTTTATGTGTCAAGAATCAATTGAAAAGTTTATGCTAAGTAAGTTAACTTCTGAAGAATTACAATTTGCAAAGCAAGAAATAGGTAGATTATGTAAATGTCCAACAGAAGAGTTGCACGCCAAAGTAATAGAAGAAAAAAAGCCAGAAAACTATGCAAAATTATCGATGGTAGAAGCTTATATATTACATATAATATCTAATGCTTATTATAAAAGCTGTGTGTCTGAGGCAGATCAAGAAATAAAAACTCAAAGGGAGAAATATAGTCTTTTTAGAGAAAAAGATATAAATTTTGGACCTTATGGAATATAAAAAAATAGAAACGATAATGATTTAGCTGATTCATTAAGATGTTTTAAAATGGAAAACGAAAGAAGAACTAGAGAGGAGTTCTTTTTTTTAGATATATTCTTGGAAGAAAAATTCATACGATTTACCAAAGAATACTATTTTTCTTTTTAAACAATAAAATAGTAGAGAAAGATTGGTGAAAAATGAAAGTTGTGATTTTAGCTGGGGGTTTAAGTCCAGAAAGGGAAATTTCTTTTTCTTCTGGAACACACATTGCCAATGCTCTCATGGAAAATGGACATGAGGTCATGTTAGCAGATATTTATTTAGGTAGTTTAAATACCATGTTTCCTCTAGAATATCATCAAAAAAAAGATGGATATACCTATTCCTATATGATTTCAAAGAAAGAACCTAATTTAGAAGAAGTAAAATTATTAAAAAAAGATAAAAGTTTAATTTCTGAGGAAGTACTAATGGAATGCAAGAAAGCTGATAAAGTATTTTTAGCTTTACATGGATCTATTGGTGAGAACGGAAAATTACAATCACTCTTAGATATTTATGGAATTTCTTATACAGGATCTTCTGCTCTTGGAAGTATGCTAGCCATGCATAAAGATGTTGCCAAACGACTTATGGCTTTTAATGGCATCATCACACCAAAATGGAAATATTTTCATTTAGAACGTGAAGGAATAAAAGGAGTATCTTATCCATGTGTTTTAAAACCTTGCTCTAATGGTTCTAGTATTGGAGTTTCTATGCTTCAGAACGAAGAAGAACTGCAAGATGCTTTAAAAAATGTAAAAGACTCAGAAATTATAATGGAAGGAAAAATTAATGGTCGAGAATTTTCGGTAGGTATCTTAAATGGAGAAGCATTACCGATTATAGAAATCATACCTAAAAAAGATTTTTATAACTATGAAAATAAATATCAAGAAGGCTATACAGAAGAAATATGTCCTGCCCATTTAAAAGAAGAAAAAGCAAAAGAACTGCAAGATATCGCCCTTAAAGTTCATCGTACACTTCATTTAGGAAATTATTCTAGAATAGATTTTATAATGAGAAATGATGGCCTAATTTATTGTTTAGAAGCAAACTCTTTACCTGGAATGACACCACTAAGCTTACTACCTAAAGCGGGAGCTGTAAAAGGAATTTCCTATAATGAATTATGTGAAAAAATTTTAAATGAATCAGATAATTTAAATTAATATATTTGCGTCAAAACCATCATCACTTAAAATTTCAGTAATAATGTAAATGACACTGGCAATAACAATAAGGGAAGCCGCGACAAAATTAGCTTCTCTAATTTTTAGAGTTTTAAAAGATGTATTTGGATTATTCTCACGAAATCTAGAGAAAGAAAGCAACAAAAAATAAAGATATATAAAAAAACTAATAATTCCAATTGTAATATTAATCGTTTTAAACCGTTTTTGATCTCTTGGATTCTTGTGTTTTACATAACTTCGTTCTAATTGATTCGAATAAATAGCAAAAATGCTTGTAAATAAAGAAATAATCCATATAAGGTCTTCCGTATCAAGTTCTTTTAAGATTTGATTCAAATCGCTCATACTAAAATATATGTAAGACAAATTAGCATATGAAAATAAAGGAAAATGTGTTATGATAATATCAGGTGTTGAAAATGAAAAATAAATATCAAAGAATGAATGTATTAGAGAAGAAAAAATGTAGAGAGTCTTTTTATCAAACAGCAAAAGGAAAAGAAATGAAGACTCGTTTTATAAGATTAAATATTTTAGGTGTTGTAGGAATTATTTTTTCCATTTTCATAATAGTAAGTTCTTATTATGAAAAATCTTTAAACGGGGCTACTTGGGGTATGGCAATTCTTTTAACAGTTTTTTCTATTATATTCTTAGTGGGAGCTTATTATATTCGTGGAAAAGTATTAAACCAATTTGCAATAAAAAACTTTAAAGATAAATAATTTTGGACTCAAAATGACGAAAATTTTATAAAAATGAAGAAAATATTATTGACGAGACTTCAGTTTTATAGTAAACTTGATAAGTAACCACTTGGTGATGGAGTAGTACTCAAGAGGCTGAAGAGGCGCCCCTGCTAAGGGTGTAGGTCGGGTAACCGGCGCGAGAGTTCAAATCTCTCCTGCTCCGCCATTTTTATTGTTAAAATAAAAAAGTGGAAAAAAATTATGTTTTGATAAAAAAAGACTTGTCAAAAAACATAATTTAAGTTAAAATGTAATAGTCGCGAGACAAAATGGGCTTGTAGCTCAGCTGGTTAGAGCGCACGCCTGATAAGCGTGAGGTCGGAGGTTCAAGTCCCCCCAGGCCCACCATTTTGTTTGGTCCGTTGGTGAAGTGGCTTAACACGACGCCCTTTCACGGCGCTATTCATGGGTTCGAATCCCGTACGGATCACCAATGTTTTAAAAATAAGTACTCTATTGAGTGCTTTTTTAGTGTTTTATAAAAAAAGAAGTGCTATAATAGAACTAGAGTAGAAGGGATATTCATGATTGTAAAAAGAAGAACGGAAAGAACCATTGAAAGAATTTATAATCAATTTTATGGAAATGGATATATGACTTTGGAAAAAGCTGAAGAACAAAAAGCAAAATGTTTGAATTCGGTCATTGACTTAGATGTAATGGGTCCTAAAATTGCTGAATATATGTCCCAAATGGAGCAAAAAGAGTATCAATACATGCATGGACTATTTCTTTGTTATGATACAGAAACCTCAAGATTTCCCCATATTCATATTCAATGTCAAGAATATCATGAGTTTTGTGGAATTCTAAATAGTAATTTTCATGAGCCAGTTTTTTATACAACATATCAAGGGCTTCCAGTTTTTAAAATAGATAAAACGTTTGGTGAAATTAAATCTCTTTATTTAGCTGAAACATTTTTAGATACCAAAGCTGAAGTCGAAATAGGGGAATTTGCCTTTTATTTTCCTAATACTTCAACAAGAGAAATTATGGAGTCTCCAAAAATTCACAGACCTTATCTTCGGATGATGTTAAGAGCATATCTTCATGAAAAGAGAAAAGAAAAGGAAGAACAATTCCAAATAAAAACCCCGTAAAATACGAGGGTTATTTTTTAACTGGTGTCCCCTTGGGGGCTCGAACCCCAGACCCACTGATTAAGAGTCAGTTGCTCTACCAACTGAGCTAAGGAGACATCACGATTAAAATTATACCATAAATCTAAAAAAAAGAAATAGGTTTTTGTAAAAAAGCAAAAAAAAAGAACGAATTTTCTTTCATTCTTTAATAATCCGTAATTTGTTTCAAATTGGATACAAAATCGTTCATAATCGTAAAATAAGTATTTTGATTTTGAACATCTTCTTCTGTTAAAGTATGCATCATTGGTACACTGATGGTAGTCGCACTTGCATTTGTTGTAAAATCAGTAATTTTATTATTTTCTTCATTACTTTTGATAAGCAGATATTTATAGGTTCCCGAACGAAAACTGTTTTTTAATGATTCCCGAGTTTCGTACTTGTTAAAGTAAAAAATCACCCTTTAGTCCTTTATTTATAAGGCTTTATAGTGATTTTTATT
>CANRDF010000051.1 GCA_947629255.1 uncultured Bacilli bacterium
AATTTAAAGGCGAAATTCAATCCCCTAACATAAAAAGTAACGGAAACAAATCTGTGTCATTGGATAAAAGAGAGCAAAAAATCTTTCTTGTTCATAACACCGCCTCCCTTCTTTTTAAGAAGTTTGGCTCCACCCAACTTATTAAATGTTCCTGATAGCATTATAGCAAACATTTATTTTGAAATCAACTGTTTAAAGTTGTTTTATTTTGTAGTTAATTTCTTACTAATACTCTAGCTTATTCTTTTCTTTTGATAGATATAACTCTGTTACTAACTTACTCATTGCGTCTCTTTCTCTTTTAGCAAATTGTAAAATATTTTGTTTTGATTCTTCTTTTGATAAATTGATGACAGATTTTAAATTACCACTATCTTGAAGCATGGATAATAAACCTAATGCATAGGCTATTTGAAAAGCATTCCCTAAATCGACATAATTATTGTTTTCAATACTTTCTTTTTTACATATGTCTTCAAATAAAAATTGAAAGTCTGGGTGATTATAGTACTCATATAATTCTTTCTGTAATTGTTGATTTTCAAAAATTGGTGTTCTTTCTTGAATCATCATCGTTGAGACCAGTAATCTTAAAAATTCATATTCTGTTATATTTACTTTCACATTTTCTTTTATCATTAGAAAACCTCCCTTGTGTAATATTATTATAATATATTTTTTTCATTGTATCAATCATGTGTTTGTAGTACTATATCTTTATAAAGGAGACGTGATTTTCTTGGAAATATCTTTAGAAGATTTAAGAAAGAATTCTTCGGGATCTGATTATGAAAGTGGGTACCGAATTGTTTATTTAGATGAGAATGGTTACACGGTTGGAGAGTACTGTGAATCTATTGAAGGATTCATGCTTGGCTTTTGTGAGTCTTACCCTATTTATGATGAAGATGACATTCCACCTTTTCTTTCTACTCAAGATTTACTTCAAAGATATCTTGATGATATTCCATCTATTCTTGGAGTGTTTTTATATGACATTGATGGAAACTGTATTGATAAACTCTATAGAAAAAACTAGAGATTTTGCTCTAGCTTAAATATTTTCTTCTCTTAAAGAATTTAAAATATTTTCTTTTCTTATTTTTCTTACGGAATATAACATAGTAAGTAATACAACAATAAACACACCAACAATAGCAATTGCAATACTGCCCCATGGGATAAAGAGTTTTCCATAATTAAATGCTCCAGATATTTCATTGTTTAGTAGATAAATGAGTCCTGCTGAAACTGGTAGAGAATAGAAAAGAGATTTTAAACCAAAGAATAAACTTTCAAAGAAAATCATTCGATTAAATCCTTTTGGCGATAAACCAACACTTCGAAGCATCGCAAATTCTTTTCTTCTTAAATGAATGCTTGTATAGATGGTATTAAAGACACTCGTAATACCTGTTAAAGTAACTAAAGTGATAAAACCATATAATAATATTTCAATGGCTAATACCATGTTATGTTGAGATTTTAATTCCATTTTTGGTGAATTATACTGTACTTGTTGATTTGTTTTATATTCTTTTTCTATCTTCTCATAAAGTTTTTCATAATCTTTAGAATAGATATAGAGTCCGTATTCATAAGATACATATTTTACTTCAATATGATATTGTTTTGCTTGGGCTTCACTCATGATTAAGAATAGAAAATCATTTTCTAAGAACGATAATTTATCTTGTATTTGTTTATTTTCATTCATCATGGTAATTGGGATTATTTTTTTCTCACCATTTTCTTCTACAATTACTATTTCTGATACACCTTTTTCTAGGGCTTTTCCATGATATTCTACTCGAGAGTCATTGGTGTACTCTACATAACGAATCCTGTTATATAAAATTGGAGCTTGATTGCCTGCGATTTCATTAAACGTTTTATCATCTAGTATCAGTGTTCGAATAGACCCTTCGTCATTATAACTTTGACGATAGTAATCTTCTGGATATGGTTCATAAGTGGAGTATGTTTCTCTTATTGTGAAATAAGAATCAATTCCCTCCATAGTTAGAATTTCATCTATATCTTTTTTATTTACTGCATAGACCTCAATATCAAAGTCTGGAACGTCCATGTCACTTGTAATATGAACACCCATTTTTAAATACGTACTAAAGGAGATAAATAAAACAATACTTATGAATAAAGATAATATGGTAATGCGATATTTTCTTTTGTTTCTTTTCATGTTCTTAAGTGCTATTGTTGCTTCCATACCAAAGAGTTTGGTGATAAATTTTGGGGTTTTTACTTTTTTTCTTGGAATTTTAATCTCGTCATTTTCGCGAATGAGTTCCACCGGGGAAACTTTGCTTGCCCTTCTCGCTGGAAGGAATGCGGATAGATATACCACAAGTATCATAAATAAAATGGCTGTGATTAAGTAAAGAGGTTCGACGGCAAACACAAAACGTAAGCCTATGGAGTTTTTGAGTAACACATCTAAAACTTGAATAACAATGTAAATTCCTAAAAAGGCTGCTAGAATTCCTAAAGAAATTCCGATGGCTCCAACTACAAACGCTTCAAAGAACACGGTGTATTTGATTTGTCGTGGTGTTGCCCCTAGGCTTGCATATAAACCAAAAGATTTTTTTCTTTCCATCGTGGAAATCGCGAACGAATTATAAATTACGATGATACACCCAATGCTTACTAAAGATAGCATGATGATTAAAGAAGAAAGAAATGTTTCGTTGATGTTTTGGTAACGACTGACTCCATAATAATATAATAAAGAATCATTTGTACTAGAGGTTGCTTGATTATTTAAGTTCGCACTTATTTCTTCGGTATATTCAAATGTCTTTTTGACATTGTGATAGTTTACAAAAACATGGTAGTCTTTGATATCTGGTTCATTGGTGGTAAAGGCAAGGAATCCTGGCGAAGAATAGTTTTCTTTGTTACTTTTTTCAATGATTCCCACTACAGTGTAAGTTTTCTTTTCGACTGGGACAAATGTTTCTTCGATGCTCGTGCTTCCATCTTCATTATAAGAATATAGTAAGTTTATGTCGTTATTCCATAGTTTGTCACCTTCAAACATTCGATATCCTACATCTAGGGTGATGGTGTCTCCAATGTCAAGGTCACTTCCATATTGTTCCATATGACTTGGAATCACGATTTCATCATTACTTACAGGGTATCTTCCTTTTATAATTTTCTCGGTTGCAAAGCAATCATTTTCAGCACTTGCAATAAATAGGTAAATTTTTGGACGGACAGTATCAAGTTTAGCAAAACCTACTGCTCCATAGGAATAAGAATCACTTACATTGATATTGTTAGAAATGAAATTTTTTTCTTCTTCGGTCACACTTCCAAATTCGGCATGTTGTTTGCCATTCAATTCTATGGCATTTTCCATCATAGCTCTTTGCATCGAAGAAAGTAAAAGTCCTATTCCAACCATTAGAGATGTGGATAAGATGAGGCCAATAATCGTCACGATAGTTCTTTTTTTATTCATCATGAGATGTTTGATGGTTAATTTATTTAAAACTTTCATGGTTAACCCACTTTCTCATCTTTGATGATTTTCCCATCTTCAATCGTGATGATTCTTTTGGCATGCATGGCTAGATCTTCGTCATGTGTAATCATAATAATGGTTTGACCATATTTTTTGTTAGATATTTCTAGAAGTTCCATGATTTCTTCACTGGTTTTGGTGTCTAGGTTTCCAGTTGGTTCATCAGCGAGTAACAAAGCTGGATGATAAATTAAGCTTCTTCCAATACTCACTCTTTGTTGTTGTCCTCCTGATAACTCATTAGGTAAATGCTCCACTCGATTTTCTAGATTTAATGTGTGAATCAGTTCGTCTAAATACTCTTCATCAGGTGTCTTTCCATCTAATAGTACGGGTAAAGAAATATTTTCTTTGACATTTAAAATGGGGATTAGATTATAAAATTGATAAATCAGTCCTACTTGTCTTCTTCTAAAGATGGCTAGATTGTTTTCGTTTAGAGAAAACACGTCACTTCCTTCGACATAAACATGTCCGCTTGTTGGTTTGTCTACACCTCCTAAGATATGTAAGAGAGTACTCTTTCCTGAGCCTGATGGTCCCACAATGGCAACAAACTCGCCTTTTTCAACAGAGAATGAAATATCATCTAAGGCTTTGACTTCGGTTTCTCCTTTTCCATAAATTTTACTTAAATGTTCTACTTTTAAAATTTCCATAATTTCTTCCTTTCTACATTTATCATACTAAATTGATATGACGTTCTTGTGACATTTTTCATTACAAATTCGTCACTTAAACATTGGTTTTGTAAAAATGAATGGTAAATTCTGTAAACTTATTTACTTTGCTTTGCACTTTGATATTTGCAAATGTTTTGTCAAGTATACTTTTGGCTAGATTTAAACCGATTCCAATGCTGTCTTTGGAAGAACTACTTTTGTAAAATCGTTCAAAGATGTGAGGAAGGTCTTTTTTCTCAATTCCAGTTCCATAATCTTTGATAGTGAGTTCGACATAGATTGGAGTATCTTGCCATTTTATTTCAATTAAGCCATTTTCTTTGGAATGTTCAATCCCATTTTTGATGATGTTTCCTAGAGCTTCTTTTAACCATTCAGCATCGCCTATGATAAAAATATCATCATTTTGTTTTACACTTACTTCGACATTTTTTGACATTCTTAAAGTGTCAAGAGAAGATAACACGTTGTGGATAAGTTCTTTCATTTTGATTTTATCTTTTTTGAGAGTGATGCTTCCACTTTCAATTTGGCTTACTTTTAATAAGCTAATGATAAGAGTTTGCATGTGGTCTATCACTTCCGTTTGTTTTTTCAAGAATTCTTGTTTGGTTTCTTCGGTGATGTTTGGAGAACTCAATGCTTCATTGATAATGGATAATGAAGTTAAAGGAGTTTTTAATTGATGAGAGATATCGGCTAAGTTTTTTGAAAGTTCTTTCTTACTTTGACTTGAGGCATCTAAAGCATTTTTTAAACGACTTGTCACTTTCATTAAGTCATTTTGTAAACTTTTTAGTTCCCCATTTTCAAAGTCTTTTAGGTCTACTTTAATTTCACTTGATAATAGAGAAAATAAATATTTATCCAATTTTTTTATTTCTGAAGTTCTTTTCTTTTTGAGAACATAGAAATAAAGGGCAAATAACAATGTAAATGAGACAATGTATACGCCAAATAGAGTGATAAATTTTAAATGATATGGTTTCATATCTTCGAGATATTCTAGACTTTCTAGGTTTTCAAGTCCATATTTTTCGAGAACTTGAGAAGTTTCACTTGGATTTTTTAAAATGTTTATGATTTCACTTTCTAGTTCTGGATGGGAGTTTAGTAGGGAACTTACGATATGATTATTATTTTCAATAACTTTTTGTTTAGATAAATAGTAGGCTGTTTGAGTGATAAATAAACCGCTTAAGATAAAGATGAATAGTAAAATCATAAATGCTTTGTTCCGTTTCATAGATTGTCTCCTATTTTATATCCGACTTTACGGACGGTTTCAATGATTTTCGGATGGTTTGGATCATCTTCAATTTTTTCTCTTAATCTTTTGATATAAACGGTTAAGGTATTATCATTTACATATTCTTCTTTCACATCCCAAATATCCGAGAGAATTTGTTCTCTTGTAAATACCACATGAGGTGACATCGCAAGAGTAAGTAAGATTTTATATTCCATTCTGGTAAGAAAGATTTCCCTCTCATTTTTCTTTACTTTTCCAAGATTCACATCAATTGTGAGATTTCCAAGTTGGATTAGATTTGTCTGCTTCTTTTCTCTTCTTAAAACGGCATTCATTCGCGAGATTAACTCTCTTGTTTTAAATGGTTTTGTTACATAGTCATAAGCTCCCATATCTAGGCCTTGGACAATCGAAACTTCGGAATCATTCGCGGTTAGACAAATGACAGGGATGTTTTTCACTCTTTTTAAAATTTCAAAACCATGCATGTCAGGTAGGTTCAAGTCTAATAATATTAAGTCATAGTTTTCTTTAGACTCTTTTAAAGCACTTTCTCCATCATTTACATTTGTGATACAAAAACCTTCTTGTTCTAAGCAAAATTTTAATCCCATGCTAATCGACGGGTCGTCTTCAACTAATAGTATTTTTGGCATATTATCACCTTTTCATGGTACTTATTATAGCATAGGTGACATCAAAAAAAATGACGAATTTGTCATTTTCTTTTAAGGTTTCTTAATTTCCATTACATAGACTTTATCACGGATGCTTACTAATAGATCTATTTTATCAGCATAAGTGATTTCCTTTGGAACTTCTAATACCCATTCCCTATTTAGTTCTTTAGGAGTGACATTCGTTGGAATCACCGTTTTGGAATCACCCACACTATAACGAACTTTGATCACATCTTTAATGAAGCTTGCTTCTCCTTGTCTGCTTTTGTAATACTGGGTGTATTGATCCATATTAAAGTTTTTGTCTAATATTAATAATGTGGTATTACTTGATTTGGCTGAGACTTTATTTTTTAAATTGTTTCCATACGTGTATTCATAAGAATTTTGGAGTCGATAATTATTTAATTTAATGACTACTCTACCTAAATCGGTTTCGGATAATTCTAAACTTTTACCTAATTCGGTGGTTCTTTGCTCTTCTTGAGAAAAAATTTTTTTGTAATTTAAGTTTACCGTTTTATACACTGGAGTAATACTTCCTACTTCGATAGATAAAGATTCTAAAATTTGTAAAGTAATGTTGTTATTTATCAAAGAAGAATCGATTTCATAAGTTAAGACATATATATTTTCTTCTTTTCCTTTAAATCTAGTATCTCTTGATAATGGTAAACCAAGGTCTGGAAAAAGAGCGCTTTTGTCTAAAGTTGGTGAGATTTGCTTGTTTCCCACAGCAGCTTTAAAGTTTTCATAATCAAGAGTTGCCCATGAAGTTAAATTATTTTTAATTTTTACAGCTATTGCTAAGTAATATTTGTTATCAGGAAATAGATTTCCACCAATATCCATATTGGTAAGAATGGATTTTGTCACGGTAACATTTAAATGATTATGGGTGACTGCTTGGGTTTGACGATAGGTTTTATGAAAGACTTCAAAATTTAAGTATAAAACTGTTCCTATGGCGATGACCACAACAGTTGCTAAAATGGCAAATGTGATTTTATTTTCTAATATATAATACTTAAATTCACGAATAAATCTTCGTAATGTCCTTTTATATTTATAATTATTTTTACCTAGGACTAATTCAAATTCTTCTGAGTCCACATCAGTAATTTCCAGTTCTTTGGCGTCTTCTTCAAAATTAAATTTTTTGATGTTAAAACCTATCCCTCGTAAAGCTGTATAAATGATAAAGAAAAATTGAGGAATGTAGATAATGAAAGAGATATCACGATAACTTCTTGCTGTTTGAGCTTCTATTTCAGCTGCTTCCACGGAATTTAGAATTCCATAGCTTACACTGATTAAAATAAAGAGTAAAATGTAGTAAATCATTAAAAATAAATAAAATTTAGTATCTTTTTCCTTTTGTCTCATTAAGAAGAATATTGCAAGAACTAGCAAGATGACTAATAGAATCGCGAGATACATAAAAACATTAATATAGGTTCCAGCAATATTAGTTAGAGTTGTGTAGTAATCAGCAGATACATAATCATTTAGGAATGTAAATATGGCACCTGTTCTAATGACTAGGTATATTAAAGGAATACATAATAGAAGATGTATTAATTTGAAATGTTTAATTAAAAATCCATAAGGTTTCTTTAGTACCATAATGTATCCCCAATTCTTAATAATATCATATCATTTTTTTGGAAAAGAAAAAAGTGTTCCATGCCACTTTTTAAAAAAAGCTTTTTTTATTTGTATACTATTTATAATACACTAGGGAAACTTCATTATTTAATGTTGTTCCTGTAATATTATAGCAAGCCATAGAACCACTAGACTTATCATAAACAAATTGTTCGGATGCTGGTTCACTTGTTCCCGCGGCAACAAAGACATTAAGTCTCACTTGAGAACCATCTGGAATTGGTGAGTCATGTAGTAAATCGACTGTTCTTTCAGCAAATTGTAAAACATCTCGGTACCCTGGTGTAAACCAAGATTTCCACTCTGCTTCATAGCTTACATCTCCTTTGTCATCGGTTTGTTTTTCACGATACTCAATAACAATTTGGGCAACGAAAGCTCCCCCATTTAAAAGTTTAAAATAACGAACAGAATTCATCTTATTCACTCTCCTTTGCTAAAGATTCAGTATATTGATAGAGGCTTTCAAATTCAGAATCAAATATAGGCGAGAGTA
The DNA here is from genome assembly GCA_947629255.1 of uncultured Bacilli bacterium. Lineage (GTDB taxonomy): Bacteria > Bacillota_I > Bacilli_A > RF39 > UBA660 > Ventrenecus. Next base: position 8,333 of record CANRDF010000051.1, read on the forward strand.
AAACATTAGGCGTTTTCAAAGTTGTGGATGCTCCATTTAAACCCACTACTGTTTCATTATCTTCTAACACCCATGGTCCGCCTGAGCAACCAGTAAGCATTTTATTTCCTGGTAATCGCCATAAGTTATTTCCTGATTTACTTACAGAACCATTAATGAAAACCATTTGAGCTCCTTCAAAGAAATTGCCAGGATAGCCAAAAGCATTTACTGTTTTGTTAATTAAATCTGTATTTACGGCATATTGAAGTGGTTTTACATTTGAATTTTTAGAAAGAACGGCAAACGCATAGTCCCATCTACGACTTTTCTCTTTTACCCAATTTTCTTTTAACACCACTTTTTTAAAAGTGATGTCTTCTGAAGATAACTCACCTGTATAACAACGAGAAAATAGAAAGTTGTCAGCAATATCTCCTGTTTTACTATCTTGAATACAATGTGCAGCGGTTAAAAGAATGTTACTTTGTCCTACAATGCTCGCACTTCCAACAAAATCTTTGTTGTCTAAGGTGAAGAATAATTTTCCACCCGCTTCAAATGGTCTTTGGCTTAAATCGGCTTCTTTTGGATCGGTTGTTACTGCATTTTCTCCTTCTACAAGACCAACTTCTGGTTCTAAGAATTCCTCAATGTCAATTGCATTTTGTTTTCTTTCTGGTGTCCAATAACTTAAGATTTGTTCTGGTGTTAAATCTAAATCACCTAATTCATAGGTGTTTACATTTGATAAATTGTTATTCATTTACTTCCCTCCTATAATTTATCTAATCTCATTATATCGTAGTATTTTTTGAAATACAATTTATTGACAAAGAGATTGTCACTTTGTTGTCATCAAATTTAGATCCATTATTATTTAAAAATCATACCAAAGAATCACTTTACTATTAGAGTCTGTTATTTTAAGAGAATAGATATAACCATGAAACAAATCTATTTCACGTGCCCAGTTCGATTTTCCTAAATAATTACTTTTTCTTGAAATATTTCTTATAAATTCATTTGTATCTAAAATTTGAATCATAAAATTTTCATTATCTTTATAAGTTTTTATCACATATTTATCTTTTAAATCAATCACTTCTATTTTTATTTTTATTAATTCCTTTTCATATATATAATCTTTAGTTGCTCCACCATTTATTTTTTGGTTATAACGAGATGAAAATTCTAATTGATTTGTAGCTCCTTGTGTTCCTACTACGAGTAATATATTATTATCGTTTTCTCCTACAGCAAAATCTAGGATACGAGTCCATTTGTCTAATGTTTCTGCTTTCACTTGGGTTTCTATTGTAAATCCACTTTCCCAATCAATTGTTTCTGGTAATTCAGAAACCTTAACATAATCATCTACTCCATCAAAATAAATTCCCATTAAATCTCCATCTTTTTTTACTTCTACATTACCTATAAATGTTCCATTATAGTTATTTCCTGATAAATCATATAAAGTAGTATTATCATAAGTTTTTTTAAAATATAAATTACATTTGGTTCTTGATGTAGTCATTCCAGTTACCACGATGGACCATGTATCACGATCTAATGAAGGTATAATTGTTGGGTCTTTTGTGCCATTTACTCCACAATAGCTTTGATCTTTATCTAACATGTATCCTTCTTCTTTTTGAGGCATATCCTTCTGAATTTGATTGTCTATGTAAAAGGCAAAGTAAATATCTCCGGGGTCTTGTACACTTCCATTTATTACATTTTGATTTGTTTTTACTTCAAAGATGGCGAATGTTTGATAAAGGATGACTCCACTGATTAGTAAAATACAAATTATAGAAAAAATAATCATACCTGTTCTTCTTTTATTTTTTTCTCTAAACTTTTCTAATTTCATCGTTTTCTTTCCCTTCTGTTCCCTCGTTATATTTGATGGACTTGATTAATATAAACCTCCATAATGATATTAGGAGGTACATATGTCTACTATACAAAACCATAAAATTGGCAGAAATATTTTAGCTACGAATATAAGATACTTTCGATATCAAAAAGGTCTTTCTCAAGAAGAACTAGCATTTAGAAGTGGTCGCAGTCCTGCACTCATTAGTGATTTAGAAAATTGTAAAATTGCTGTTTCTATTGATACCATGGAGGATATTGCTGAGGTGTTTGGTTGTTCTCTTTCTGAACTTGTTACTGACCATAATTATAAAGTAACTAAAAATCGTGTAGACGGAAGATAATCTATCTTTCCGTTTTTAGTATAACATATCTTTTTTTAAATTTAAATAATTTTCCTCATTATATCAGGATAAATTCATGAAATAGCAAAAACAGACATATTAGGAGTACAGAGTGTCAATAATATCAATAATGTTTTTTT
>CANRDF010000052.1 GCA_947629255.1 uncultured Bacilli bacterium
CATAATCCATAAATAAGAGTAAATTAAATTGTTTTGTTGTATTCGCTCCCAAATTAAATTTGTATAATTGATATGCTGCTTTAGCATTCTCTGCTATCATACTCGCATTTACTTTATTGTCTATTAATCTATATCTTGATTCTCCTTCACTTAAATGATATGAAAGAACAGTATCTTCATCTGGATTAAATATATCCGTGTTATTATCTTCCCATAGTATTACATCCACATATTCATCTTTTAAAACTGAAGAAGTTAAACTCTCCATATTAATAGATACTGGTACTTCATTACTACAACTATTTGTGATTGTAAAATGATATGGTGTTTGAGTTGGAAAGAAATCACTTACTAGTTCTTTATATGTCATTGGATATGCATTTGTTAAACTAAATCCTTTTTCTCCCCATGTTACATCTAATTTTAAACAATCTGTATAAACTAAGTTTTCATCTGCTTGAGTTCTTGTGATCTGCCAATAGGCATAAGTTAATCCTATAATACTAAACAGAAATATAAATAATCCTATCAATGTTAATGTTATCGCTTTCTTATTTTTCATAAATAAACCTGCTTTCTATCTTATAGGTCCATTCTATCATGCCCCCCCCAGAAGTCAACTACTATTTTATACTTTTTACATCAATTTTACATTTGTTATTAAAATCGGTCTTGAGATAATCTAGCAATCTCTCTGTTTTCTCTTCCTTCTTTATTTTCATAAGAAATACGAAGAATAATAAACATCATTAAAATGACATTCATGTTAAAGGAACCTCCATAACTTAAGAATGGAACTGGAACACCTGTTAAAGGAATTAAAGCTAAAGTTCCCATTAAATTAATAAGTAAATGTAAAAGAAGATAAATAAATGTTCCATAACAAATTAAACTATTACGAACGGATAAAGCATTTTTTCCTATTTTTAAAATTCGATATAACATATAAACATACCCTAAAATGACAAGAATGCCTACGATTAATCCTAATTCTTCTACTAAGATTGGAAAAATAAAATCGGTATGAGCTTCTGGTAAATATAAATATTTTTGAGAAGAATTTCCTAAACCTTTTCCAAACAATCCTCCATTATGATAAGCTATAAACCCATTACAAACTTGGTATCCAGTATCTTCTGTATATCTTTCACATGGAGTTTGAAATTTTAAACGAGAAAGCTGTGCACTATTAAAGATTTCGGAACCACTGTAAAGTAATACAATGGCTCCTAGAATTGCTCCAAATCCAATCCATTTAATTAAATTTAATTTACTTTTTTCTTCAAAAGGAATAATTAAGAAGGTAAAAAATACAATTCCCGCAATGATAACAGCTCCTCCAAAGTCTGGTTCCATCGCAACAAAGAAAAATATCACAATAGCAATAACTATAGGAATTAATTGATAAGAAAAGTTATGATTTTTTTTCAAACTCGAATTATAGAAGACTCCCATAAACAAAATTAAGGCAGATTTTGCAAACTCACTTGGTTGTAAGTTAAAAAAACCTAAATCTAACCAGCTTTGAGCACCACCAGCAACGATTCCTAAACTAAAAACTAACATGAGTAAAACTAAAACGACACCAATATAACAATAGACTGGAAACTTATAACGTCCAGTAGAATATCTTAAAATAACAAATCCTACTAGAAAGGTTACAAATTCAAATAAAAATTGTCGTATAAAAAAGTAATAAGTAGAAACATTATAACGTAAAACAGCAGATATAGAAGATGCACTTAAAATCATGACTAAACCTAGAATAATATAAAGAATCATTAAAATAAATAAAGGAATATCCATTTTCATAAATATTTTTTTCATCTCACACTGCCCTTTCTTATAACATCATATCATAAAATTCCTTAGATTGTTTATCATTTTATTTTTATTTACGAATTTAATGTCAAAAATAAGAAACATTAATAAACTATATTAGAAAGATTAGGAGGTATAAGTTATGTATTATTACGGAAATAATGGCTTCTATGGTGGAGGATATGGTGGATACCAACCTTGCTGTGGAGGAAACCAAGGATACGCTGGATATACTTCTGGTTATGGTGCTGGTGCTGCAATCTGGATTGTCTTATTCATTTTATTAGTCATCATCATTGGCGCTGGATGGAATTTTGGCGGAAATAATAATAACAACTAGAAATAGAAAAGGATAGAGTTGTCTATCCCTTTTTAATGCCATAATAGCCGTGCAAAAACAGTTTTTGAATGCATGACACAGTTTGTATTCAAATTTTTCATTAATTTTATCATGTATGCACCACCTTTTATCTCATTATACCTCATTTTCTCAATTTTCCTTTTCTTTTTTTTAAATTATGATACAATAATACTGTTTTTGAGGGGTGGAGAAAATGGAATTACCAAAAATCAAAATCTTAAATGAATATGATAAAAGACTTCACATGGTAAGCAAAGAAGTAACTTTTCCATTAGAAGAAAAAGATAAAAAAATGATTGAAGATATGATAGAGTATTTAAAAATGAGTCAAATGGACGACATGATTGAAAAATATAACCTTCGTTCTGGATGGGGACTCTCAGCTGTTCAACTAGGTGTTTTAAAAAGAATTTTTGTAATTGTAGATGAAACAAAGGAACCTGGTGTTTTTAAAAACTATATTGTGATTAATCCTAAAATTCTTTCTCACAGTGAAGAACAAATCTATGTTTCAGAAGGAGAAGGATGTTTATCTGTCGACCGTGATGTGGAAGGCATCGTACCAAGATATGCAAGAATTACCGTAAAAGCACAAGACATGGATGGAAATCCTTATGAAATTCGTGTTCGTGAAGAAGTATCCATTGCTTTTCAACATGAAATAGATCATTTAAATGGAATCTTATTTGTAGATAAAATAGACCCAAAAAATCCATTTAAAGATAGTGACCATATGAGAGAAATATAAAAACCATTCTTTTCTAATAAGAATGATTTTTTTTAAACAAAAACTGACTATCATCTGTCAGTTTCCTCTTACATTTTTATAACAAAAATTATTTTGTTTCATTCGTTTTCTTTTTCTTACAATATTTTTTATTGATTAATTTTACTTTTACCCCTTTATCATAGGCAAACATTTTTTTCACACCATCTGGTAAATTTTTCTTATAAACTTTCATATTCTTCCCTCCTCTTGTAAAAATTCTATTTGATTATAACAAAAAACTTAAGAAAAATCAATGTGATGTTGGCGTATATTCACAAGTTTTTACCCCACTAGGAAAAGACACACTGACACTATCGGTTACTTTCACTGAAGTCTTAGTTTTGGGATCTATTAAATCCTTTTCTTCAATAAGTCCTTTATTTAAAATTTGTTCCACCGTCACACTGCAAGTTTTTCCAACACACTTGTTATTTGGACAACACTGATTTTTCTTTGTTTTATCAACATCAACAAAAGTACAAGCCGCATTTTGAATTGTAGCTATAAACTCTTTATACTGTTTATCTTTTTCTCCACTTAAAACATTTCCCATATTCGCGACGACAAGCGTTCCTATTAAAGCAATCAATCCAATTGATACAATAAGTTCAATCATTGTAAACCCATTTCTTTTCATACAACCTCTCCTTCTTCTATTTTAATATTGTTTGCTTTTTTTCTTTTTTTAAAATGAAAATATACATAAAAGAACCCACTAAAAATCACAATAAAATAGAAACTTACAGTTCGAAGTAAAATCATGGCTGGCGTAGCCAGAGTTCTTCCATAAATAAATTCATTAATTTGTAAAAGAAGTCCTTCACTTACCACAACTCCACCAGGGAAAGGCATAAAGTCACTTGCTAAAGTAATTCCAGCTTGGAATGCAAGCATTTCTAGTAAATTTAATTCATGAAGCCCAAAAGACAAATAAATAAAGTAACTAATGGATAATAAACAAACTCTTTGACAAAGTAAAATAAAATAGGCTTCCCACAAAATCTTTGGATTTTTTTTAGTTAATTTCGCACATGCTTGATATCCCATTAACGCATCTTCAAATTGTTTTTCATAAATCTCTATTTTCTTGATTTTTAACTTTCTTCCTAATCCAAAAAGAATACTTGCTAATTTAGGAATTAATTTTTTAGAATAAACGAGCATTAAAAAGAAAATAATTAAGAAAATCGTGGTAATAAATCCTAAAGCGACTAGCCAAACAAACAAAGCACTTTGATTCCATAAAAGAGAAAAACAAAAGAGAAATCCAATCACAGCTACGGTAAGTAATGCAATTTTATAAATGACTGTATTTAATAGAATGAGTACAGTACTAATTCGATAAGGAATTCCATCTCGATTCATTTCCACCATTTGCACAGGCTGTCCTCCAATACTACTCGGTGTAATCGCTGAGAAATACACTTCGGTAAAATGATAACCAAAGGCTTGATACCAACTAATCTTTTTACCAAAATATTTTAGTATTCTTCGAAAATATTGAAAAGCAAAGAAACAATAACCAAATAAAGCTAAAAAAGCACAAAAAAGATAACCTTTATTACAATTTTGAACCGCGATAAAAAAATCTTCTATTTTATAATCTTTTAATACAAAATAATAGGTACCAAAAATTAATACTAAAAACAAAATAATAGACCAACTGTATTTTTTGATGCTTTTCATAGAACCACCTATGATAATAGTAGCACAGTTCCCCAAAAAATTCTACTAAAAAAATCTTACGATTTGGTAAGATTTTTGGTAATAATCAACTATCATTATCTAACAATACACTTTTTTCTACAAAAGACAACAACATATTCTTGCCTTTTTTTCACTTTGTCTAATTCTAGTTCTTTATAGTATTCTTTTTCCTTCATTTGTTTTTTTGCAATACTTGCAAGATTCTCCATTTCACTTTCTTTGCTAGCGACTTTAAACTCAAAGACACATCCAAAACTCCTGTCATCTCTCTCAATCATCACATCATATCTTCCTAGTCCTGCTTCCCGATTCGATTTTACAATAAACTGTGGTGTTAAGAAAACTCCAAATAAAGAAATCATATATCCATGATAAAAGTTTTCTTTTGTATCATAGAAACTTGTACTTTCAAGAAGTCTACATAAATACATTTCCATCTTTGATTTTCTTCCATCTATTAAATCATCTACAAAGCCCTGATAATCTTCAAAATTTGATAATTCTTTATGATACATGATACTTTGAACGATTTTCACCAAATCACTTCTTACTTCTTCATTTGGTATTTTAAATTCTTGAATTCTACTTTTTATCACTGGATGAATATATTCTCTATCAAAAGTAAGATACCCTGATGCAAAAAGTAAGTTTAATACTTTTGTTAAATCGGTTGTTTCATCAAAATCCATATAAGTCATTCGGTTATCATATCCAAAGCTAATACTTTCTCCTTTTAATAATTTTTCTACTGTGATTTTGAAAAACCACACTGTAATCTTTGCCAATATGATGCTCTGCTTTGATATTTCTAAATGTACTGATAAATTGAATCCAATCTGTGACCTTTTCTTCTTCATAACGAAGGTCTGTTCCTCCAGCAGTAGACGTTGCAAGATAATATCTTAGGGAGTCTGCTCCATATTCTTCAATGACATCCTTGGGATCGACTCCATTTCCATATTATATATCCTTCTTTCTTTTATTTTTCTTGTTTTCTCTCTAGAGTTAATTTTTCCCAATCATAATTTTCTTGCATACTTTCGTAGACTCGTACCCAACTGGAGCTAACATCTTCAGCCGTGATAAATTGAAAAGTATTTTGATCACATTGAAATGCCATCATAATCTTCTTAGCATTCTCTCTATTTTGTTCTTTGGTTGGTAATATTTCCCTTTCAAAAAACTTTAATTGCTCTTCACTCACTACTTCTGGAATAAACAAACCAATACTTGTTCTTCTAATAAAAAGAATAAAATATCCTAAATCATTACATAATGTTTTTGTATATAAATAATGATCTAATAAATTAGGAATATGATGCATTTCAATATAAGGAGGATGCACCTTAAAATACGACTCATACATATGATAAACCATTTTATCTGAATTAGTTAAAAACTCATCTTGTTCTTTCGTCACCATATTTCCAAATGGATCCACAACAATTACTTGAATCAAATCAATCATCCCTTTCATAAAAAAAAGAATGATACCAAAGGAGTCTACAATAGACGGTACCATCCTTAAGTTCTCTTTAAACTTCTTTCTTTTACTCCTCAAGTTCTTCATAAATTTCTTATTTATCTTATCAATTTTTCTTTCGAAAATCAAGGAAAAGATATCGTTTCTACTACTTTTCCATTGATTTCTATTTCAATCTCATTATTATCATTTAGTTTTGCAATGGCAGTATCTTGTTCTTCTACATCATAAACATCCGAAATCATCTCATTCGTATTCAAATCATAAACATAAAAAGTACCATCAAAAGTTTTACAACTAATATACTGATCAATAAATGCTAAATATTCAAAATCTCCTTCTAAAACTTGTTCTCCGGAATAATTGAGTAAATGAAAAGTATCTTCTCTTTCCGTTATAATATAAGTATCATTATATGTTACGATCGGTTCCAAAATACTTTGAGTCAGTTTTACATCATTCGCATCAATAATATACCATTCTGTTCCTGACTTTGCTACAAAAGAAGAAACATGTAAAGGAGCTTCTCCCACTCCATCATCAATCACTCCAATAAAATCATAACTGTATGGAACAACTAAAGTTGCAAGAAAATCAACTTGTAAAACACCAAATTGATGTTCACTATTTTCAACAATAAAGTATGAATTTTCAAGCCCAAGTTGATAATTTTTAATGGAAGCATAAGAAACAGACTTATAAGAAAAATTATTTTTGATATCATATAAGAATGTTTCCGTACTATCTTCTGATTCATTATCTTGAATAAATACATATTGATCTAGAATAATAGGAATATAAAGTGTTTCTTCACTTTGATAAGAATCTATGGGATAATCTTTATCATTTTCATAAGAAATTGCATAACGACACACAGGATGTTCACAGCTATATGTTCCTAAAATTTCCCCATTTGAATTATAAAACCATAACATCCCATTATAATACAATTCTTTATTAGGATTATCACCAAATGTTGGAATTTGAGAATTTAAATGATTTGCAAAATGCAAGTAAAGACTATATCCACCTAAAGGAACAAAAATAACAAGTAAAACTAGAATGATTAGAAAAGCTATTTTTTGTGATTTTTGACTAATCATTCGTTTCTTCTCCTTCCGTAAGTTGTTCATCTGTTCCTGTATCTTCCTCTTCTACGGGTTTTTCTGAATTCTCATCCTCTTCACTAGGTTTTGGATTAGTTGGATCTGTTTCTTCTGGTTCTGGAATGACTTCTTTTGGATGAATCGGATATGCAATCTTTTCTTGATATGTACCATTTGTCTCGCCTAATTGAACATAAATATTCTCATCATCAAATGTAATTTTGAATGCATTTATCGTTTGACCATAATATTTATCAGATGGTAAATTTAATTTTAATCCTTCTCCGTTATCATCTTTAATATAATTCTTTTTAGGATCTTCATAGGAATAAACATAGAGTATAGCATTCTTTACGGTAGCAAAGTAATGATCATAAAGTTCTACATAACTATAAGCTTCACTTGTAATCTCGTCTTCAAAAGAATACACATAATAATTGTCACCATTTAAGGTTTTCATATAATTTTTATGATAATCCACAATTGGAGATGGAGTATCTGTAGTTACTTTTTTACCACTTTCATCATACAAAGAATATTTTCCATTTTCTTGTACCACATAGTAATCTCCAAGTTTTAAAATACTTTCTTTTTCAAAACTAATAACAGATTCTACTTTGTCTTTTGAAATTTTTACAACTCCAAATTTAGAAGAATTGTTTGATTTTGCAATGAAAACCATATCTTGATTTTGGAAACTAAGTTCTTTAAGTCCTGTATAAGAAGAGGTATCAACGGTTTCATATGGTGCTTTTTCTTCACTACTTGTAAGATCATAAAGAACAATTCGATCTCCATCTTGAATAAAGATATATCGTTTATAGAAAATAGGAATAATTCCCGTCTCAACGGTCCCATTTTCTTTTTCATTTCTTGTTTCTCTTAAAACTGAATCAATAGCTGGTGCACATACACTTAATGCTTCTGTTTTTTCTTCTACTTCATTACGATTTGTACACTGATAACTACCAAGTAATTTTGTTTTTTCTTGATCTTCATAGAAATAGAGTTTTCCATCAAAGTAATTCATGTAAGCAAGTTTTTGTGATAAATTTCCTTCCCATAAATCATAACGATAACTTTGAACAGAAATTCCATCATAAACATTAAAGTTTAAAATATGGTCTTGTTTTTCATAATCAAATGTTTTTACTGTTTCCATTGTCTTACCATCTTTAATTGTTGCTTTTGGAATATAATTTGTATTTTTAAGTGTGACTTCTTGTAAACCCATCATATGTTCTTCATAATCTTTTAAAACAACGGATTTATTAAAAATTCCAATATAAACATCATCTAACAATTCCACATAGTCATACATTTCTTCATTAATTTTTTTACCATTATAATCATAGATTTGATATTTTCCAGCAATATCTTTAGATTTAATATGAGTACTATTTGCACCAACGATAGGTAAAGTTACTGCTTTAGATACTTGATTTAGAAGATTTGCAACATAATAGTTTTGATCTTTTCGAACTGCTACCATTGATAGAGCATCACTTCCAGGAACCATATGCATTTCTTCATAAGCAGAAGCATAAGGAATAACAATTTTAACTTCACTTTCAGTAAATTGTAGTAAAGCATAGTATCCATCATTATTTTTTGTCACAAAATATCCATCATACTCTGGAGTTTGTAAAACTTCAATAACGGTATCCACAATTTCTTTATTTTTTATATCATAGATTTTCGTTTCAATATTTTGTGCACTACTAGAGTCTCTTAAAAACACAAAACGATCAAAATAAATTTTAGAACGGAAATGAAGAGATTTTCCATCTTCATCCACTCTTCTTATGGTATCCATAGTTTCATCTGTTTGTAAAGTTGCGACAGCACATAAGTTTTCATTTTTATTGATACATTCATATTCGCCAATTTCAGATTCATTTTCATCTAAGAAAATAAGTTTTCCATTTTCATAACGATAATTATCCATTTCTAAAATAATATCTGGTTCTTTTGGAGCTTCTTCTGGCTTCTTTAATAGAATGACCAAAAAAACAATCAAGAAAACAACGAGTAAAACAAGAAAAATACCTAAAGAAACAAATAAAATCTTATTTTTTTTGCTTAATCCATTCCATTTCTTTTTCCATTTCTTAAAAATATTTTCTTTCTTTTCTGCATTTATTTTTTCTTTGGTTTCTACTTCCGTTTGAAAGATTAAATCTGCATCTCGACTACTCTCATCAAAAGCTTTCTCATAATCTTCGGTAGCATCTTCTCCCTCTGGAATTAAATCCTTTAATTCAACTACTTCTTTTGTAGTTTCTAACATTTCATTCTCATTTTCTTTAGAGTAAAACTCATTTCTTGGTTCACTTCCATCTTCTAAAGAAAAATCTCTTTCATCCATACTAGTCATCTCCTACTTTAAACATTATATCAACGATATTTAAAATTTACAACTAGGGAATGAAAATTTGTGCTAAAATTAAAATGGAAAACATAGATTGTAACAAAAGGAGAATATTATGAAATTAAAACTGAATAATAAAGAATTAGAAATTATTGTCGCGAAAGATTTTAAAACAAGGCTTTTGGGTCTTATGGGAAAAAAGAATATCAATTATGGAATGCTTTTTCCAAAGTGTAATGGAATTCATACGTATTTTATGAAAGAAAATATTGATGTCATTGGTTTAAATGAAGACAACCAAGTCATTTATATTTATCGTTCAGTTCCTAAAAACAAAATTGTAAAAATGAGTGAGGATGCCAAAAAAACAAGCATTTTAGAATTACCTGAAAATGCAAGTCAAAAGTTATACATTGGTTCCATTTTAAAGTTTGAAGACTAAAAAAGGGGCTGAGTAGAAATGAATAATTTCTATTCAGTTCTTTTTTTGCTTTGGAAAAGGAAATTTTTCGAAGCT
>CANRDF010000053.1 GCA_947629255.1 uncultured Bacilli bacterium
GATTCTTGAACAAAAAAAGATTAGCTAATTAGCTAATTCTTTGTCGTGTCTTTATCATGGGCTGTGAATAGTAACAACGAAAGAGGAGTAATCTTCTTTTTTTGTTGACTATAAACATATTTATGCTAAAATAAATAATTGTAAAAAGGAGATGTTTCCAATGAATCAATTTATAAAATCTATTTCGGATTTAGACAAAAAAGCCGATTTAAAAAAACAAAAATTAAAAGAAATAAAATTACAAGAACAAAAAGAAAAAGAATCTTTAAAAGAACAAGAAAGACAAGAAGAAGATATCCAAAAAGAAATAGAATTTTGGACATCGAACAAATATGTATTAGAAAACTATAAAAAAATTCATGGGGAAGACATCAAAGCATCGTGTTTTGGATTTTTGATTTTTGAAATCCTTATCATTTTGATTATTTTTGTGTTGGACATATTGTTGGGATACCCTCCGATAAATACAGAATCTATAGTTATAAGTATTTTTTATACACTTGCAAATGTTATAGTGTTATCAAGAAATATATTAAGGGCACCAGAAATAATACGTGAAGTCAAAAAAAATTATAAATTAGAAGAAGTCATAGAGAAAATCAAAGAAAACGAAAAAGAATTATCTAAAGTGAATCAAAAAAAAGAAGAAATAAAAGAAAATTTAAATCAGCTTAATATTCAAATATCCAATTTAGAAAATCAATTAGAAAACATAAGAATAAAACGCTCACAAGAACTAAATTACTATGAATGGATAATAAAAAAAATAACCAAAAAAGACAAAATAGAAATGTATACGAAAGAAATCCAAGAATTATGTGATCGAAGAAAAAAGGAAATGGATGTTTTAATAAACGACGAATTTGATCAAAGAGAAAAAAGTACTGGATTAACTTTAAAAAGACAAAAGTAACTCTCTCATGAATAACATAATCTTCTTTTTTTTGTTGACTAAAAAAATATTTATGGTAAAATAAACAATTGTTAAAAAGGAGATGTTGTCGTGTGAATAAATTTACTGAACTGATTTCTAATTTAAAAGACATCCAAACGTTAAAAGAGGCTGAGTTAGAAAAAGCACAATCTGAACAAACAGATATAAAGTTAAACTTAATAGAATATAAGGAAAAAGAACAAAATTTAAAGAAAAAGATAGAAGATGGATATCATCGAAAAGAAGTTTTAGAAAATTATCGAAAACTTTATTGGAATAAAGCAAAATTATGGGTTCTTCTTTTCTTAGGAATAGCAGAGCCTATTGGAATTGGTATGTCGGTATTGATATCATTACTGTGTATTCCTTCTTTAAGAAGTTCTATTATAGTCGCAGGGATTATAATGTGGAATTTAATAGAGCTTCCAGTAAACAAAGCGATTATAAATGACCAGACAAAAGAAATGTATAAGATTAAGAAAAATTTTAAATTAGAAGAAGTTGTTTCAAAGCTTCATGGACAAGAACAAGAATTAGCGATCATATCTCAGAAAATAGAAGAGTATAAAAATGCTTTACATGAGTTAGATATCCAAGTACCGAGATTAGAAAAAGAATTAGGAGATATAACTGAGAATCTTTCTAAAGCTGTAGAAAGTTATAAAGAAACGTTTAAAAAAGTGACTAACACAATAAAAATACAAGAATTAAGATGGGAATACCAAAATGAATTAGATTCTCGGATGAACGAAGAATTTGATCAAAAAGAAAAATGTCATGAATTAGCTTTAAAAAAATAAAAATGACTCTGTTATGAGTAGTAAATGCAGTTGACAGAGCATGAAAAATAGCTTAAAATATGGGTATAAAACGTTGAAGAAGAAGAGTAAAAATGAATCTTTTTAGAAAAGAGAGTTTGGAGTAGGTGAAAACAAACAAAAAGACATTTTGAAGAAACTTTGAAGTTGGGTTTAGTACATAATACCCCGTGAAAATCACGTTACGAGAAGAGTATAATAAGGTGGTACCGTGCTCATCCAGCACCCTTTGGCATACTACCTTTTTGTTTGGAAGGAGAAAGAAAAAATGAAAAGTGAATTAGTAGAAAGATTATTACCAGGTTTAACTCATGATAGAGAATATTATGAGAAATTGTATCCAGAAAGAAATTTAGGAGAAAAAGCAATCGTCACTCGATATGCCCCAAGTCCTACTGGGTTTGTACATATTGGAAATATATTTCAGTTATATATTTCTAGTAAAATGGCAAGACAAACAGGAGGAATTGTCTTCTTAAGAATCGAAGATACCGACCAAGAAAGAATGGTAGAAAATGGAATTTCCAAAATCATTCGGGATGTCGAATCTTTTGGACTTACCTTTGATGAAGGAGCCATCAGTGAAACAGAAGAAAAAGGTGCCTATGGTCCTTATATTCAAAGTCATAGAAAAGAAATTTATCAAACCTATGCCAAAGACTTACTTCTAAAAGGTCTTGCTTATCCCGATTTTACAACCAAAGAAGAATTGGAAAAATTAAGAAAAGAACAAGAAACAAGTAAAAGAAGAATAGGCTATTATGGAAAATGGGCAAGAAGTCGTTTCTTAACGGAAGAAGAAATTGAAGAAAAACTAGATGCCGGGCTTCCTTATATCATTCGCTTAAAAAGTACAGGAGACTTTAATCGTAAAGTTGTTGTTGAAGATGCTATTCGTGGAAAACTAGAATTTCCAGAAGATGATATCGATCAAGTTTTAATTAAAAATGATGGACTTCCTACGTATCATTTTGCTCATGCAATAGATGACCATTTAATGCATACAACCCATGTCATAAGAGGAGACGAGTGGGTAAGTTCTTTGCCTGTTCATATAGGACTTCATAATGCCTTAGGTTTCACGCCACCTATTTATTGTCATATTCCACCTCTTAATAAAAAGGATGGAAATTCCATTCGTAAATTATCCAAAAGAAAAGACCCAGAGATGGCTGTTTCTTACTATCATGAAATGGGTATTCCAGTCACGGCTGTCATGCTTTATCTTGCAACCGTATCCAATTCAAACTTTGAAGAATGGTATTTAAGTCATCCAAAAGAAGATATCAGTCATTTTGAAATGAGTTTTGATAAGATTGGAACATCAGGAGCCTTATTCGATATGGAAAAACTTCTCAATTTATCTAGAAATTATCTAAGTCAGATTAGTGCTACTGAGATGTATGAGAATACTTTAGAATGGGCAAAAAAATACAATGAGAAATTTGCGAGCCTACTTACTAAAAACAAAGATATGGCTTTACAATTTTTTAATATTGAAAGAGAAGTTGAAAAACCTCGTAAAGATTATGCGATGTACAGTGAGGTTTATGATGGAATGTGGTATATGTTTAATGATGAGTTTAATCCAAAAGAATATGAATGGCAAAAAATTACTGATAAAGAAGAAATAGAAACCATTTTAAAAACATATATGGAAAGTTTCTATGATGAAAATGATAATGAAGAAGACTGGTTTAACAAAGTCAAAGATTGCTGTGATGCCTTAGGGTATGCTTCTAATATGAAAGAATATAAACAAAATCCAGAAAACTTTAAGGGAAATGTCGCGGATGTTTCCACAGTTCTTCGTGTTGCTTTCACAAGTAAATCAAGAACACCAAATCTCTATGATATTATGAAAATTTTAGGAAAAGACGAAATAGAAAGAAGAATTGAACTTGTTTTCAAATCATAAAATGTAAAGGCAGTATATAAAAGAAAGAAAGCTGAAAAATTTTATGAAAAATAAAAGAATATTAATATTGGGGATGGCAAGAAGTGGTGTAGCAATAAGTAAGTTATTATCTCATTATGAAAATGAGATTACCTTAACGGATTTAAAAGAACAAGAGCCAAATTTAGTAAAAGAATTAGAAGATTTAGGAATACATGTCATCATAACAGAACACCAAGAAGATTTAGTGAATGATACATTGGATGTTGTGATTAAAAATCCAGTCATTCCTAAAAATAATCTAGCTGTTGTAAAAGCAAAAAAACTTCAGATACCAGTTATCAACGAATTAGAAGCAAGTTATGAATTATTACCGAAAAATGTAACGATTATTGGTATTACAGGTTCAAATGGTAAGACTACAACAACGACGATGACTTATGAAATGCTTAAATATTCGAGTCATAAAGTTCATTTAGCAGGAAATATTGGCATTCCCCTCGCGGATATTGTGAGTGATGTAAAAGAGGGAGATATCATTGTTTTAGAAATCTCGGATCATCAACTTATGGATATGTATGACTTTACAACAAATATCAGTGTTCTTACGAATTTAAGTGAAGTCCATTTAGATTTTCATGGAAATTATGAAAATTATAAAAATACCAAGAAAAAAATTTTTGCCCATCATACCAAAGATTCGATTGCTATATTAAATGCTGGGAATGAGGATGTCTTAGAACTTACCAAAGAGATTCCTTCAAAAAAACTTTATTTTTCAGCCAAACAAAAAGCAGATATTTGTTTAGAAGATGGATATATTGTTTATAACGGAGAAAAGATTATTTCTACCAAAGACATTTGTGTCAAAGGTAATCATAATTATGAAAATAGTATGGTGGCTATCCTCATTGCTAAAATGTTTGAAGTTTCAAATGAAGATATTAAAAAATTTTTAAAAGAATTTAAAGGTGTAGAACATCGTATGGAATATGTAACAACTTTAAATGGCAGAAAATTTTATAATGATTCAAAAGCAACCAATAATGAATCTACTATTATTGCACTAGATTCTTTTACAGAACCAACAATCCTTATCATGGGAGGATTAGACCGTAATATTCCTTTTGATTCCATCGCACCTCATTTAATTCATACAAAAAAAATCATTTGTTATGGGGAAACAAAAGAAAAAATGAAAAAATTTGGAGAACTAAACGGAAAAGAAGTTCTTGTGATGGATACTTTAGAAGAAGCAACAAAAAAAGCCTATCAAGAAAGTGCAGAAGGGGATGTTATTTTACTTAGTCCTGCATGTGCTTCTTGGGATCAGTTTGATAATTTTGAAACAAGAGGAAAAATCTTTAAAGAAATTGTTAAAAATTTGTGAAAAAATGCATATTATCATGAATCTATGAAAGAAAATAGATTCATTTTTTAATAAAAAAAGAATGCTTTTTAAAACATTCTAAATAGACCTATCGCAACACCAAGAATGGTTACATTTGGAAATATAAATGGAGCCATTGTATCATTTTCAGGTTGTAAACGAATATGTCCATCTTCTTTATAAAAAGTTTTTAATGTGACTTCATTATCCTCGGTCATAGCTACAACAATCTCACCATTTCTTGCCACATTTTGTTTTTTCACAATGACATAATCTCCATCAAAAATTCCTTTATTAATCATCGATTCACCACTGACTTCTAAAGTAAATACTGTTTCTTTTGCAGGAACTAAAGCAGCAGGTAAATTAAAGAATTCATTTGGTCTTTCAATCGCTTCAATCGGATTTCCCGCTGTGACTTTTCCAAGTAATGGAACTTTAATAATATCTTCATCTTGATTTAAATATTCATTCTCACCAATCACTTCAATCGTACGGAACTTATTGCTTGTATTTTTAATTTTCCCAGCTTCTTTTAAATGTTGTAAATGGACTTGTACAGTTGCTGGACTAGAAAGCCCTAGAGCTTTACATATTTCACGAACAGCAGGAGGATATCCATGTTCCGCGATATACTTTTTCACAAAATCTAACACTTCTGATTGTTTTCTTGTTATTTTCTTTTCTTCTTTCAATTTTATTCACACTCCTAAATTCATATTAACATACAAAGTGTAAAATGTCAAACAATTGTTTTAAAAATTTATTGACACGAACAATTGTATTTGATATCATGAATACAGAAAGAAGGAATGTAGTATGGAAAAATTTATTAGAAAGTATGGAATTGTAGTGATCCTTTATTTAGTGATTATTTGTGGAATTCTTTTATTAAATGCCAGATGTAAAATGTTGAATGAAATAAGCGAAACGAATGTGACATTAAATCGTTAAAAGAAATTTACTAACTTTAAAAATTTTGATATACTAATGTAAGAATAGGGATGACTATTATGAATCAAAGTGATATAAATGCTGTAAACGAACTCAAGATGTTAACGATTGATATGATCAATCGAGCAGGTGGCGGATATCCTGGAATTGCTTTAGGAATGGCACCAATTATGTATACGTTATTCACGCGTATTTTAAATATTGACCCAAAAAATCCAAATTACATGAATCGAGATCGAGTCATTTTATCTTCGAGTCATATTGCACCTTTATATTATGCCATGTTATATATGAGGGGCTTTCCAATTACAAAAGAAGATTTAATGAATTATCGAAGATGTGGTTCGATGGCTCCAGGTCTTCCCGAAATATCGAATCCAGTCGGAGTCGAAGCAACAACTTCTTATGCTGGAGATGGAGTTGGAATGTCTGTTGGAATTGCTTTAGCAAGAAGATATTTAGAGTCTCTTATTTTACAAGAAGATAATCGGGTAAATCTTTTAAACTTTACGACCTATTGTTTTTTATCAGATTCTGATATGATGAGTGGAACGAGTTTAGAAAGTTTTTCTTTTGTAGGAGCTCAAAAATTAGATCATTTAATTTTCTTGTATGATGCAAATGGAATGAGTGGTGAAGGAGAACTTTCCAATGTCTTAGTAGAAGAATATGAAAAAACATTTTCTTTAAAAGGATTTTATGTAGATACTTTAAAAGATGCAACAAACATCAAAGAAATTGCAAGAACGATTGAAGCTGCAAAAAATTCTAAGAAACCGGCGCTTATCCTCTTTAAAACAATACTTGGGAAAGACTCTTTTAATGAAGGAAAAAATATCGTTCATTCTGGAACTTTAACCTTAGACGATACAAATGCTTTAAGAAGAAAATACAATTTATTTTTACCACCCTTTGAAGTTTCTAAAGATTCTATTTTACATGTTAGTAATAGTTGTACACCAAGAATGGAAAAACTTTATCAAAAATGGCAAGCCCATTATGCAAGACTTAAAAATATCAATAATGCCAATGTCAATAATATTTTAAATTTATTAGAAACAGGTAAGACCTCGATTGAGTTCTTTGCTGAGAATTATAAGATTAATGAAGGATATCGAGAGTCTTTGATTGAATCAAATTATAAAGTGATGAATTTAATCGCGCCTAAGAGTAATTTGTTCCTAGGTGGAAGTGCTTCTTTAAGTATGATTTGTCAAACTTTAATTGGAGGAAGTGACTACTTGAGTTCTGTGACACCTAGAGGAAGAAATATTCGTTTTGGCGCAAGAGAAAGAGCGATGTCTTATATCTTAAATGGAATGAGTTTGTTAGGACTTCGTGTTTTTGGTTCTACGGAACTTTGCTTTGCCGATGAGATGAAATCTGGAATTCGAATAAGTGCTTTAATGAATTTACCAGTGACTTATATTTTTACTCATGATTCGTTGTATGCGAGTGAAGATGCTTCAGCAAGAATTCCAGTAGAAGAACTTGCCATGCTTCGTTCTACGCCAAATATTACTGTCTATCGTCCAGCAGATATTACAGAATTAATGGGTTCTTGGGAAATGATTTTAAAATCTTGTAAACCAAGTGCACTCATTTTAAGTAAAAATAGTATTCCAAAACTTCCAGGTTCTAGTTCTGCCGAGGTTCAAAAAGGAGCTTATATTATCAAAAAAGAAAATCAAAATTTAAATGGAATTATTATTGCAACGGGAAGTGAAGTTGTAAGTGCAATGCAAATCTCTTATGATCTTGCAAGTGCTGGCCTAGATATTCGGGTTGTTTCGATGCCTAGTGTAGAACTTTTTGAAAGCATGGGTTTAGAGTATCGTCAAGCAATTCTTCCTAGTCACGTGAGAACCATTGTCATAGAAGCATCATCTTCTTGTACATGGCTTAAATATGCAACCAACGAAGATTATGTGATAGGCATTGATGATTTCTGTCCATCGGGTTTACCAATCGAAGTTTTACAACAAATGAGTTTTGATTATGATTCTTTAAAATTAAAAGTCGAATCTTTATTAAAAAGACCTTAATTCGACAATTCCCGCGCATTTTATTTGCTACAATAACGGTGGTGATAAAGATGCGTAATTTTTATATTTTTGAAATTAATCCTGACATTAAAAAAATGACAAAGGAAATTCCTTATGAACTTTTTCATACGTTAGAAACCATTTACTATCAAAGAAAAGAGGACGTGAATTTAAGTTATCATTTCTTAACTCAACTCATTCGTCCCATTGCTATTAAAGACCTAGATATCGCCATTTTTAAAAAGTTTAAAGATAATTATTTTTATACCAAATATAAAAATGTTCATAATATGCATGATGTATATCGTAAGGAAAATACGAGACTTACTTTATATAAAACATTTATGAAATTAGAAACCAATGTTATAAAACCTCGTTTTTTAGAAGAACTTATTCATTATCCAAATTTATTTCTTTGTGATTTTGAAGAAAAAGATTATTTTTGGTTAGATTCTTTATCCATGGTGGAAATGTAAGGCGTGTTTTTAAAGAAGAAATCTCTAGTATTTGTATCATTTACCAAATCATAAAGAAGGGTAGCATTTCTTTCATAGAAATAGATTTTACTTGTTTTATCAGGAGTCACTGAAAGTAAAAATTTCTTTTTGTTTTTCCGAATATAATTCTTTCCTTTTTCATTCATTCCTAAAATAGTAATATAGGTAATTGGTGTTTGAACATCACCTTTTTTGATTCCTAAAAAAATATGAATGAGCATTCTTCGAAGACGATTATAAGTATATCTTTTGCTTTTGAGTCTTTGAAGTAAATCTTCATAACTATTAGAATGTAAAATTTCTTTTCGACATTTAAAGTCTAATCCTTCCGTCACATCTAAATATTCCTCTAAATGAGGATCAGTTAAGATTCGATATTTTAAATAAGAAAAAAGTTTTTCCATCGAAACTTGTTTATAAAGAGGGTAAACTTCTTTTGGTATGTAATTTTTTACATCTTTCACTTGCCAATGTTCCCGAATATAAGAGGCACTGGCAAAACAATCTTTTGGTTCTTCATCAAAGTAACCAACCGTTCTTTCCATACATTCATATTCCATCTGTATCTTTTGGTTTAAAATCGCTTTGATATAAGAAATACCAAGTAAGTCATTCGGGTGAATTTGCTTCTTTTCTTCTAAAGAAGCACTGAGACGTGCTGGATAGGCTATCTTATCTTTCACTATTTTAAAATCATTTTCCAGTTGTTTTTTAGCTAACTTTTCTAAATAAGAAATGTCATTTGTTTCACTTCCAAAAATAAGTTTTTGAACATTTAAAGCATTTAAAAGAGTGATACTTGCTTCCGCGAATGTATCGGCAGATTGTGTTCCATATAAAGTTGGAAGACTAATTACTAAATCTACACCATAAGAAAGGGCAAGGATAGTTTTATCTTCTGGACTTAAGACACTCATTTCGCCACGTTCAGTAAAAAGACCATTCAAACAAACGATAAGAATCGAATCAGGATATTTCTCTTTGATTTTTTGAATTTGATAAATATGTCCATTATGAAAAGGATTATATTCACAGATAACACCAATTGTCATAGACTTCCCTCCTCATAATGGAAATATAGCATAAAAAAAGCCTACTTGCAAGAAGGCAAAATAAAAAGTGGGTTTACCTTAAAGATAAAGCCCACATAGTAGCTGCCCAATTAGTATTGAGCATCTACTTTTTGTTTAACCAACGACATCAGTTCACAATAAAAATAAAATTGTTTTCGCAGACTTGTATCTTGAATAAGGATTTTTTTATAACAAAAAGGGGCTGAGTAGAAATGAATAATTTCTATTCAGTTCTTTTTTAATTTATTCAAAAAAATAAAAAGTCCCGAAATCATAAGACTTCAAGACCAATTCGTGATACAATCTAATTGACGAAAGAAGATGTATCACATGGGATATTTTAA
>CANRDF010000054.1 GCA_947629255.1 uncultured Bacilli bacterium
TATTAAAAATCTTTCATAAATACGGCTTCAATTCTTACAAAAAAGAACCTTTTTTATATGACGGAAAAGAGGGAGTAGGAATTGTCTTTACGATTAAACATCCATTCTATGGCTCTCTAGATCGAGTATATTTACCAGGAACAAGTGAAGATGCTGAGAAATTTTTATCCACTTATTATGACTATAAAAAAAATAAAAAGAAATTACAAATTGATTTAAAAGAATATAAATCAAAACTACCAGATATTTACATTGAAAATGAAGAACCTCTAGAAGAATTAAATGTAGATGAAGTTGTAGCCTCTGAACAAAACTATATTAAAAAACTAAAAAGAACATTCTCTTTGCTTTTAAAAATTATTGAAGAAAAAATTGAAGTTCAAAACACAACCTATGAAAATTTATTAAAATTAACCAATGAATATATTCAAAAACAAAACGAATATAATGAAAAAATGAGTGAAATAGAAAAGAAACCATTTGAAAAGATTGAAGATTATCCAGAACAAATGAGTATTTCTTCTACTTCCATTGAAGATTGGCGAAACGTATTACAAGAGACACAAGACAAGAATGTTTTAGAAACAAGTATCCATACTTTAGTAGACTTTATCAAAAATTTAGAATTAGACCAAGGATTATTAAAAAACAAATATGAAATTATTAAACTTCCTTTAGAAATGAATTTAATTAAAGAAAAATTAACTTTGTTAGAGAGTCCATTATATAAAAAGAAAGGAATCTTTAGTAAAAAGGAAAAATTAGAAACTGCACTTCAAGAACTTGAAGAGAAAAGCACATTAAAGAATATTGTTACTTTTGAACATTATGAAGAAAATGAACGTAAAAGAATTGAAGAAAAATATGCAATCATTCCTGATTTAGATATTCGTACTGTGGCTGATTACTTAATCGAGTTTGATAATTTAAAAATTGAAGAACCTCAAATAGAAGAGCCTAGAGAAGAACATATTGAACAAGTGAAAAGTGAATATACTTTTGAAGATACGATGAAACATTTAGAAAATGCATTCCTAAGTCGTAAAAAAGAAGACCAAGACCTTATTGTTGCCTTTGCTTATTTAACCAAAAACATTTTAAATCATCCAAATCCTGAAAAAGCAGTCGAAGCCTTTTTAACCAGAATGCAAAATCCAAATAATATTATGATGCAAGTAAAATACTTTAAAAATATTGACTTTTCAAATAAAGAAAAATGTCTAGCATCTATTCAAAAATTAGTAGAAAGTGTATTAGAGTTAGAACCAACAAACATATTAAGTGACATTAATGTTTTCTTTAAAGATAACAAACGAATTACAGCATCTTATATTTTAAAAACATCAACAAAAAGACTTCTTGCTCCATATCAAAATCAAGGAGAAAATGATTGTACCTATATTGCAACATTAAAAAAAGACTCTGAAGTTTATTTTATTCCTGAAGAAATTGTAACAGACATGAATGAAGATACATTACTCTTAAAAAAAGAAACACCATATTTATTTATTCATTTACAAAATCATGATATAAAAATGAGTGGCGAAGAAAGTAATAAAGTGGTAGAATATGAATTAGAAAAAGAGACGAATAGCAAAGTAACAATCGTCCATGATTTAAAAAGTGAGAAAGTAAATTTATATCAGTCAGTAACAATAGAAAGGAAAGAACAATGAAAGAAAAATTGATTTCAAATCTAAGAAATTCACTTACGATTTTAACGAGTGAAGCGAAAGAAGAAGAAATTAGAAAAATAGAAAATCAAATAAATCAAAAATTAGAAGGCGGGACAAGTGAAGAAGAAGCTATCAAAAGTTTGGGCGAGGTAGATGAGATTGTAAAAGAAATCTATTTTAGTCATGGAATTGATGCAAGTAAAATTACAAAAAGAAAAGGTTTCTTTTATGGAAAATTAGAAGAATTATTTGAATCTATCCATAATGTGGTAGATGCCATGTCCAAAAATACGTTTCAAGAAAATGTTAAAATTATAGTTGATTTACTTGTTTTAATCGTTATCATCTGTGCGATTAAAATTCCATTTCTCTTAATTGAAAATATCGGTGATGGAATATTAGAAGTTTTAGGAAATAATACAGTAAATTCTATCTGGGGATTAGCAATTGATTTTGCTTATATCATTGTAGCCATTATGGTGTTTATGAACATATTTACCAAATGGTTTCATAACATCAAAAGTAAACCACAAGCAAAAAAAGAAGAGTCATCAAAAGTAGAAATGCCACAGAAAAAAATAGAAGGAAAAGAACTAGAAAGTGTAAGTCTTACTGATAAAGTAGAGAAGCAATAAAAATCGAGGGATGTTCCCTCATTTTTTTATATCTTGATTTTTCACTTTTTAAAAATTTACAGTATACTGTAAAAAAATAACGATTTTTATAAAAATTTACGTCACACCGTAAAAAAATTGACAAATGCACATAATTATACTATAATGAGTATAGAAAGAAAGGAAATGTGATTTTTATGGTAAAACGTGAAAGATATTTGAAAGAGATAAGACCATTTTATAATCAAGAATTAATTAAAGTATTAGTCGGTATAAGACGTTCTGGAAAATCTGTCACTTTAACTCAAATTATGGATGAGCTAAAAGAAGATGGAATAGACGAGAAACATATCATATATATAAACTTTGAAGATTTTGACTATGAAGAATATACAAACCCAAAAGAATTAAATAAGTACATAAAAGAAAAAATAACTGATACCAAAAAATATTATATTTTTTTTGATGAGATTCAAAATGTAGAGTCTTGGGAAAAAGTTGTAAACTCTTTGAGAGCTACGAAAAATACATCTGTTTTTATCACAGGTTCCAACAGTGATTTATTATCAAGTGATTTAGCAACCCATATAGCAGGCCGATATGTAAGTTTTAGAGTAACGCCTTTTACCTTTAAAGAGGTATGTGAACTTTTACACAAAAATAATAAAAAAGATTTAGATGATTTATTTCAAGATTATATAAAATGGGGTGGAATGCCCCAGCGATTTATGCAACTAGATGATACTTCTAGAAAAATTTATTTAAGAGATATTTATGATTCTATTATTATGAAAGATATTGTGAAAAGATTTAATATAAAAGATATTGATTTATTAAATCGAATTGTAACGTATATTCTTACAACTCCTTCTCAAACATTCTCAGGAGAAAAATTAAGAAAATATTTTGAAAGTGATTCGAGAAGTGTTTCATTAGAAACTTTATACAACTATATGGATTATTTAACAAGATCAAATTTAATTTCCAAAGTAGAGCGATTTGATTTAAGAGGAAAAAGAATTCTTACGGGAAAATATAAATATTATTTAACTGACCTTGGATTTACCAATATATTAAGCGAAGGAAAAAGAGAACAAATTGGTGCATATCTAGAAAACATAGTATATAATGAATTGGTCGCGAGAGGATATAAAGTAAATACAGGAAATATAGAAAATGGTGAGATTGATTTTATTGCCACAAGATTTAATGAAAAAATATATATTCAAGTTGCCTATGTTCTATCAGATGAAACAGTGATAGAAAGAGAATTTGGAGCATTTAAAAAAGTGGAAGATAATTATCCTAAATATGTCATATCCACAGATAAATATGATTTTTCTCAAGATGGAATCATTCATAAAAATATAATAGATTGGTTATTAGAAGAGGAGTAAAATAATATGGAAAAAGTAAAATGTACCATTGCAGATATTCTTATGGATATTCACGATAGAGAATGTGTATTTTTGAAAACGGATACATTGGAAATAGTAAATCCGTGGGATTATTTAAAAGAGTTTTTACCTGAAAATCCTACAGAAGAAGATTATGAAAAATTACCAAGTAAAGATTCTTTAAATATATATCCTTTACCTAGTTATGAATTTATTGATCATAAAAATATTATGTCGGAGTTTACACATAATATATATGATAATAAAGAAATTAGAAAAGAATTATTTTATATTTTAAGAAATTATGATTATATGGATAAATTTTATGAATGTTTAAAAAAACATGATCTATATGATGAGTATCGCGATTATGCTTCTGATTATTATAATTATGTATTTAGAGAATGGTGCGATGAACATAATATTAAATTAGGTTAAAGGAAAAGATGGTTTTTTCAGTATAAGCTAATCGACTATCTATGTCTCAAAATTATCACTAACAATGGAAAAGAAATGATAAAATGTGAGGTGTGTTCTAAATGAACGTAAATAATTTAAATGTAAGTATTGATGGCAATGATATTATTAAAAATGTGACTTTTACTTTGAATTCTTCTGATAAAGTAGGTTTAGTAGGGGTAAATGGAAGTGGAAAATCAACTTTATTAAAAACTCTTGCAGGTGAGATTCCTTATGATAATGGAAATATTAATTATTTAGGACAATCTGTGGGGTATTTAAGGCAAGAAATACCACATATTTATGATAAGATGTCTGTTTTAGAATATTTTAAGCAGAGTACGGGCATTGATAAATTAGAATCAAATTTAAAAACATTAGAAGAAAATTTAAATGAACATAATATGGAAGAATATGGAGATATTTTAAATCAGTTTTTGGCCATTGATGGATACAATTTTAATGAAAATTTAACCATTATTTTAAATGGATTATGTTTCTCTAAAAATATAGATACACCTATTTATGAGTTATCAGGGGGAGAAAAAATAAAAGTATTGCTTGCAGATTTATTACTATCTAATCGAGATATTATGTTATTAGATGAACCAACAAATAATTTAGATTTACAAGCAGTAGAATGGCTAGAAAGTTATTTGAAAAAATCTACAAAAAAAATGATTCTTGTTTCTCATGATGAAGTTTTCTTAGATTCCATTGTAAATAAAATTTTTGAATTACATGATGGAGTGATAGATGTTTTTTCCATGACATATTCTACTTATTTATTAGAAAAAGAACATAAGTATCAAAGAGAACTAGAAGAATATGAAAAGAAACTAGATGAAAAAGAAAGAATTAAAAAACAAATGCAGAAATCAAAAGAATGGGCAAATAAAGGTGCAAATAAAAAAGCAAATAACGATAATGATAAACTTGCTAATAACTATGCCAAAGAAAGAACAAATACCACAAATATTTCTAAATTATCACGTTTGTTAGAAAATTTAAAAATTTCAAAATTCGAAGAAAAAGAAAAAATTAATTTTTTCTTGAATTATGAATATGGTAAAGGAAAACAAGATATAGTAATTGATAATGTGGTATGTGGCTATGATAATTTTCAAACTCCAGTTTTAAATTTGGAAATTCCTTTTGGTACGAAACTTTTAATATCAGGAAAAAATGGTTCAGGAAAAACCACTTTTGTAAAAACTTTGTTAAACCAATTACCTCCTAAAAGAGGAAACATTTACATTGGAAGTGATGCAAAGATTGGGTATATTTCACAGGATACATTGGATCAAGAATGGAATTGTACAATTTTAGAATATTTAAAAAAAGATAACGAAAATGTTGATCCATCATTAATCTTTATTCTATTAGACAAATTTCATATACCTTATGAGGATAAAGATAAACAATATAAGAATTTGTCTCCGGGAGAAAGAACTCGTGTCAATTTAGTAAATATTGCTCTTCAAAAAACTAATATATTGATACTAGATGAAGTGACGAATCATTTAGATAAAGAAGCACTCGATTTAATTTATGAACTTGTATCTTCTTATTCTGGAACAATTATTAGTATATCTCATAACCGAAAATATAATGAAATATTACGTCCAGATATAGTACTCGATATGGATACTGGGAAGTGCATTTACTATTAGGATTATCATTAATTCTTTTTTTTATACTGAATAATATCTTCTACATTACAATTCAATGCTTCACAAAGTAAAGAAAGTACATATAAATCAATTCTAGAAATGGTACCTAAATAATATCCTTGAATAGTTTCAAAACGAAGTCCAGTAATTCGGCATAATCGACTCTTACTCATATGGTTCTTTTCCATAACATCTTTTAAACAAAAAACTATATTATGTGTTGAGTCCATAGCTACACCTTCTTTAAATAAAGAGTATCATGAAATATCTACCTTGACATACTACATTAGAATGTAGTACAATGAGCTAGTAAGATAGGTGAGTATATGAAACTAAAAAAGTTTAAAGAAAGAGATAACAAACAAATTGGAATTATTATATTTACGATAACTTGTATTTTGTTAGTCAGTGGAGTCATGCTCTATCAAACGTTTGCAATTTTTGAAGTCAAAACAAGCCAAAATGTGATTAAAGGAACTGTACAAGACCCTGGAGATATTTATTTTGCTTATTATGTAGATGATGTAATACAAAAGGATATGCCTCAAAAAAATGAAGGATATATTTTAGATGAAGAAAAAAGTTACTGTGGAGAATTAGGCTCAAAAGATGAATCTATCATACCTACTTTAAATGAAGTAGATTGGTCAATTACAGTAAAAGGAATGAAGACATCAAGAACCAAATGTAATTTATATTTTAGAAAATATTATAAAGTAAAAGTAGATGAACAAGAATATCAAGTACAAACGTCATCTAAAGAATTAACGATAGAAACCTCAAGAAATATATTATTATGTAATAATGGAATAACTGCGAAAGAAGAGACAGATGGTATTCATTTAAGTAATATTACAAAAGATAGTACATGTAAATTTTACGGGACATCAGCGGAGGCTATAAATAATATGAATGATAGTAAAAATTACATTTTGTTTTTAAATGATGAAAGTATACAAAGTACTATGACTATTCCAGAAGAAAAAGAAGTTACAATTGATTTAAATGGACATACAAAAAACGGAACTATAGATAATTCGGGGACTCTATATTTAAAATCTAGTAATTTATCTGCAGGAAAAATTTTAGACGAGGAGTCGTTAATAACATTGGTAGATAATATGTCGTATATGGAAATAGAAAATATGGAATTAAAAACAAAAGGTCATTGTATTTGGTTACATGATAACTCCTCTTCAAAAATAATTAATTCTAAAATAAACGTTATTTATTCTAACACAACTCCAACAGGTCTTACTCTTAAAAAGAATACTGATGTAAATCTTATTAATTCTGCTATCGAGGCACCTTTTGGAATTAGAATTGACGAAAATGGTAGTATAATTATTCAAAATTCTAATGTTACTGGTACTTTTAGTAATGCACTTCAAAATACAGGCAACTATGTTAATGTGGTAGTAAAAGGAAGTTCTCAAATGCAAGGAAACAAACTTGGAATTTGGTTATCAAATGGTAATTTGACGTTAGATATTTTAGATAACCAATTTCCAATTATTACGGCTGAAGAACAGGCAATATATCTTGGATATGGCTTTTTTGATTGGCAATATGGAGAGGCAAATGGAAAGTTTGAAAATGTCATACAAGGGGCTATATTAACAAGACAAGGCACGACTTTAAAAACAGACAATAAAGATGGAATGTATCATACTTATTTACAAACTGTGTCTTAAAAATGAGGAAAATATAAAATCCTCATTTTTTGATGTTTTGATTTTTTCTTTCTTCTAAAAGTTCTTCTTGTTCTACGATAGTTTTTAACATATATTCAATTTGTTTATTAATGCTTCGATTATATTTTGAAGCTAAATATTTGATATCTTCATATAAATCTTCTTCAATTCTTATTAATGTTGTAGTTTTATTTTCCATTGCTTTCATGAAAATTCACCTCAAAATAATGATATCAAAATGTTATCCAAAAAAATATTTACAAAATGATAACGTTATGATAACATATATTAATATAAAGGGTGATTTTGTTATGAGGCTAAAAAAATTTAAAGAAAGAAATAACAAACAAATTGGAATTATTATATTTACGATAACTTGTGTTTTGTTAGTCAATGGAGTAATGCTCTATAGAACATTTGCCATATTCGAAGTAAAAACAAATCAAAATGTGATAAAAGGAACAGTCCAAGATCCAGGAGACATTTACTTTGCTTATTATGTAGATGAGAAAATAAAAAAGGATATGCCTCAAAAAAATGAAGGATATATTTTAGATGAAGAAAAAAGTTACTGTGGAGAATTAGGAGCAAAAGATGAGTCTATCAAACCTACTTTAAATGAAGAAGATTGGTCAATTACAGTAAAAGGAATGAAGACATCAAGAACAAAATGTAATTTATATTTTAGAAAATATTATAAAGTAAAAGTAGATGAAACAGAACATCAAGTACAAACGTCATCTAAAGAATTAACGATAGAAACCTCAGGAAATATATTATTATGTAATAATGGAATAACTGCAAAAGAAGAAAGTAATAAAATTCATTTAAGTAATATCACAAAAGATAGTACATGTAGATTTTATGAAACATCTACTGATGCTATAAATAGTATAGATAATACTAAAAATTATATATTATTTTTAACTGACGAAGAAACACAAAGTACCATGACAATTACAGATTTACAAGAAGTTACCATTGATTTAAATGGACATACAAAAAATGGAACTATAAGTAATTCAGGAACTCTATATTTAAAATCTAGTAAAGAGAATAAAGGAATAATAAATGGCACAATTACAACTAATAGTAATTCTCATACAGAAATTGAAAATTTAAAAATTATAAGCACTAATCATAGTATTATAGCTAGAAATAATTCTTTTGTACATATTAAAAACATCGAGATATCGGTTTCAAATCCAACTTGGACTCCTGCTGGAATTATACTCTATTCAAATTCTAATGCAGAAGTAGTAGACTCTAAAGTCTATGCACCATTTGGAATTATTTTAGAAGGAAATCAAAATTCATTACTGGTTCAAAATTCTAATATAGAAACTTCTGGAAGTACCGCTCTTCAAGTTAGTAGTGGGATTGCCAATATCATGGTGGAAGGTTTATGTAAAATTTCTGGAAATGGAAATGGTTACGGAATATGGTCTAATGCAAACGCATCAAGTACTATAACTCTTAACATGCTAGATAATCAAATTCCGACTATTACTGCTGAACAACAGGCAGCAATATATCTTGGATATGGAGTTCTTAATTGGCAATATGGGGAAGCATATGGAAAAAGAGCCAATAGTAGTACCCAAAGTGTCACATTAACAAGAAAGGGAACTTCTTTAACAACAGAAAACCAAGCCGGAACATATCATACTTATTTAAATCAAATAACTACAGAGTAAAAAAAACAATATTTTAAAAAAAATACGCTACACCGTAAAAAAAGATTGAGTTTATAATTCAAAAGACTCCCTAAATGCAAAATTGTAGATTTGTCAAACAAAAGTGACAAAGTCACGACAATCCAACGATAGATTATTTTAACTTGTTAAAATAATCA
>CANRDF010000055.1 GCA_947629255.1 uncultured Bacilli bacterium
GTTAGTCAAACAATATATATAAGTGGTTTAGCAACTGATGTAATAAAAGATGTGGAAATAGTGACTACTGGAAATGGATTATATGAAGTAACTCCTACTGCTCCAGCAGGATGGACAGCGAAAGAGTTAAGATATGCTGGGGCGAATCCAAATAATTATGTAACATTTAATGGAGAAAAATGGCGAATTATAGGACTTGTCAATGTGAAAACAACAAGTGGAATTCAACAAAGAATAAAAATAATAAGAGCTGACAGTATAGGAACTAACGCTTGGGATTCTGGTAAAGTAAATGACTGGAGTAAAGCTAGCCTACAAACCTACTTAAATGAAACATATTATACTAGTTCAATAAATTCAACTGCACAAGGAATGATAGCAACAGATATTATATGGAATTTGGGAGGAACAGCAAGTTACAAAAGTTCAAGTAATGGATTAGTAACTCATTGGTACAGTTATGAAAGAGGGGCGACAGTATATAGTAATAGACCAACAGAATGGAATCCAGGAAAACAAAGTATTGCACTTCCATATCCATCGGATTATGGTTATGCAACAAGTGGAGGGTCTACAGGAAGAGACAAGTGTTTTGCAAAAGAGTTATATAACTGGGAGAGTAGTCCTTATAAAACGGATTGTGCTGGAAATGACTGGTTAAAACCAGCAAGTGGGTATATGTGGACGTTATCGCCGGTTTCGTCTAGCTCCTTCAGTGTGTTCCTTGTGCGCGGGTCTGTCAACGACTTCTTCGACGTCGGCAGCTCCCGCGGTGTGTGGCCTGCCCTTTATCTGTCACCCTCTGTAAAAATTACTGGAGGTACTGGAGAATATGGAAGTCCGTACGAATTATCTGTTCAATAAAATGAATATATGTCAAATTGTGTAAATTTGACTTTTCTTTTTCTTAAGTAGTAAAATATAGATGTTGGTGATAAAATGTTTAATGATTTTTATACAAAATATGAATATGGAATGAAAATGTTAGAAACAGAATTAGAAATATTACTTCATGCCTTTGAATTAGAACATGGTTATACTCCTGTAGAACATATGAAGTCACGTTTAAAAACGATGCCAAGTATGAAGAAGAAACTAGAGAGTAAAGGATATGAGCCATCCATTCAAAATATTGAAAAACATGTAAGTGATATTATAGGTTGTCGTATTGTTGTTTCTTTTCTTTCTGATGTATACGATGTTGTTTCTTTAATTAGTCATTCTCCAAATATTATTATTAAAGAAAGAAAAGACTATATTTCAAATCCAAAAGAAAGTGGATATTCAAGTTATCATTTAATTGTATTAGTTCCTGTTTATCTAGAACATCATGTCGAATATATTCAAGCAGAAATTCAAGTAAGAACAGTTGCCATGGATTTCTGGGCCTCTCTTGACCATAAAATACGTTATAAATTTAAAGAAGCGATTCCTGTTGAAGTTCAAGAAGAGATGGAAGAGTATGCGAAAGATATTCAAGAGTTAGATCGTAAAATGTATCATCTAAATCAGATTATGAATAAGTATCAGTGAGTTTATGAATGAGTTAGAGATTGAAAAATTATTAAATTGGTATCAAGAAAATAAAAGAGATTTACCATGGAGACATACAAGTGACCCTTATAAAATATGGATTTCCGAAATTATGTTGCAACAAACAAGAGTTGAAGTGGTGAAAGAGTACTATAAAAGATTTTTGGCTAAGCTTCCAAGAATGGAAGATTTAGCTAAAGTAAAAGAGGATACTTTACTAAAATTATGGGAAGGATTAGGATATTATAGTCGGGCAAAGAATTTAAAGAAATGTGCAAGTAGAGTTTTAGAACTTGGAATGAAGACCTTACCAGAGGAAGAAGAGTCTTTATTAGATTTACCTGGGATTGGACCTTATACAGCAGGCGCAATTCTTTCCATTGCCTATCAAAAATGTTATCCCGCGATTGACGGGAATGTTTTACGTGTTCTTTCCCGTATTTATGAAGATGATAGAGATATACTTACACCTGTCGTAAGAAAAGAATATACCTCTCTTTTAAAAAGTCTCATGAAAGAAGAAAGTGCAAGAGAATTTACGGAAAGCTTTATTGAACTGGGAGCATTGGTTTGTATCCCAAATGGGATTCCGCATTGCAAAGATTGTCCTTTCAAAGATATATGTAAGAGTTTTAAACATCAAACAATGTTAGAATATCCAAAGAAAAAGTTGAAAAAAGAACGTAAGAAAATAAAGAAAACTGTTTTTGTTTTCCAGTTTGATGGTGAATATGTAATACAAAAGAGAAAAGATGGTGTTTTAAAAGGACTTTATGAATTTCCCAATGAAGATATAGAAATGACTCCCAAAGAATGTTATGAAAAGTTAAGTCAAAAAGGGTACAAAATCAAAAGTGTTGAAAGTTTAGGATGTTTTAAACATGTTTTTTCTCATTTAGAATGGCATATGACAGCCTATTTAATCTTTTTAAAAGAAAAACCAAAGAATCTAAAATTTTATTCTAAACGAAGAATAGAACATGAATATTCGCTTCCATCTGCTTTTCAACAAATTTTTCAAAAATTAAAATAAATATGGTATACTTATAAGAGGAAAGAAGGATGTTTATGAGTTTTATAGTGAATGGATTTCGAGGGTTTTGCATGGCTCTTGCTGATAGTGTTCCTGGTGTATCTGGAGGAACCATTGCTTTTATATTAGGATTTTATGATAAATTTATAAATTCTTTAGATGATTTAATGTATGGCAATTTCAAGAAAAAGAAAGAAGCTTTGTGGTATCTATTAAAACTTGGAATTGGCTGGATTATTGGAATGTTAGGTGCAATTCTAGTTCTTACAAGTTTATTTGAAACTCATATTTATGATGTGAGTTCAGTCTTTTTAGGATTTATTGTTTTTGCTCTTCCTTTAATGATCAAAGAAGAGAAAGATTCTTTAAAAGGAAAATATAAAAATATTATCTTTTTACTTTTAGGCATTGCCATAGTATCTTTGATTACTTATTTGAATCCGATGAATGCCAGTGAATCTGTAGTGGATATTACAAACTTAAATATTGGACTTATTTTCTACATTTTCTTTGCAGCCATGCTTGCAATTTCAGCAATGGTTTTACCGGGAATTTCAGGTTCCACTTTATTACTTATTTTTGGACTTTATATTCCTATTACAAATGCAATAAAAGAATTCATTCACCTAAACTTTAGTTACTTCCCAGTTCTTCTTATTTTTGGACTTGGTGTTTTAGCAGGAATTTTCTTAGTTATTCGTCTCATTAAACTTGCACTTTTAAAATTTAGAAGTGAAACGATTTATCTTATACTAGGACTTATGATTGGTTCTATCTATGCGATTATTATGGGACCTACCACTTTAGAAGTTCCAGTCGAGCCTTTATCTTGGAATCATTTTTCTATTCTTTATTTTCTTCTTGGTGGAGTGGTTATTTTTGGACTTGAATATGTGAAAAAGATTTTAAAAAAGAAACATTTGGAATGATGAAAGTGCAAAAAAAGAAATGGCTTTTTTTGCCATCACTCATTCTTTCAATTTTCCTTCTTATTTATGTATGCTATTTTTTAAATCTTATCCCGCACAAAATGTATACCAATGCAGATTTTCATATTCCAGACTATCATAGCGAAGTTGATAAAGATGAAGATGGGATAGATGATCAAACCGATATGTTAGAAAGTGCAAGGAAGTATCTTTCGACCAATCCAAAATATGAAAGTAAATATTATGGGGTAGGGTATCCTGATGATAATTTAGGCGTTTGTACAGATGTCGTCGCGTTTGCTCTTTTAGGTGCAGGCTATGACATAATGAATTTACTTCATGAAGATGTCCTAGAAAACCCTGATGCATATGACATTGATGTGATTGATAAAAATATTGATTTTCGAAGAGTTTTAAATCTAAATACCTATTTAAAACGAAATGCCATTTCTCTAAGTACAGACATTTATGACAAAGAAGAATTTCAAGGAGGAGACATCATTGTTTTTAAAAAACATATTGGTATTATAAGTGAGAAAAGAAATAGAAAAGGAATTAATTTTCTCATCCATCATGCAAATCCTTTTCAAATTCATTATGAAGAAGATGTTTTAGAACGTTTAAAAGACGAAATTATAGGTCATTATAGAATAAGCTAAACTTGTTCTATGATTTTAAAAATCAAAAAAATGCACAGTCATTGTGCAAAATATGTCCAAAAAAGAGTAAAAATGCA
The DNA here is from genome assembly GCA_947629255.1 of uncultured Bacilli bacterium. Taxonomy (GTDB): domain Bacteria; phylum Bacillota_I; class Bacilli_A; order RF39; family UBA660; genus Ventrenecus. The sequence goes on from CANRDF010000055.1 coordinate 4,232, forward strand.
CAGTATTTTAAAAATATTGTGCATTTTTTGCTTACTTTCAAATAAAAATATGTTAATGTTGTTTTAGGAGATGATAATTATGGAACCATTTAAAGCTGACAAATTACCAATAAACTATACTATTGATAAAGAGTTACTCTCTTTAATTGCAGAAGCAAATCAAAAATATGGCGAGTATAAGATTCATTTAAAAAATAGTAAATTTGATTCAAAATTTTTTCTAGATTCTATTATTTTAAGTGAAAGTGTAAAGTCAACTCAAATTGAGGGAACGCAAATCTCACAAGATGATATGTATTATTTGAAATATATGCCAAAAACGGATGATACTAGTGAAATTCAAAATTTAAAAAAAGTGATTGAATATGCAAAAGATTATTTAAACGGACAACAAAAAATTGATATCCATTTTTTAAACCATATTCATAAAATACTATTAGATAGTGTAAGAGGTAATAAAAAAGAACCAGGAAAAATTAGAAATATCCAAAATTGGATAGGTCCAAAAGGGTGTACTATGGAAGAAGCAATATTTGTTCCACCAACTCCAGAAGATGTTCCTTTATTGCTAAACAATTTATTTGATTATATGAATAATTTATATATTGATCCAATCTTTATAAATATAGCAATTTCTCATTCACAATTTGAAACAATTCATGCATATAGAGATGGAAATGGAAGATTAGGCAGAGCTTTAATACCTATACAGCTTGCCTTACTTACAGATGAAGAACCGATTTTATTTCTTTCTGAAGTCATCGAATTATATAAGCCAAGCTACCATAAGTTTTTGAATGAAAGTCGAAAAGGGAATATGGTAGGATTTATTAAGTTTTTTTTACAATGTATTATAGAACAATGTAATAGTAATATTGCAAAAATTAATAGAATTCAAAAAATATATGAAGAAGATATGAAAGCAATAGAAGAATTAAGTAGTAATGCAATTTATAGAATTATGCCAGCGATTATGCATCAAATTGTTTTTACCAAAAAAGAAATTGAAGAAGAATCTGGAGTTTCAAGAAATACTGTGTCTATATTAATTGATAAACTAGAAGCTTTAGGAATTTTAGTGAAAGATTCTACACATGCAAAATTAAGCTATCGCTATCATAAAATTTATAGTATTTTTGTTGGAAAAGAAAACGTATGACGATTTGTATAGTTTAATGAAATTAAAAATCAAAAAAATGCACAGTCATTGTGCAAAACATGTCAGAGAAAAAGTAAAAATGCACAGTATTTTTAAAATATTGTGCATTTTTGAACTTTTTTAGATTACAAGACTATCAAAATGTATATTTGTTTAAAATCAACTTGCTTTCTTATGAGCCTTTTTTAATTTTTCTAAGCCATATTCCAAAGACTTCACAGGACCTGCTGTAAGTATTCCTTTCATAGCTTGTAAAGTTCCTGATCTTTTATTAAGTGATTTAAAATACTGAAGTAAAGATTTTTGCAATAAAAGCAAATCTTCTTTGGATAAAAGATTAATATTCATCGTATTTAAATTTTGAAAAATCTTTTGAATATTCTTAGGCATTTCTTGAATACCATAATCAAAGATCTCCGTATAATCTATTTCAATAGAATCATTTTCACGAATAAAATAAAAGTCCTCATCTTGATAAATTTGTTTTAATTCTTCAAAACTTCCATTTACAATATTTTGAATTTTTTCAGGATTTTCAGCAAAGTGCATTCTTGGATCTCCTATGTAAGATAAAGAAACAATCTGAGTAATTAAATCTTTTACATTTAAATGTTTTTCATCTAAAAGTATTAAAGAAATAATCATTGCATTTTTACGATTTCTCTCCATTGCTTCTCTTATTTTCTCATCACTTTTTAAAACTAAAACATCTTTTTGAAAACGTCCCGCAAGAAAGAATGAAGTCCATTCATTTAAATCATTTAATAAATCTTTCTCTTCAATAATGCCAATTTTAAAAACAGAATTTTTATGTTTTAAATAAGGAATATAGCAAATGTCTGTTCCCATATGTTGGCATTTGGTAGGAAGCTCAAAAAATAAACGACTTGTAAATGTATAATGATTTGGATTTAAAACTTGGTTTTCTTCATGCCACCTTTTTAAATCTTGCACAACTATAAATAAATCAATTTGTTTTTTATCTTGTTCGGTATAACCAGCTTGAGGTTTCACACCAGAACCATAACCAATCACTCCTACAGTAGGAGGTAAAGTTTCTATAAAATCTAATATTTCTTTTGTAATCTCCATGTAAATCATTCCTTTAAAAAGATATTATAAATAGAAAGATTCAAAAATGCAAGTAGTTCAGATAAAAATAAAACAAGCAGTTTGGTAGTAAAAAAAGATTATTTTTTTGTGATTTAAAAGAACGAAAAAAAGTCGGTTGACAAACATAAGTCTGTGTTGTATGATGTAATTAGTTAAGAGGAGTGATTAAAAAATATGAACAAACTAAATTTAAAAATTTATAGAGGGGAGATAGTTAATGAATCATGTAGAAGAAAAAAATAATTTATTAATTTACAATAAAGTTGTTTCCAAAATGGAAATAGTTATCGAGGATTCCTCGGTAACTGCTTCTGTTGGATTATAATAATTCAAGAATATCTTAAAGAAAGCAGAGATTCAAATGGAAAATGAATTTTAATCCCGTCGAATTCGATGGGTTTAGAATGTGAAAAACTAAAAAATGAATACAGATTATTGGCTTGTTGAAGTCAACAATCCAATCAAAAGAAAAATTTAAAAGAACTTGAAAAAGAAAAGAAAATATTAGAAAATAGTGTACAAGAAAAACTTGATAATATACATTAATACTGTGAAAGGTGAGTAGATTATGGATAAATATATAATAGTTATTACATTGTGTGACCAGGAAGAAATAGCAAATAATATAGTAGATACATTACTTGAAAAAAAGTTAGTAGCTGGGAGTCAAATGACTAAAGTAAATTCTAAATATTGGTGGAATAATAAGTTAGAAGAATGCATCGAATATAAATTAGAGTTTAGGACAAAAGAAAGTAGATTGAATGAAATTGAAAAAGAAATAAAGAAAATACATAATTATGAAGTTGCTGAAATTTCAAGTTATGAAATAAAAAATGCAAGTAAAGAATTTTTAAGTTGGATAGATGAAAATATAAAATAAGAAGTATGTCTAATTTGGTCGGCAGTGTCGACCAAATTCATTGAAAACTTAGTGAAAATACTTTCGTTGGAATTTCCGACGGTGTTAAATAAACGTAAAGATAAAGGAGAGAAAGAAAATGGCAAAAGATTTAATGATAAGAAGTAGTAGTGCAGAGTTTATTATTTTTGAAAGACAAACTCATGATACAGGAATTCAAGTTCGATTTGAAGATGGCGATTTATGGTTAACACAAAAAACAATTGGCGAACTATTTAACACAACAAGAAATAATATAACAATGCATATTAATGAAATTTATAACAGTTATGAATTAAGTGAATCTTCAACTAGTAAGAAATTCTTACTAGTTCAAAATGAAGGAAATAGACAGGTAAAAAGAAATGTTCAATATTATAATTTAGATATGGTAATATCTGTTGGTTATCGGGTAAATTCAGATAGAGCAATTCAATTTCGCAGATGGGCAACTTATATATTAAAAGAATTTTCTAAAAAAGGATATATTATTGATAAAAAAAGAATGGAAAATGGTGCATTCTTTGATGAGGACTACTACGAATCATTACTTGCTGAGATAAGAGAAATAAGATTATCCGATAGAAGATTTTATCAAAAAGTAACAGATTTATATGCTACAGCAGTTGACTATGATCCTAAATCTCCAATAACAATTAATTTTTTTAAAAAAGTCCAAAATAAAATGCATTATGCAGTTTCTCATCAAACCGCAGCTGAAATAATTTATGATAGAGCAGATGCGAGTAAAAAACATATGGGATTAACAAGTTGGAAGAATTCTCCAAATGGTAAAATACTTGAAACAGATGTTGTAATTGCTAAGAATTATTTATCCAAAAAAGAATTGGAACAACTAGAATTAATTGTCAGTGCATTCTTAGATTTAGCAGAAGCAAGAGCCAAAAGAAACATACCTATGACAATGGAAGACTGGGCAACAAGAATAGATAAATTTTTACTTGCTGATGATAGAGATATTTTAAAAAATGCTGGAAAAATATCACATGAGATTGCTTGTGATAAAGCATTAACAGAATTTGAAAAATATAGAGTAACACAAGATAAATTATATAAATCAGATTTTGATTTGTTATTAGAAGAAAGTAAAGAAATTGGTGAAGAAAATGAATATTGATTGGATTTCCCTTTTAATAGGAGGAATTCTTGGCGCATTTTTTAGTTGGGTAATTACCAAAATTTATTATGAAAAAGCAAAAAAAGACAATAATAGAAATGCTGAAAAAAAGGATATAAATGATGAAAAAAACCACCGAGAAATCATTGAAAAATTAAACGATATAAAAGATAATACTACAGGATTTGAAGTGGTAGAAGAATGGGAAGAGGAAAAAACAAATAAATGTTAGCAAAAAAGGAGTGATTTTAATGGTAAATAAACAAGAAAATCAGATAGTAAATAAAGGAATCAATAATAAATATACTGATAGTACTTTTGAAAATATAAAACATTTAGATGAACATGGGAATGAATTTTGGTATGCTAGAGAACTTTCAAAGGTATTAGAATATAGTGATTGGCGTAACTTTTTAACAGTTTTAAATAAAGCAAAAGTGGCTTGTAAAAACTCGGGATTTAACGTAGATGAACAACTTGTTGAAGTCAACAAGTTGTCAAAGCGAAACAATAATGCTAATGTTAACATCCAAGATTATAAACTATCGAGATACATATGCTATCTAATAGTTCAAAATGCTGATCCAAGTAAAGAAGTTGTTGCTTTAGGACAAACTTACTTTGCCATTCAAACAAGAAAACAAGAAATTACAGAGCTAGAATATGAATCTTTATCAGATGCTGAAAAAAGATTTTATCAAAGAAAGTTAACTAGGCAAGGAAATTATACACTTCAAAAAGTTGCTTCATCTGCTGGTG
>CANRDF010000056.1 GCA_947629255.1 uncultured Bacilli bacterium
ATTGATGAAATTCATATGATTGTTGGAAGTGGGGCAGAAGGAGCAATGGACGTATCTAACATGTTAAAACCACTTCTTGCCCGTGGTGAGATTCATGTGATAGGTGCGACGACTCTAAATGAGTACCGTAAATACATTGAAAAAGATGGAGCCTTAGAAAGACGTTTTCAAAAAGTTTTAGTCAGTGAACCAACCGTCGAAGACACGATTACCATTTTAAGAGGACTCAAAGAACGTTTTGAAATATTCCATAAAGTATCTATTAAAGACTCTGCTTTAGTTTCTGCCGCGACTCTTTCAGACCGTTATATTACAGATCGTTTTTTACCAGATAAAGCAATCGATTTAGTCGATGAAGCTTGTGCCACGATCAAAATGCAATTAGATTCTGTTCCAGTAGAGTTGGATACATTAACAAGAAAAATTATGTCTTTAGAAATTGAACGTCAAGCTTTGAAGAAAGAAAAAGATGAAATTTCTATCACGCGTATGAATACTATTGAAGAAGAACTTAAAAATTTAAAAGAACAAGAAGCTAGTTTAAGACAAAAATGGGAACAAGAGAAAAAAATTAAAGAAACGATTAATAGTAAGAAAGAAGAACTAGAAAGAACAAAATTCGAATTAGAAAAAGCTGAAAACAACTATGATTTAGAGACAAGTGCTAGACTTCGCCATGGAGTGATTCCAAATCTTGAAAAAGAACTTGAAGATTTACGAAAAGAAGAAGATAGTAAAATCTTATCTGATGTTGTCGATGATGAGAAAATCGCAGAAATTATTTCTCGTTGGACACATATTCCTGTAGCCAAACTCGTAAGCAGTGAAAAAGAAAAATTACTCCAATTAAAATCAAGATTAAAAGAAAGAGTGAAAGGCCAAGATGAAGCTCTCGATTTAGTAAGTGAAGCAATTATCAGAGCAAGAAGTGGAATTAAAGACCCGAATAGACCAATTGGATCATTCATTTTCCTAGGACCTACAGGAGTCGGTAAAACAGAAGTGGCTCGAAGCTTAGCTTATGAATTATTTGACGATGAAAGACACATGATACGAATTGACTGTTCCGAATATATGGAAGCATTTAATGTTTCTCGTCTTATTGGTGCTCCTCCAGGATATGTTGGTTATGACGAAGGTGGAGTTCTAACGGAAGCGGTTCGAAGAAACCCATATAGCATTGTTTTATTTGATGAAATAGAAAAAGCTCACAAAGATGTCTTTAACATTTTACTTCAAATTTTAGATGATGGAAGACTTACCGATAGTCAAGGAAGAACAGTTGATTTTAAAAACACCATTATTATCATGACAAGTAACTTAGGAAGTGAATCGATTTTAGAAAATGATGAACATGCGAAAGAAAAAGTCATGGCTGAATTACGAAACCACTTCCGTCCAGAGTTTATTAACCGAATTGATGAAATTATCGTGTTCTCTTCTTTAAAGAAAGAAGTAGTAGGTGAGATATTAGACAAACTGATTGGTGAACTTCAAAAAAGATTAGATGCAAATTTAATTCATTTAACATTAACCAAGAGTGCCAAAGACAAAATCATTGAAGAATCTTTTGACCCAGAGTTTGGAGCAAGACCAATTAAACGATATGTGACCAAAAATATTGAATCTTTAATTGCCCATGCCCTACTTTCATCTGACTTATCTGTTGGAGAAACTTTAGAGATTGATGTCCAAAATGACGAATTTGTAATTCGCAAAAAGGAAAAAACGGAAGATTAAATTTCTTTCGCTTTTTTGTTTAAAAATAGATTCTTCTTTGCTATAATAAAGCTGGCAGGGAGGTTTTCGTATGCTTCAGATGGAAAATATCAATAAAGTAGAATATTTAAAAAAAGTAATAGAAGAATTAAAAGCATATTCTGTTTCCCTCGAAAAGGAAAGTAAAAAATTAGATTTATTGATTTCGAGTTATAAATTAAAGAAAGAACAAGAACAAAAAGAAGAAAGTTTTGTTTTAAATTCTTATGCAAATCCAGAAACCGAATTATCTGTAGAACTTATGAAACTAGAAATGGATTTAGAAATATATATCTTATTTTTAGATTTGATTCATTTAACAGAAGATTGGAATTTAGATGTGAGTTTAGATAAATTTTACGAAATTGAGAGCAAATTAGAAAAAATAGTTTTAACTTTTGGGGATATGAATCTTCAAAAAGAGATTTATATGCGTTTTCACAATTTGCTTCTTAAAAAAATTATGAAAGATTATCAAGAAGAAAAAGAAGAATATGTAAGTTACTATCAAGATTTAAAAAAATTTCCTTATCTCATTGAGAGTATTCAAAGTTATGGAACATCAAGTTTCATTTCTTTACCAGAACATTTAGAAAATTATACTTTAGAAACTCTTTTAGAAAACTATCTCATTTCACCAAAACAAGAAATCATCTCTATCGAAGAAAAAGAAACAAAAGTGGAAGTAAGGGAAGAGAAAAGTCCTTTTTATACATCATTTTGGAAGAAAGTGAAACAAGCTTATTATCAGATAGATTCTTATGCATATTTAGGAAAGGCAAGAGTTGATGTTATTAGAAAAATAGGATATGAAAAAGCGAAAGACAAAGATTTTAGTGATCAGGATTTAAGAGGTATTGATTTATCAACCGTAGATTTTACGGATGTAAGGATTGCTCGATGTGATTTAAGAAATACAAGAGCACATATTAATCCTCAAACGATTGCTGCACAAAGTTTATATCATACCAATCTGGAAGGTTTAGACTTAAGTGAACAAGATTTTACGGGTTGTAATATAGAAGGGTGTAATCTAAAAGGAACCAATGCTCATATAGACCCTCAAAAAGTATTAGTAAGAAGTTTAAGGGAGACTAATTTAGAAGGACTTGATTTATTTGATGCTGATTTTTCTGGTGTCAGCATTAGTCATGCTAATTTAAAAAATACAAACGCATATATCATTCCAACCGAAGTTATTGCCGTAAAACACGATCTTCGTATATGTTTAGAAGGATGTTTTGTTGACAGAACAAAAGATGATTGTCATTTATGGTATCTTTATACTAGTTACAATGTGGTGCATGATAATTCAAAAAAACTCTTAGAGTGTTATGGGGCCAAAAAAGATGTGATTATTAAAGTGATTGGAATAAGAAATGCAGTATACCATAGTTTTGCAAATGCCGATTTTTCGAATATAGATTTATCTGATATTGATTTTTCCGATTTAATCATTTTTGGAGCCAATTTAAAAGGAACCAACGCTTTCATTAACTTGAATAAAATAAGTTTGGAAGGAATAGGTTATATAAAGAAAAAAGCTGATTTATCTGGTTGTCGTGTTATATTGAACGATAATTCTTTAATTAATGAAGAATTTATTAGATAAAGAAGAACTGAGAAAACGAGTCCAAAGATTAGAACGTTCCTTACAAAAGGAAATGGGGAATTTTGAATGAAAAAATGTTTGCAAAATAGAGTATTCTAAAGTATAATATATCTACGTGAAAGGAAGTGTTTTTTGTGGCAAAAAATACAGAAAAAATAACAATTAAAATAGAAGGGGAAAAATGGGAAAAAGCATTAGATAAATCTTTTAAGAAAAATGTCAAGAAAAGACCTGTCGATGGTTTCCGTAAAGGAATGGTTCCAAAAGAAATGTATATTCAAAAATTTGGAATTGAGTCTTTATATCAAGATGCAGTTGATGAAGTTTTAGATGATGCTTATAAAGAAGCATTTGAGAAAAAAACTGTAGAACCTCAAGTCCAACCTTCTATGGATATTCCTCATATTGACCGTGATTCTGTAACTATCGAATTTACGTTTATTGGTAAACCTGATGTAAAATTAGGAGAATACAAAAATTTAAAAATTAAAAAGGGTAAAGTAGAAGTTACAGAAGAAGAAATTGAACATGAAATTGAACATTTAAGAGAAAACTTTGCTGAAATTCGTGAAAAAGAAGAAGGAACCGTTGAAAACGGTGATACAGCAGTCATTGATTTTAAAGGAGAAATTGATGGACAAATTTTTGATAAGGCATGTGGAGAAAATTATCCATTAGAAATTGGTTCCAATACTTTTATTCCAGGTTTTGAAGAAGGACTTGTCGGAATGAAAAATGGGGAAACAAGAGATTTAAACTTAAAATTCCCAACGGAGTATGATCCTGAAGTAGCAGGTAAAGACGTTATCTTCCATGTAACTTTAAATGAAATTAAAACAAGAATTTTACCAGAAATTGATGAAGCTTTCTTTGAAGATTTAGGTTATGATAAAGTAACAAATGAAAAAGAACTTAGAGAAGAAATCAAAAAAGTTTTAGAAGATCAAAAACAAAAAGAATTAGATGATGAATTTTTAGATAATGTGATTGCCAAAGCAACGGAAACAATGAAAGTTGAAATTCCTGATGAGATTATCCATGATGAAATTCATCGTATGATGCATCAATTTGAAGAACAATTAAAGATGCAAGGTTTAAAATTAGAACAATATTTTCAGTTTACAGGAACAACGGAAGAAGACATGCATAAAAATATGGAACCAGAAGCCATCAAAAGAATTAAAGCACGTTATCTACTAGAAGGTGTTGCTGAGGCAGAGAGTATTGAAGTCACAGATGAAGAAGCAGATAAAGATGCGGAAGAAATGGCTAAGAATTATGGAATTTCCAAAGATGAATTATTAAATGCTTATGGAAGTATGGAAGTTTTAAAATACGATTCTAAAATGAGAAAAACTTTAAAATTCTTACAAGAGAACAACTAATCTAGAGAAATCTAGATTTTTTCTTGTCTTCCAAAAATCAAAATTTTTTCTCGAAATTTTTGTCAATTTTTTGTAAAAAAGTCTTTACAAAAAACCGTTCCACCTCTATAATAAAAAACAATTGTGAAGGGAAGTGACAATATGGCTAAAACATTACCAGTTCTCATTTTAAAAGAATTCACGATCCTTCCGAAACAAACGCAAATTTTAGAAATCACATCACCCATTTCTTTAGAAATATTAAAGAAAAGTATCCAAACATACCATGGAGAAGTGATCATTGTTTCTCCTAAAAATCAATTAGAAGAAGACCCAGATATTGAAGATTTACCTCTTATAGCTGTCACTGTAAAAATCGTAAAACAAATCTCTTTAGAGGAAGACCATGTTCGTGTGACTTTAGAAGGAATCAAAAGGGTCAAAATTCAAGAGTATATTCGTTCTTTGGAAAACTCTTTCATCTTAGAATGTCATTATCTTTCTTTAAAAAGTGAAGAAATTGCCGAAGATCAAAAACATTCTTATCAAAAAGAAATCAAACGTCTTTTTAATCGTTACTGCAAATATGTTACTGTAGCTAATGATAAAGAAAATGAGCTTTCTACCTATTCCTTTGAAGAATATGTGGATTATATTATGGGCCTTCTACCAATTACCCAAGAGATAAAACAAGAATTTTTAGAAGAAAAAAGTGTTCTTTTACGAGCTCAAAAATTAATAGATGAATTAGTCACTCAATTGAATATTGTAAAATTAGAAAAAGAGATTCATGCTAGAATGGAACAAGGATTAACAGAAAGTGAAAAAAGTTATTACATTCGCACGCAAATCAAAGAACTTCAAAAAGAGTTAGGAGAAGAGGACCAACGAAAAAGTGAAATAGAAGAATACAGAGAGCAACTTGAACATTTAGAAATTCCTTATTCCACTCGAACAAAAATTGAAAAAGAAATCAAAAAGTATGAAATGTTAACAGAATCCAGTCCTGACATTTCCTTTGTTCGAAATTATTTAGACTTAATCTTTTCTTTACCATGGAATGATGAAACCGTTGAATGTGAAGATTTAAAAAGTATTGAAAAAACACTTAACAAATCTCACTTTGGTTTAAAAAATGTCAAAGAAAGAATTTCAGAGTATGCAGCAATGAAGAGTAGAAATCCAATGTTACAAGCACCAATTCTTTGTTTAGTCGGACCTCCTGGTGTTGGAAAAAGTACGATAGCATTCTCGATTGCGAAGGCTCTTCATCGAAACTTCTATAAGATTAGTGTGGGAGGATTAAATGATTCAGCAGAGTTAATTGGTCATCGAAGAACTTATTTAGGAAGTTCACCAGGACGAATCGTGACGGCTTTACAAAAATGTGGTTCTAAAAATCCATTAATTTTAATTGATGAAGTAGATAAAATGGTAAAAGATTATAAAGGAGATCCAGCAAGCGTATTATTAGACATTTTAGACCCTAATTTAAATCATTCTTTTGTAGACCAATACCTAGAAGAACCTTTTGATTTAAGTCATGTCTTATTTTTACTTACTGCTAACCATTTAGAAGATATTCCAGTGGAACTAAAAGACCGTTTAGAAGTAATTGAAATTTCAAGTTATAGTATTTTAGATAAAGTAACGTTAGCCAAAAATTATATTTTGCCTTTACTTCGTCTAGATTTTCATGTAGAAGATAAAGAACTACAAATAGAAGAAGACGCTTTAAAATATATTATTTTAAATTATACAGATGAAGCTGGTGTTCGGGACTTAAGAAGAAAATTAGAAGATATTTATCGAAAATCAATTTTGTTAAGTACCAAAAATAAAGAAAATTTAAAAGAAATTTTAGACATCAAAGAGATCAATAAATTATTAGAAGAAAAAATTGCTGTATCCGATACAGAGCCAAAAGTAGAAACGTTTGGTTTAGTAAAAGGTCTTGCTGTGACAGGTTTAGGAGGCACAGTGCTTCCCATTGAAACAGCAATCTTTAAAGGAAAAGGGGAGTATCATTTTACAGGACATTTAGGTGAAGTCATGAAAGAATCAATGGACGTTGTTTTAAGCTTTTTAAAAGTCAATGCCAAAGAATTTCAAATTGATACAGATGTATTTGAACATTCGGATATTCATATTCATGCTTTAGAAGGTGCAACTTTAAAAGATGGACCAAGTGCCGGTGTCGCGATTACAACATCTCTTATCAGCTTACTTAAGAAAAAGAAAGTTTCCACTTCCATTGCGATGAGTGGAGAAATGTCTCTAAGAGGAGAAGTTCTTCCTGTAAGTGGTGTGAAAGAAAAAATCATCGGGGCTTATAATCGAAATGTCAAAACCATTTTTCTTCCTTTAGCAAATAAAGTGGATGTAAAACAAGTTCCAAAAGAAATTGTAAGTTCCCTAGAAATTGTTTATGTCAAAGAATATAAAGAAATTTTTAAAAGATTATTTGATGAATAAGAGTTCGAAATTAAGTATTCGGACTTTTCTTATTCAAACAATATAGAAAAAAATAAAAACTTTTGTCGAAAATCAAATTTTTCTATTTTTTTTTGATATAATGTATTAGGTGTTTAAAATATGAAAGCAATTTATTATTTATATATTTCAATTGTTTGTTTTTTCTTATTTTTCTTTTTAACCATTTTTATTGTGAATGGAAATACCATTTTTTTTGATATGCCAAGTTATACCTGGATTTTAAATTTAAAACACACGAATTATTTTTTGTTTTGTACCATGTTTGGGGAAGCAAAATTTTTAATTCCTATTGTACTGATCTCTTTTTTCTTATTTAAAAATAAAAGTCATTGGAAATTTTTAACATCTATGATGATCTTAGAAGTTTTATTGAATACAATCTTAAAATGGTTTTTTGGAAGACCAAGACCCATGGAACTTCGAATGATTGAAGAAACAGGATACTCTTTTCCAAGTGGGCATATGATGGCTTCAACAATGTTTTATGGTTTATGTATTTATTTTTTATGGCAAACAAATTGTAAAAAAAGTTTGAAAATATTGGGAACCATTTTTTTTACTTTTCTTATTCTATCGATTGGTATGAGTCGTGTTTATTTAGGAGTTCATTATATGAGTGATATTCTTGGTGGTTTTTTATTAAGTCTTTGTATTTTATCTTTTGGAATTTTCTTTTACCGAAGTATGCATCATGTAAAGCAAGATGTAAAGTAACTAAAAAAATGTGATAAAGCTATAAATTCTGTGTATAATAGAGTTATTGAAAGGAATGAAGAATTATGAAGAAAAGAACCGCAGGAGCATTACTTGGAGGCGTTGCGATTGGAGCAGGATTAGGAGTGTTATTCGCACCTAAAAGTGGAAAGGAAACAAGAGCAGATTTAAAAGCTAAAATGGATGAATTAGTAAATAAAGCAAAAGAAATGGATTTAGATGATGTAAGAGAATATGTTGTAACGAAAACAGAAGAGATTGAAAATGCATTAAAAGATTTAGATAAAGAAAAAGTTCTTAAGATTGCCAAAGACAAGGCAAAAGAAATTCAAAAGAGTGCAAAAGATTTAGTAAGTTATGTCAAAGACAAAGGAGAACCTGTTTTAGAAGAAGCTGCGGATGCTGTAAGACAAAAAGTGATTGATGCAACAAAAGCTGTATTAGCGAAATTAGAAAAAACAAATTAGTGTTAATCTACAGTAAAATTTGTGTAAAAACACAAAATACCCCTTGACAAACTAGGGGGGGGGGTATGATAGAATGGACCTATAGGATAGAAAGTAGGTCTTTTATTATGGAAAGAAAGAAAAAAAGTTTAATAATTATAGGGGTTTGTATTT
>CANRDF010000057.1 GCA_947629255.1 uncultured Bacilli bacterium
GTCGTTTCTACTTCATTCTATTGCTTCTCCATCATTTTAATCAACATTGCTCATTTCCGATAAATTTAGAATCCGTCATGTCTTCTTTCCTATTCTGTGCTATAATACGAAGAAGGAGGTCACTTATGAACACATTCCCCTATTCTTTAGATAATAAAAGATATCATACATTAAATTATTTTTTTAAAACAAAATTTGGTAAAAAAGTATTTAAGGTCAGTTTAAATGCTGGTTTTTCTTGTCCAAATTATACAGGACACGAAGGATGTATTTATTGTTCTCATCAAAGTGGTGATTTTGCGGGCAAAAAAGAAGATGATTTACTCACTCAATTTCAAAAAGTAAAAGAAATGATGGAACAAAAATGGCCAGATAGTTATTATATTGGTTATTTTCAAGCAGGAAGCAATACCTATGCTCCTTTAGAAAAATTAAAAGAAGTTTATGAACCTATTTTAAAGATTCCTAATGTGGTTGGTTTATCCATTGCTACAAGAAGTGATTGCTTTTCAAAAGAAATCTATGATTATTTAGAAGAATTAAATCAAAAAACATTTTTAACAATTGAGCTTGGTTTACAATCCATGCATGAAGAAACTTTAAAATATATTCATCGAGGACATACTTTACAAAATTTTGAAGATTGTGTAAAAGAACTTAAAAAAAGAAATATCAATGTTGTTGTCCACATTATTAATGGACTTCCTTATGAAACCAAAGAAATGATGATAGAAACCGCAAAATACTTAAATGATTTAAATATTGATGGAATAAAGATTCATATGTTACATATTTTAAAAGATACCCCTTTAGCCAAAATCTATGAAAAAGAACATTTTCATGTCTTAACCAAAGAAGAATATATTGATATTGTTTGTGATCAACTTGAATATTTAAATCCCAAAATTGTGATTCATCGTATTACTGGTGATCCAACCAAAGAAGATTTAATTGAACCAGAATGGTTATTAAAAAAATTTTGTGTATTAAATGATATTGATAAAGAAATGAAAAAAAGGAATTGTTATCAAGGTGATCAATTAATATAATGAAAAGAAAAACCTATTTAAGATTTTTCTTATTTTTTTAACACTTTCTTTAACCATTCTCCTGTGTAAGAATTCTCACATTTACTTACTTCTTCTGGAGTTCCCGTCGCGACAACAGTTCCTCCACCTATTCCACCATCTGGACCTAAATCAATAATGTAATCAGCGACTTTAATGACATCTAAGTTATGTTCAATGACAATCACCGTATCTCCATTGTCGACAATTCGATTTAAAATAGCAAGTAACTTTTTAATATCTTCGGTATGAAGTCCTGTGGTTGGCTCATCTAAGATAAACACACTTTTTCCCGTCGCTTTCTTTTGAAGTTCTTTGGCAAGTTTCACTCTTCCTGCTTCTCCTCCAGATAATGTTGGAGCACTTTGACCTAAAGTAATATAAGTAAGTCCAACATCCATTAAAACATCAAGTTTTCTTTTAATTTTTGGAACATTTTCAAAAAATTTTACAGCTTCACTCACACGCATATCTAAAACTTCACTGATATTTTTGCCTTTAAATTTAATTTCTAACGTTTCTTTATTGTATCGTTTTCCATGACAAACATCACAAGGAACATAAACATCTGGTAAAAAATGCATTTCAATTTTTTTAACTCCATCTCCCCAACAGGCTTCGCACCTTCCGCCTTTAACGTTGAAAGAGAATCTTCCTTTATCATACCCATGCATTTTACTTTCTTTTGTTGTTGCATATAAATCTCTGATATCATCAAAAACTCCTACATAAGTAGCTGGATTACTTCTTGGTGTTCTTCCAATCGCATCTTGACTAATCATAACAACTTTATCGACGTTTTCTAGTCCCTTCACTTCTTTGCATTTTCCAGGTAAGTCTTTAGAATGATAAATTTCTTTCGCAAGTGTTTTATACAAAATCTCATTGACTAAAGAACTTTTTCCAGAACCAGAGACTCCTGTCACACAGATAAATTTTCCTAATGGGAATTTTACATTGATTTTTTTTAAGTTATGTTCTTCTGCTTTCACGACTTCTAAGAAATTGCCATTTCCCTTACGACGTTTTTTAGGAACTTCGATTTTTTCTAAGCCAGCAAGGTATCTTCCAGTTAAACTATTTTTATTCTTCATAACTTCTTCTGGAGTTCCAGCCGCGACAACTGTTCCACCCTCTTCACCAGCACCTGGACCAATATCGACTAAGTAATCTGCCGCTCTCATGGTATCTTCATCATGTTCCACAACAATTAACGTATTTCCTAAATCACGCATTTCTTCCAAGGAACGTATAAGTTTTTCATTATCTTTTTGATGAAGACCAATACTAGGTTCATCTAAGACATATAAAACACCTGATAATTTACTTCCGATTTGAGTAGCCAAACGAATTCTCTGGGACTCTCCACCTGATAAAGAACCTGCGGGACGATGAAGAGTTAAGTATTCAAGACCAACATTCACTAAAAAACTTAAACGATTATCAATCTCCGTTAAAAGTAATCGACTAATATTTTCTTCTTCAGGAGTGAGCTTTAAAGTTCTCAAGAAATCTCTAAGTTCTCTGATACTCATCGTTGTCATATCATAAATGTTTTTATTATTGATATAAATTGATAACACACTATCTTGTAGTCTAGTCCCATGACAAGTCGAACAATCGGTTTCGACCATAAACATCTCAAGCCATTCTCTTGTCCAAGCGCTCGTTGTTTCTAAATGTCTTCTCTCTAAGTTTGGAATTGCCCCTTCAAAATAATCATTCATGAATCGAACATTTCCATTTTTAGCAACATACTTAATTTCAATCGGTTCATTTGAACCATATAACAAAATATCTAACTTATCTTTTGGTATTTCTTTCACAGGAACATTCATATCAATGCCATATTTTTCACACACAGCTTCAATCGTTGTCCGATGAACATTATTTTCAATCGTATACCCTAGTAAAGCATTTTGATTTAAAGATTTTTCTTTATTTGGAATAATTAAATCTTCACTAATTTTTAGTTTTGTTCCAAGCCCTTTACAATCTGGACAAGCTCCATAAGGGCTATTAAAAGAAAATAATCTTGGTTCTAATTCGGGAATTGAATAATTACAATGAATACAAGCATAATGCTCACTCATCACAATTTCTTCTCCCCCAATAATATGAAGAACGACTTTACCATTGGCTAAATGAGTACTCGTTTCAATCGATTCAAAGATTCTTCCTCTTTCACTTTCTTTGACCACAACTCGATCCACGACAACATCAATATTATCTTTTTTATTTTTTTCTAAAGTAATTTCATCATCTAAAGAATAGATTTCACCATTCACTCTAACTCTAGAATAACCTTCTTTTCTTAAGTCATCAAATAAGTCTTTATGAGTTCCTTTTTCTCCATGGACAACAGGGGCTAGAATTTCTAACTTCGTTCCCTCTTCAAACTCCATCACTTTATTTGTCATTTCTTCAATACTTTGACTTTTAATAGGAATATGATGATTAGGACAATATGGAACACCAATTCTTGCAAATAAAAGTCTTAAAAAATCATAAATCTCAGTAATCGTTCCTACTGTACTACGTGGATTTTTATTCGTAGTCTTTTGGTCAATGGAAATACTAGGTGATAACCCTTCAATACTATCCACATCAGGTTTCTCGGTATTCCCAATAAACTGTCTTGCATAAGCCGATAAGCTTTCGACATATCTTCGTTGTCCTTCTGCAAAAATAGTATCAAAAGCAAGACTACTCTTTCCAGAACCAGAAACACCTGTCATAACAATTAATTTATTTTTAGGAAGTTCAATATCCACATTTTTTAAATTATTTTCTCTTGCACCTTTTACAATAATTTTATCCATGTTCACACCTCATTACATCGTTCATTATTTTACCACAAAAATAAAAAATTATATGCATAAATAATATAGCATATGTTTGTTCGTAAAAGATATGTTTTTTGTTTGGTGGTGTCATGTGATTGATGTGTGACATCGTTCGACAAGTTTTGACATGCCCCTTATGTATAATAGCAAACTGTCTTGCCTAAATTAGGCGAGATTAGAAAGGAGTACCTTATGACAACGGCGACAGGAGAAAATTACTCTCTTTTGAGTGACAAAGTTGCTAAAAAAATATTTTCAAGTGGTTCTGAGGCTTCTCAAGAATACTTATTAAAAATTATTTCTTTAGCAACTCATATTCCTTATGATAATCTAAAAAAAGGTTTTCATTTAATTCATCCAAATGCTGGTATGAATGCAAATATCGTAGATAGTAAACTTGATATTGCATTTGAATCTGATGAATACTTTGTTTCTTTTGAAATCAATAAAGGAAAATCTGATACTTTAGATGTGAAAAACGCATCTTATACGATTACTCTTTATTTAAGACAACTTAAAAGTAGCAAAGAGTATAAGAATTTAAAACCAGTTTATCAAGTAAACTTAAATAATTTCGATTATTTCGGCGATAATGATTTTCTTTATACGAGTAAAATGATGGAAACAAGAACTCATAAATCTCGAAATCTAGGTCTACATATAATCGATATTAATCTAGATTATTTAAGAAAATTGGGTTATAATAATATTAGAAAAGCGAATGAATTAGAGAAATTACTTTATTTATTTGTATGTTCAGACGAAGAAAAACTGGATGAATTATATGAAGGAGACAAAATGATGGGTAGTATAAGGAAAGAAGCAAACCAACTTGTAAACGATTTAGACTTAATACTCTACTACGATGAAGAAGCCTTACAAAGACAAATTGGGGAAGAACGTTTCGAAGATGGTGTGCTTGATAATCAAAAAGAAGTGGCTAAAAAGATGCTAACAAAAGGATATAACATCTCTGATATTTCAGAAATAACTGAATTATCCACAAAAGACATCGAAACATTAAAAGATGAAGTTCAAGAATAAGAAGCTTCATCTTTTTCATCAAAAGTTATTTTAGTAATCGGAAATCCTTTTAATATTGTAGAAATAGCATTTTCTTCTGTTGTTTTAGTTTTTAAATACTCTAAATAATTTTCTTTATAATTTTCAATTCCCTTTTCTAAATTATTAGAATGAAAAATATCACAATAATCATAAGAACAAATCATAGAAATATTTGTGATTCTTTCTTTTAAAATCGTATCAAATAAGTCATTACTATTTTGATAAGTAAAATTTTGATTTTCTTCTTCTAAACCATAAGTAGGTTCAATCGAAACAAGAATTAAAGAAAGTAAAATGATTCCCATTACAAATATATATTTACGCATTCCCATCTCACCTATTTGTATTATGAGAATTTAAATCTTAAAAAAATTGGAAATTATTTCCAAAATTTTATTTTTGTTTTTTCAAAATAAAATAACGACATTCATATGCACAATTAGATTGAATGTAATCCTCTACTTTAGAAATATCATTGAAAGGTTTAAAGTTTCGATTTGTTTTATCATTGAATCCTTTTAGCCTTAATTTTCCATAAGCCCAATCACCAACAATATAATCAAAATCCTTAAAATAATCAGTATATTTCTTTTCTAGTTCTTCTCTATCAAACCCCTCTTTTACATTTTTTACAACTTCATAAATATCATTTTCTAAATTGATTGTTTCCATAACTTCCCTCTATCTATTAAATAATACTAGTAACAAGATAAAGACTGCCGTTGTAAAAACACTTGCAAATAACAAAAAGTCCACATATCCATTTCCACTGGTAACCCGATTTCCATACTTTTTATAATAGTTAATAGCTTTTTGAAGATAATCATCTCGATCTGGTAAATTTGCATTAACATGAAAATAAGCATAAATTTGAGCATTGATATTTCTTAAATCCACATCACTTAAAGTATTAATTTGGTCTATTGAATATCCTAGTAAAGTATATGCTTCTGGAATTAAAGTGTTTCTTCTTAATTCTTCAACACTAAAATTGTGGTTAGCCTCAAAAGCTATACTATTAAAATATAAAAGAAGTTCACTTTTATCTAATACAACTCGATTGAGTTCTTCTTGAATAAATGAGTTTTGATTTTCTGGTAAATATAGATAAGTTTTGAATTCCTCTTGTAATTCAATAGATGTATGCATCGTCTTTTGTTTGCAAAAATACATGTCTATTAAATATTTTTCGATTTTTAAAAATCCATTGTTAGGAATTTTATTGACAGACAACTCTTGTTCATAAACTAAAAACTGATTCTTAAAATCTTGAATTTTTTCAATTGAGAATCCATACTTAGCTAAATTACTATCAAATCCACCCATATTATGCTCATTTTGAGTAATATAGGGATTAATAATGTCCAATTCTCCATAAATATAAATAAGTGTACGTATCACAAAAACAGGAAATGTTGAAAAAATTGGTTCTTCAAGTTTTCCCTTATATTTCAAATAGTTTTCAATTGCTTTAGATACTGCTTGATTTATAAATGGTTTCCCCATCATACCCTATTCACCCTAGTACAATCATATCACAAAACTGAAGGAAAGGAAATATCAAAAAATGCACTTCTTGATTCTAAATAATCACTATAGAGATTTGGAACAGACCCTTCTATCACTTTTGTATCAAGCAAAAGCTCATAAGTAAAGGTATTTTCTTCAAATGTCACAGGTGTTAAAATTTCATAATGAATATTAACTTCTAAGTAAACTTCAAGTAAAGCATTATTAATTCCATAATCTTTGGCTCTTGTTTTAACACTAGAAAAAATGGAATCCATAAACTGTATAGCTACGGGTATTTTAGGGCCTAAATTGGCAAGAAATACCGAGTTACTTACAACACCAACAGGATAAAATAATAAAATGGTATCCTCCATAGGTATTTCTTCTTGAACATAAGGATTAGAACTTTTAAATTCACCTAAGTTTTTTTCTAAAGAATTTGTAAACTCTTCTGCCATTTCATAAATTTTAGACATATTGTAATCAATTGAAGTAATTTCTCCCTTTTCATTTTCAGTAATATTTAAGAACTGATCTGAATAATTTTTTTCTATTAAAATTTTAAAATCAGAAGTAACATGAGCAATATATCTTTCTAAATTTAACTGAGCTAAATGAATCATTTTTGGACTTGCTTTTTTACTAAACCATGAAAACATGAAAAAAACTAGAAATAAAACAGATAAAATAATGATTCCTAATTTTAATGAAGATTCTTTTTTTCTATATTTTTTAAAAGTAGTTTTACTTTTCATACTATTATTTATGAAAGAAAAACATATTTATGATTAAGGTGTAAGAACAAAAAAATGACATTACAACAAAATATTATTCACTTCCTGAATTTAATCGAGAAACCATAACTCATTAAAAAATTGTATCCATGTTAGATACAACTAAAACCAACCAAGGTTTAAAAAATCATTTAAGAATATAACTAAACCAGCAACAATAGCAATAAATACAACAACAATTAAAATTTTAATCACAATGCTTCCTTTGTCATCCGTATCAATGTCAGCAAAATCTTTAGAAGTAAATGTCTCAGAAGAATCAAACATATCATCAGAAGTTTCTTCCATCGTTTTTTCTAAAGCTCCAATTTTTGTAACTTCAATAGAATCATCTAAACTACTGTCTGTGTCATCTTCATCCTCATCGTTTTGTTCTTCACTTTGACGATTTTTCATTTTAAGTTCTAAGCTATCCACTTCAAACTTTTGCAGTTCATCCGTAAATTCTTTAGCACCTGCAACAATCGTGCCATCGTCCCCTTTTAATTCAGTCAAAATATCAAGAGGATCCATTTCATCCGTTTCTTCTGCTTCTTCATCTTCCAAAATATCTTTTAATTTCTTCCCATTCTTACTTTGGGCTTCATTAATATTGATCGTATTAATAAGTTCAAGTAATTCTTCTTTTGTCTTATCACTAGCCGATTCTTTTTGTTTTGCTTCTAACTCTAAATTTTTTAAAATGTCATACTGTGTATCACGAATCTTTTTTAAACGTTCTTTTTGATAATCCGTTTCTTTTTCTTCTCGAGCTTGATCTAAAATTGCATTAATATCATATTCTTTTGTTTCTTCTAAAGTAGGTAATTCTTCCTCTTCAGGCATTTCAAATTTCATACTTCTTTGTTTTGGCACTTCTTGATAATTTTTTTCTAAGATTTCTTTTATTTTTTCAATATCCATATGAGCATCATTATCCGCGATCACTTTCGCATTACTGCCAATATTAAAATTATCAAGTTCACTCTTCTTGATTTCTTCATAAAGACTTACATTTTTCGCGCTTCTTTTTGGTGGAAGGGAAGATTCTTCCATCTTATATTTATCTACCCTTGTTTGCATACAAATTATCCTTTCACTATAAATATAACATATTTCGACCATTTTTAAAACTGC
>CANRDF010000058.1 GCA_947629255.1 uncultured Bacilli bacterium
ATCACTATAAAGCCTTATAAATAAAGGACTAAAGGGTGATTTTTTACTTTAACAAGTACGAAACTCGGGTTATAACAGAGGTATACGTCACTTTTCAAGTGTTTTTTGCCTTATTTGTTATTGTAATTCAATTTTAGCTAATTAAATTTAAATCATTATTTGTATGAGCTCATATGGATGTTCTTTGCTTCCGTCATTTTGATTATTTATAATTTTAACATTTGATTTGAGATAGAGAGTTGGGTAAACATAATGTTGGACAGCTATGGAATCTGGGCCAAGATTAACTTTTGAATTTACTAGAACATCTACTCCAGCGAAACCTACACTACTGGATGTATATCTTAAACTCCAAAACCAAATATTTGATTCCAAGAAGCTATTATCATTAAAACTATAAGTCACATCCGATGGATAAAGAAGAGCCACTTTTCCTTCCCAAGTTTCCTTATTTTGTCGTTCCAAAAGGTACAGTGCATGTTTATCTTGATTATTATTATATAAATTTATATCCAAATTACCAATATTCCAAAAAACTTTATCAATCATAGAAGCATACTTATCTTTAAGATAATTTTCACTAAAATCTAATGTGCTTAGCATGACTGTACCACTACCATGCTCCTTATAATAATAACTAATAAAGTCACTTTGAAAATAATTTTGATTTAAAATGGTTTGTAAAACGGCACTATTCCAATCTATGGGAGTTTGACAACTATTTAAAGACGTACATGAAATAGACCATGGAAGATAACCAAGTAGGTCATTTCTCACAATTTTTATTCTTTGTTCTACTTTGTTTTCGCTTGTTAAAACATTAACTAAGCCAATCATTCGCCAATTTTCATTATTAAACTTTATATAGTTATTTGGACTCGCTCCAGCATATCTGTATTCTGTTTCTTTAAAACCTTCATTTATTCCTGATACCTCATTATGTTTTACTTCATATAAACCCTCTCCACTTTCTACTATTGGTACGCCTTTTCCTAATAGATATGCTCCTTTCACAAAATATAAATTACATTTTGTTCTTGAACTAGTTACTCCACTTACATGAATCATATTATCTTCACTTACGAATACTTTTATCTCGGAATCATTTTCTCCTGTGACTCCACAGTAACTTGCTTCTTCATCTAATACATATCCGTCCTCTTTTTTAGGCATCTCTTTTTGTATTTGATTATCTTTATAAAATGCAAAGTAAATATCCCCTGGGTCTTGTACAGTTCCCTTAATCACATTTTGATTAGTTCTTACTTCGAAAATAGCAAATGTTCGATAAAGCATGACACCACTTACTAACAATATACATGTTATCGTAAATAGAATAATTCCTATTCTTTTATTATTTTTTTCTTTAAACTTTTTTAATTTCATATGTATCACGCCTTTATATATTCGCATATCGCGTATTATTATAAATAAATTATAGTATGCGTATCGCGTAATGTCAAGAAATTAAGTACGCAAAATGAGAAAATATTTTTAGGTGACCTATATGTTAAATAAGATACTTAAAACGATGCGAAAAAAAGCAAACTTAAGTCAAAAAGAACTTGCAAAGCGTTGTAATATTGCTAATACGACTCTAAGTGGATACGAAAGTAACTATCGTGAACCAACTTTTTATTTAATTGAAAAAATCGCAGATGAATGCGGGTTTGATGTTCTTTTTCAAGACAGAAAAACAAAGGAAGTTTTGACTTCTAAAAATATAGAAAGAAAAGAGTTATAATAAAGGTTTAAATAAAGAAAAAATAGCCTTTTTTGACTATTTTATTCAGATAATTTTTCACAAATCAAACTTGCTAATTCTGTTGGATTTTCAATTGGAAGTCCTTCAATCATTCTTGCTTCGGCATAAAGAATTTTTGTATAATCTTTTAATGCTTCTTTATCTTTTTTATAAAGTTCTTGAAGTTTTTTAGCAATCTTATGATTCGAATTGATTTCTAAGACCTTTTGAGCTGATACTTTTTGATCTACTGGCATAGCATTTAATGCTTTTTCCATTTCAATGGAAATATCTCCTACAGTTGCTAGACAAACAGGATGTGTTTTTAGACGATTTGTAAATCTTACTTCATTAATATCTTTTATTTCTTCTTTCATTAATGTGAATAAGTCTTTATTTTCTTCGTTCATTTTTTCTAAGGCTTTTTTCTCTTCTTCTGTATCTAGATTTAAGTCTTCTTTAGAAACATTTACAAACTTTTTGTCTTGATAAGAGTCTAGAGTTTTTAAAGCAAATTCATCGACATATTCGGTACAATAAAGAATTTTATAACCTTTCTCTTTTACGCGTTCTACTTGAGGAAGTAAATCGATTTTATCTAATGTTTCTCCACAAGCATAGTAAATGCTTGTTTGGTCTTCTGGCATTTGTTTAACATATTCTTCTAGAGAAATGTAATCTTTGTCTTTGGATGTTGGGAAAATTAATAAATCTACTAGTTTGTCTTTGTTCATACCATAGCTATCATAAATCCCAAATTTAATTTGCATTCCAAAGCTTTCCCAGAATTTTGCATAGTTTTCTTTTTCTTCGGTCATCATTGTTGTTAATTCTTTTTTGATTTTAGTTTCAATATTTTTAGCAATCACTTTAAGATTTTTATCTTGTTGTAAAATTTCTCTAGAAATATTTAGAGATAAGTCAGGTGAGTCTACTACACCTTTTACAAAGCTAAAGTAGTCTGGAAGTAAGTCTCCACATTTTTCCATGATGAGAACTCCATTTGAATATAGTTGTAAACCTTTTTCAAATTGTTTTGTGTAGTAATCATAAGAAGCATGAGATGGAATGTATAAAAGAGAATTGAAACTTACGACTCCTTCAGCATTGGTATGAATGACTTTTAATGGTTTTTCATAATCAAAGAATTTGTCTGAATAGAATGTGTTGTATTCTTCTTCAGTAATTTTATTTTTATCTCTTTTCCATAAAGGAATCATGTCGTTAATTACTTCTATTTCTTTGTGAGTCTCATATTCATTTTCAGAGCCTTCTTTTAAATGTCTATGTTCTACTTCCATTTTAATTGGATAAGTAATGTAGTTTGAATATTTTTTGATTAGACTTTGAATATCATAGTCTGATAGATAGTCATCGAAATTTACATCTTCGGTATTTTCTTTGATTGTAAGGATAATTTCTGTTCCATAGGTATCTTTTTCACATGGCTTGATTTCATATCCATCTACTCCACTTGAAATCCAAGAGTAGGCTTCGTCACTTCCATAAGCTTTTGATCTCGCTTCAATCTTATCACTTACCATGAATGCTGAGTAGAAACCAACACCAAATTGACCAATGATGTCTACATTTTTCTTTGGATCCATTTCTTCTTTAAAAGATAGGGAACCAGATTTGGCAATCGTACCTAGATTTTTTTCTAGTTCATCTTTTGTCATACCGCATCCATTATCACGTATTGTTAAAGTACGAGCCTCTTTGTCGATGGAAATAAAGATTTCAAAATCTTGTTTCTTTACTTTGACACTTTTATCTGTTAGGGAACGATAATGAAGTTTATCAATCGCATCACTTGCATTAGAAATAAGTTCTCTTAAGAAAATATCTTTATTTGTATAAATGGAATTTATCATTAAATCCATTAATTTTTTTGATTCGGCTTTAAATTCTTTTTTGGCCATAAATCATTCCTTCTTTCTGTAAATTTGTTATATCACAGAAAGTTAGCACTGTCAAGAAATAAGTGCTAATTTATAAGAATTAATTTTTTATGTTGTTACCTATATAATCTTCTAGTTTATTTTGTATTTTATTATATTCTTTGTTTTTAAACTGCTCTTTATTTGCTGTAACAAGTGTAACTATTGTTTCTGGTTTAGCTAATAAACTTTTTATAATGATAAGATCATTATCATTAGGTAAAGAGGCTCCTTTTTCATAACTTACTAAAGTTTTTTTGGCACAGCCAATGATTTTTGAAAATAGTTTTTGTGACAAATTTAAATGATGACGTAATTCTACTATAGATTCTTTAGGTACTCCATATAATTTGCTATATTCTTCTATTGCTTTTAAAGATGCTTTATTATCTAAATCAGCATCATAAACTAAATTACCACACTTACTGCAAAATCTTCTTGGTGAGATAAATCTTAACTTTTTGCCTTTTATTGTAAATATATGTTCATGATCTTTAATATAATTTCTTTTGCTTCCGCATAAATCACATTTCATATTTATCACCTCTATTATTTTTGACCACAAAATAGTAACATAAGTATTTGGTTAAGTCAATAATAATTTCACCCAAAAGAAAAGACAACTAAATTTTCTTAATTGTCTCTTTTCTCAATATAATTTTTAATGTTTTCACTGCTTTTCGCATTTAATGTAAAATCGGCAAATTTCTTTGCTTTATAAAGTGGATAAGCTGCACAACCAATCATCGCGGCATTGTCTGTACAGTAAAGAATGTTTGGAACATGAAATTCTACTTGATATTTTTCACAAAGTTTTTTCATTTCTTCTCTTAAGTATTTATTGGCTGAAACTCCTCCTGCTAGAATAAAACTATGTACATCTGTATTTTGAATCGCAAGCTCTACTTTTCTTACTAATTCATCCACCGCGACTACTTGAAAAGATTTTGCTAAATCATTGATACGTACTTTATTCCCTCTTTGAGTTTCATTATGCACTAAATTGATAATGAAACTTTTTAAACCACTGAAAGAAAAATTGTAAGAATTATCTAGCATGGGTCTTGGAAGTTCATAAGTGTCTTTTCCTTGTAAAGATGCTTTTTCAATATTGGGTCCGCCTGGATAAGGCATGCCTAGCACTCTTGCTACTTTATCATAAACTTCACCGATAGAATCATCAATGGTACTTCCGAGGCTTTCCATTTCAGACTCATTTTTCATAAGAAGTAAATCTGTATGACCTCCACTTACGATTAAAGCAAGAGTTGGATAGCTCATAGTCCAATCAATGTTATTTGCAAAGATATGGCCCATGGTGTGATTCACGGCAATTAAAGGTTTGTCGTAGATTAGTGCAAGAGTTTTCGCACATTCAACACCTACCAAAAGACTCCCAAGTAATCCTGGTGCATAAGTGACGGCGATTGCACTGATATCATCCATCGTTTTCTTTGATTTTTTTAGAGTTTCTTCTAAAACCATAGTAATATTTTCCGTATGCATGCGACTTGCAATTTCAGGGACGACTCCACCAAAATTTGCATGAGTGTCCATCTGCGATAAAATTGTTAATGCTTCGACTTCTTGGCCATTTTTTACGATAGCCATTGATGTTTCATCACAAGATGTTTCGATAGCAAGTATGTATGTATCATTCACCAAACATCACTCTTTCCATTACATAGGCATCTTCTTCTCCATAATATTTTTCACGGGTGTGAATTTTTTCAAAGCCAAATTTTTCATAGAGAGAGATGGCACTTGTATTTTTTGTGGATACTTCTAAATAGATTTTGTCTGCTGGGTCTAGATTGGTAATCATGTAATCGATTAAATTAGTCGCGACTTTTTGTCTTCGATATTTTGGGTCTACCACAACATCTAGTAAGTCTACCATGTCATCTATTTTTGTATAGGATAAAAAACCTATCAATTTGTTGTTTTTTTCATAACACAAAATCTTAAAATAACCTTTTGTTAATAACTCGTTTAAGTTATACACATTTTTATAATTTTCGTGGAGTAACCCTCCTAGTTCATAAATTCTTTTATAGTCTTCTTGACTCACTTCTCGTATCATTTTTCTACCTCAATTTTCTTTACATAGAATGGATTGACTTCATGGGGATTTTTAGGCTCTTTCTTATGAGCTTCTTTGATTAAAGTTTCATAGGAAATTTGTAAATCTTCTAGAACCGTTTCTTTTTCTTTTAAGTCTACATATTCTTCTTTGGTAAGATAGTTATATTCCGTAATTTGTCCATCTTTTAACGTTCCAACAAAATAACCGTTTTTCTCAGGGATCGATATGTATTTGGCTTTTTCTTTGACTGGAAGAAAACATTCTAGACTTGTTATGGCACGGATTGGAATTTCTAAAGTATAGGCTAGAGTCTTCGCGACTGTGACTCCAAGTCTTACACCGGTGAATGACCCTGGACCAATCACGACAACAATATCAGATAAGTCATGCACCGTTAGGTTACATTCTTTTAATAATTCTACTAATGCTGGAAGACAAACCGTACTGTGGTTTTTCGCTTCAATAATACGTTTCATTTTATAAAGTTTTTCATCTTGATAAATCGCTAGAACAAGCTCTTTCTCATGGGTATCCATAAATAATGTATTCATACTTCACACCTCATTACTTTGATTAGTATATTCGTTTCTTCTTCATTTGTCAAATAAAAGCCCTTTATTTTTTAAAGGACTGCGTTACAAACATCTTCATACATTTTACCATGTGGTTTAAAAATTAAAACTCTTGTATTTTCATCTACAAACCGAAATTCAATATCAAGTCTATCTTCAGGTAAATCTTTTTCTATTAAATCGGCCCATTCAATAATCGTAATTCCCCCTTTTTTAAAATAGTCTGTTACACCGATGGTATCTTTCTTTTCTTCTAGTCGATATACATCCATATGGTATAAAGGGAGTTCACCATCCATATATTCCTTTACGATATTAAATGTAGGAGAAGTAATTGTTTCATTGATGCCTAGAGCTTGAGCAAATCCTTTCACAAAGACAGTTTTTCCTGTCCCTAATTCCCCATTTAAACAGATTACCATGTCAGGAAACTTTTCACTTTCCATGTTTTGTGCAAGTTCAAGGGTGTCTGTTTCACTCCTTGATGTAAATTTAAAATCCATTCTTTTCACCTCGTAAGTTAAGTGTAACATAGTTAATCCCATTTATGCAACTATCTATTCATTGTAGACACATTTTTACATTTTATTTTTAAAATTTTCATTTTCGATATAGTAATGGAAATTATCTTTCGTTTTAAAATTGTTTTCAATAGCAACGGAAGCTGATAAAGGATTCATAGGTGTAATCATCAGTTTTGATATATTTTCTTTTAAAAATAAGTATGGAATGAGCTCTTTTAATACCTTACTCATGATGTGTTTCCCACGATGGTCTTGGTCAAGAGCAAAGAATAGCTCTTTTTCCATGGGATAACGAGTTGAAGCCACTACTAAGAAGCCTATAAAAGAATTCTTTTCTTGAATAAAATAAGCATTTTTTCTACCAATATATACAGAAAGATCTTTTAAATATTCTGTGATTTGTTGATCATTATTTAAGTATTTTAAATATGTTAATATTTCTGGTGTACTGTGATACAAAGATATTAATGTATAAGACTCTAGTGTAATGTCCATGGTTATCACCTTTCTACTTCTTTATTCAAAATTATATATATTATTATACAATATTTTTTGTATTTTGGGTCCCCTAGTGGGTACCCCAACAATAAAATGACATAAAAAAAGATTAAATTTCAAATGATTTAATCTTTAAAAGCATTAAAAAAGCGTGCAACTTCCTATTTTCGCTTATCACTATCGTCGGCGTTCTAGTGCTTAACTTCTCTGTTCGGGATGGGAAGAGGTGTATCCACTAGGCTATCGTCACACACAAAGGATTTTGTCCTTTAAAAACAAGATAATGTATAAACTCTTCAATTAAAATATTAAGTTAAATCCTCGAACTATTAGTACTAGTCAGCTCAACGTATCACTACGCTTCCACCTCTAGCCTATCAACGTTGTAGTCTACAACGGTTCTTACTTCACGAAGAATGGGAAAATTCATCTTGGAGGAGGCTTCTCGCTTAGATGCTTTCAGCGATTATCCCTTCCCTACATAGCTACTCTGCAATGCAACTGGCGTTACAACAGATACACCAGAGGTAAGTCCATTCCGGTCCTCTCGTACTAGGAACAGCTCTCCTCAATTTTCCTACGCCCACGATGGATAGAGACCGAACTGTCTCACGACGTTCTGAACCCAGCTCGCGTGCCACTTTAATGGGCGAACAGCCCAACCCTTGGAAGCGAATCCACCTCCAGGATGTGACGAGCCGACATCGAGGTGCCAATCAGCGCCGTCTATGTGAACTATTGGGCGCTATCAGCCTGTTATCCCCAGGGTAACTTTTATCCGTTAAGCGACGGCAATTCCATTTTCTACCGCCTGATCACTATGTCCTGCTTTCGCACCTGCTCGACTTGTAAGTCTCGCAGTCAAGCTCCCTTATACCATTACACTCTTTGATTGATTTCCGACCAATCTGAGGGAACCTTTGAGCGCC
>CANRDF010000059.1 GCA_947629255.1 uncultured Bacilli bacterium
AGAGTAATTTGGGTACTCTCTTTCATTACTTTTCTTTAATGCCTAAAGTTGAAAAAAGGCATAATAAAAGCACTCTATTTTTGAGTGCTTTCTTTATTTTCAGTATCAATTACTTCTTCACATGTAGCAATTTCTTGAAATTTTTCAAACTTTTCTTGGATTTCATCAGGTGCATCTTTTTTTAGTTCATATTCATATTTTCCAACTATTAAATATTCCTTTATTTCTTCATATAGTTGCATAGCTTCTAAACTCATAAATCCATTCCTTTCAAATATTCTTCAAGTGCTTTTCCTATCTCATTTGGTTTACCCAATTCCATATTTGCAAATGCTTCTGCAAAGAACTCTCTTGAATTTCTGTGACTATATCCACTTAAAGCATCTTCAATATTAAAATTTTCATTTTTCTCATGTACTATATTAATTATAGCATCTTTTATTTTGTTTGAGTAATTATAATACATATCTCTATCACCAAAAGGATATTTACTTTTAAAAATCTTTATTTCTAAAAGGTGACCAAATTCATGAGTCATGGCATACACCTCCATATTTTCTTTTTTAAATGGCATACACCAATTTATTTTTATAGACCTATTCATAGTCTCTTGCATTGCTTCTTTACTCTTAAACGAATTAGTTGAAGAGTTCAAATAAATGTTTTCTAAATCTTTATCAATGCCAACACTAGCAACACTACTTTTATCTAAAGAACCGTAATCAACTTCATATGTTTCAAAGAAATCTTTCATTTGATATTTCTCTGTTAATTTTTTTAACTGTTCTATATTAACTTCTAGCAAATCTTTATCAATTTTAACTAAACTATCGTCACCTTTAAGCCCCAAACTTTTTAATTTATCTTTTGTTTCTTTAGGCAATTTAAAATTTACATTTTTATTGGTTTCTACTACATATTCACGCGAAAATCTACGTTTTAAATTATTATCTTTACAAAATTGATTGTATTCTTTATCTACTTCTTGTAATTTTTCTTTATATGTTTGATATTTATCGTAATCATTGGATGCTTTAGCAACTTCGATTTGCCTTCTACAATCTCTTATATTTCTTTCGTATGTGTTTTGTTGTTGATTTAATCTATATTTTTTTTCGTTTTCTTCTGGATCTATCTCTATCTTTTTAGGAACTGAAACACCTGGCCAAAAAGGCCATTTAATGTGTCTACAATTAGCACCAGCGATTCCTTGTACATCACCCTCTTTACAAGTTTCTTGATAATTTGGATAGTCTTTTGTTGAACCATCTATCTTATACACTTTACCTTGCCACCATGAATGGTCTTTATAGTCATGTGTATTAGTAACTCTTGCTCCTAGATGCTGTGATACTTCATAGTATTCTGCTTTCATATCTTTTGCAAATTGTGTACTAGCATTATTCGTACATTGAACTACTGCTGTAAGTATATCTCGTCTTACACAAGATTCGATATCATAATGAATAACCTTTCCACTTTTCTGCTTATAACTCGCTGCTGTAATTCCCTGCTTAGCCATTTGTGTAAGAGCTTTACGAATTGCTCTATTATAATCGCTCATACCACTTTGTACTTCTGTATAGGCTTGGTTTAATACATTCATGTATGATGATTGTACTCCTTGTAAAGCATTTGTATGAATCATCTTAAAAATACCATCTATTTCTTTGTACGAATTATTAATTATATTAATAAAAGATTGTGATGTTTTTAACTTATCTACATTAATTTTATAATCACGTGTAGCATTTAATTTATCAACCACATCTAAATCAATAGTAGATATCCCTACATCTTTTAACATTTTAATAATTTTACTTTTTGGTATCTGTGTTTGCTCTGAAATAATCCTAACTGCTTCTTGATTTAATCCACCAAGTTCTTCTACTTTTTTGATATACCACTCCATAGAGTTTTTAAAGCCAATAGGCTCATATAATTTAAAATGTGAAGCTATATGTCCAATTAGTTCATATTCTAATTTTTGATAAATCTCTATAATTGGCTCTATAAATTTATCAAAATCTGGACCATTTTGCATCATTCTTCAGCATCTTCCTCTGTTTGTTCTTCCGCTTGAGTTAATTTTCTGTATTCTTGTTGCTTTTTAATAAATTCTATAGCTTCCTTTTCTTTCATGTTTCTTGTTTCTATAATGTACTGAACGTCGCTAGTGATTTGATTATTTCTTTCAATAAGTGCTTGATTTCTTGATTGTTCCTTATCGACAAGAATAGAATCATCCCAATCATGTTCTACAACATAACTTGGTCTTACAGGTATTCCATAAAGTTTACAAAGAACATAAATTCCATAAATTAAATCATCTAAAGCTTGTTGCATTGATGTTTGAATATTTTTTACAGTAGTATAGTAACTTTGTTTCATAATTTTCATTTCTGTTGCGGTTTTCTCAACGGTCTGTGGTTTAGATAAAATCCCATGCTCTAAGTGACATTGAACTTCTGCTTTTTGAAGTAGCTCATTTAATCCATTAAACATGGATGTATCTCTTATTTCTGGACTAAAGATATTGTAACTTTTATCTTTGGCTTCATCAAAATTAAACTTTCTAAATAATCTTTCTCTGCCTTTAGGAGCTTTAAATCCACCTTTACCATTTGGTTCTAAAATTGTTTCATCTACATCAATAGCAAGTTCAGAACCTTCATATTCCCATAATGTTCTTGAAAATTGTTTATCAATTTCTTTTAAGGTATCTAAAGCATTATGATAGATAGGCATTCCTACTGGTGAAGAATTATCAATTGTATTTGCAAGCTTAGTTGTTGCAAATCCTCCAATTAGTTTATCTACTCCCTCAATTGCACTATTTTCTTCGATATCTTTCCATTTGTTTACACTTTTTAAGTCTATCTTGGTTTCTAATATTGTTCCATCTTTTCTACCTTTATATGCAATATTTCTTGTAGTCATTACATTATCATTCAATGAACAATACTCAAGTCTTGTATATATTGTAGATTCCTCTGTTATCTGATCCACTATAATACAAGAAAGCAAATCTCCATCATCGCTAAAGCTTACTGGAATGAATTTGTCTGCTTGAACTACGTTTACATTAATTTTCTTGCCATCAAAATATGGTTTAAAAAAGATACAAGACTTTCCAATCATATATTCTGTATTAGTTTGAATATTTTTCAAAAACTTTTGATATATCTGATTGATATAAGGTTCATCACAAACAGATTTATATTCAACTACGGTTGCTTCTGCTACTTTTTCACATATTGTTTTAGCGACGTGTAATGAAGTTGTCTTTGAATCAATCCATGTTTCTTTCCCGTTAAAAATATTTGACCAATTTTGAATTGCATCTAACATATCTTTGCTAGTCTGCAAATCCAATTCAAAATCAGTTATTATTTTATTGTAGTCGAACATCTTATGCCACCATCCTTTCAATTTATTCACAAAATTATTCCACATCTTCTTTATCATCTCCTATCATAGGAAGTAATTGTTTTATCACTTTCCATATCCCCATAACTAAATATCTAAGAGCATCTTCACAATGGTCATCTTGCTTGATAGGTACTTCTTTTCCTTTTTCAAGCAAGTCCTCATCATATTCATATTTATACATCTCATCTATCAAATGCTCTTGTTTAGGCGATATAAAAAGACGTTGAAAGCTCAACATCTTTTGCACTCTGCTTATTCCTAAAGCAACATCATTTTTAGCATCTTTTATGATTACATCAAAGCATACTCTTTTGATCTCTTCAGCAAGTCCTTTTGCAGATGGGTCTATAAACACATATAAGATTTTTAATCCTGTTTCTTTTTCAATTCTTTCTTTAAAATCCTTAAATTCTAATGCATATTCACTTGGCGATTTTTGTTTTCCTGTTTCACGTCCACTATGATAGTACTCGTCTACTCCTCTAATGCACTTATCTTTGTAGTCAAATCCAAAACATTCATAAGTCGTTGCATTCATTTGTCCATAGTCTACTGCTATATACAAATGATTCATGTTTTTTAAATTTTTTTTAGTACATTCTTTTACATGAACTTCTTCATTAAACATGTAATATATTAACTCGTCAATTCCAGTACATAATCCTAACCATAGCCAACGATACATTTTTTCATCTAATTTCTCTAAAATTTCTGCTGCTTGAATAAGTTTCTTTCCTAACCACGACACTGGTACATCTCTATAATCGGTATGAACGTGAATAACATCTTCTCTAAGTTTCATTTTATCAAGCCACACCATAATTTCAGCTTTTGGATTCTTTGGAGGATTGAAATAATACTCCATTACAAATTCTTCATCGTTCCCACGAATGAATGTTGCTTCAATATTTTGAAGTTCATCTACTCCATCACCTTTATCAAAAAACTCTGTTAATTCATCAAGCTCTACTAATACAATAGGTCTATCTTCATCAATCATACCTTTGGTATCATCTATAGACTCGTTTCCAGTAAAATAAATAGTATTACCAGTTGGAAGATAAGTAATTTGCATAGGACTAACAGTTATTTTAAATTTCTTTTTGTTTAACTTGAGTCGATGAATAGCACGTAAGCACTCTTTAAAAACAGTTTTTTTTAGTTTATTATGAAATTTTCGTAAAATAACTACCGAACCCGGTTTTTTATCAATAATTCTTCTTATTGCTCTTAAAGCACCACGACTTGATTTAGTCCCAGCTCTACCACTTGTATAGATTTGATGCGTGTGAGTTATATCACCAAAACTTCCATAATATTTTGGTATGATTACATCTTTAATATTAACTACAGTCTTAGTATTTAGAGAGTTCATCAACAATCACCACACTGTCATCTTCTTCATCTTTTGGCTGTGGTTTATCTCGCCATTGGTCTGGTTTCCTATTCTTTAGCCAAGCCATCGCTGCTCCTACATCTGGAGGAACTTCTTTTTCTACTTCTTTAGTAACTCTTAGTTCATAATTAGAAGTAAATGGATTTAAGAAACTTTCTTTTGTTATTTCTTTATATTTGTATCCTAATGCTCTTTTAAGTAAAGCATTTTCTACTTCAAAATCAACTATTTCTTTTTCTTTTTTTAGGGTGTCCGATATGTCCGGATATTTATTTTTCCATTCATTTAAGGTTGATCGGGATATTCCAACATTATGAGCTATCTGTTCATCGGTTAGTCCTTCCTTTGCCCAACCACCAAGTAAAGTTAAGCCATCGGAAGTTAACCATTTCTCAACTTTACTTTTTGCCATGACTATTCTTCCTTATTCTCAGAGATTTCAGTATTGTTTTCTTTTGGCTTTTTATCTTTTACTACCTCAACAACTGGATAATCTCCTATTTTCTTTTTTAGTAATTCCGTGCCTCTTTCTTCAGAAACTTCAAATTCTCTTCCGTGAAGATAAATTTTGCCTTCTTTTTTTAAGGTTAGACTAGCATCCCTTCCATCTACTGTTTTAGCAATTACTCTTAATTTCATTCATATCAAATCCTTTCTTTTATTTGTATGGTTAAGGGAAATGGAATCGAACCATTTTCTTTAGGTAGAGAGCCTAATATTCTACCAATAAACTATCCCTTCGACCTTTAATTGTCTCCAATTTTATAGCATTTGCTTTCCAACTTTTTGTAGGCTTCTAAATATAATTCTTTCTTGTTTCCGTTATAAGTAAGTTCGTAAAACATTCCATCTCTTATGGTTGTATTTACTATTGCTTTATTATTTTGAGGTGTTTTGCAACTCCACACAATAAATACATCTTCTTCAATTTCAAAATTATCAGTTCTTTCGCTTCTGTTATTAAAGTAATCTACTACTGTTTTAATACATAATTTTTCAAATTCATTATTTTTCATTTTCTTTTCCTCTTTCTTTCTATTCCGTCAATTTTTATTATTTTTGACGGGTTCTTTTCAATTCGTGACATTTTGTCACTTCTAAATCTATCATATCGTATGGTGTATCTTGATTAAGTTCCACGTCATGCTTAATGACTATCGCTCTTTTATAAATAGTTCTATCTAACTGACTGATACACCATCTGACTTGCTCATCATTGTAAGCATAAGCTACCATTTCGTAACCGTGTAATCCAAAAGCATAAATTCTATAAATCATTTATCGTCCTTTCCTACTTGACATAGACACATAACAAAAATGCCTAAAAAAGCTCCAATAAATAATCCAGATAAAAATAACATCATCTACATCTCTCCTCCCTTGGACATCCTTTACAATTTGGATGTTTCATACATAATTTAAAATCAAATTTCTTTTTCTTTTTATTCTTTCTCATACTTTTTCCTTCTTTGTTTCTACTCGCACGTACTAAGTTCATTTATTAGAAAAGAAGGTGAGTTGACTATACTTCATAAAATGAAAAGTTTTTTTAGAACATGTAGGTGATATTTTTTTCTTAGTTTGCGAGCACAAACAAAAAAGGAACTAATTAGTTCCAGAAAGAAGTTGATGCCGTTAGTATCTTCTTTATAGATACCATGAAAGCTATTATCAACGATTTTTTCCGCAGCCGCTAAGCCACTCCTTTGCCACCATGGGTAGAACTGGGATTACCAGGCACATGCTAATCTCACAAACGTATTTCCTACCACCGTTTTTAAACAATAACTTTCATGCTACCTACAAAGGGTAGCAAGAATAAAAAGGGTCACTGGAACTTCTAATTGTTCCATGGTATCATTATACACCAAATGAATGTCTCATTGTGTCTCATAAATGCGAAAAATGTCTCATCTTTTTATATTTTTCGCTTTGTTATACTTTTTATTTGCTTGGGATCTAGAATAGTTAGTTAGCTTGCATATATGTTTCCAGCTCCAATGTAATTTGTCTCTGTAAAAAACTATCATTTCTTCAACAGATTTTTCTTCTCTCATCTTTTGTATTTTTTCTATTGCTAACCATCTATAATCATTATATGACATTACTTTAGCAACAAGTTCATCCAATAATTTATCCTTTTTTTCTATTCTATTTAACATAATATCATTATGAATATTCGATGTTTTTGATATGACATCTTTGTAAGTAAGCCCTTTTAGCGGTTCTAATTTAATACGCAAAATTGTGTTTAACACTTCTATTCTCTTTTTTAAACGATTCATTTCATCTAAAACTTCATCAATAGTTAATTCTTTTTCTAGTATCATAAATTATCCCTCCATAATTTCTTTTAGTTCTTCTTCTGCATAGACTCTGTTTTTATAAGGTTGATTTAATTGCTTACTCCTTTTTCCTATCGCTGAAAGCAATAACTGCCGATTTTCTTTTCCATTATTTAATTTTTGTATATTATTTTTATATTCATGAAACAATTCCACATTATTTTTGAATTGCCTTCTTTCTTCCAAAACTTTTTTTAACTCTCTACACAATCTATAACATTTTTTGGTATCCATTGTGTTATTTTCAACGTAATGATATAAATCAGATAACTTATAGTTATAGTTAGACATTTCACTAGAGATTGAAGATTCAAAATCATCTATTTCATCTAATATATTACTTACCTCTATAATTTTTTCTAGTATCATATCTCACTCTCCTATTTTATAAAAGTTCTATTTCTTCAGGGGTTATAACATCACGAATCTCACTCGATTTAAATTCTAAATCACCACAAACTATTTTTCTTTTTCGATAATCAAGATCAGTTATTTTATGTTTAAAAAAGTATTTATCGATAACAATATCATTTACTTTGACAACATCAAAAACTTGTTTTCCATACTTTTTTGATAAAATTTTTTGAGTACATAATGCTGGATAATTCTCATTTGTGACTTTAAGAACTTCATTTTTCTCTGTTCTCAACCAATATCCTGGTTCAATCGCTATAAACATTTTACTCACCTACTTTCTCAACTAAATTTGCTTTTATTAAATCGTATAAAATGTCTAACTTGTCTGTTATATATGTATCACTCGCATCAATTGTTATTTTTCTAGTAACAGGTGTTACAATTAAATAAGCTTCACGGTATCTTTTATCTTCAATATTAATTCTGTAACTTTCAGAATTTCTTCCATATAATTTAAAACCAAACTTTTCTAATTCTTTCAAATCAACATTATCTTTAATTTTTAACATATCTATTTCACCTCTTCATCTTGTAAAATTGATAATAATGTATAAGCATTACACTTATCAAACATCATTTCATCAGTTCCGAAATCAAAGGTTGTTTCTTTTAAATAATCTATCGCTTTATCAATTCGTTGTTCAGCACTGTCTAAAGCGCTTGATAATTTATCGTTGATATTTTCTAATTCTTT
>CANRDF010000060.1 GCA_947629255.1 uncultured Bacilli bacterium
CCCAGTTGTCAATACATTTTTGATTTATTTTGCACTTTGTGGTGTATTATGTTTTTATTTATTTTTAGATTGAATCAAAGTCACAGCAATTAATATGAAAACAACGACAATTAAACCAATAATAATGAAGTTTACACTTTTAGGATTATTGACTGCGTCATTAACAATCGCAGCTGTCAAGAAATAATCAGAACAATGTTCTATTTGAAATTCTACATAACCATTTTTGACTTCCACATCATGAGTAATATATTCAATCGTATCATTTTCAGGATTATAATAATAAAGATATAAATGTTCTCCATTTCTAAAACGATTTGATACATTAATTTTCACTGTTGTTTTTAATGGCAAAGCCCCATGATAATCAAATGAAATAATTAATTTCCTTTGATTTACTTTTTCTTCTATCTCTGAAGCTCCCGCGCCTGTTCCATCTAAAGAAAGTCTTAAATCTTCTGTAATTCTTAAACTATCTTCAACGGAAATATTTTGAGTTTTATCTTTTTCAAATTGCCAAGAATAAGTTAAATCTCTTTCATAATCTTCAATTTCATAGTAATAATAATCTTTCGTTTCTCTTTTCGTCATTTTAGTTTTTTCTAAACCAGCCACGATTTCTTCTTTAACTGGTTTTTCTTGAGAAAGTTGTATTCCTTGATAAGTAAGAAAAGAAGTCACACCAATAAGTGTAAAAACAAAAACAAATGAAATCCAAATGATATTTACTTTATGTTTCATCAACCATTACTTCCTTTCTTTTTATTCTTTTATAAAATTTATACTCCCAATAATAGTATGGTTAAAGGGATTAAATGATATGCAAACTTCACAATCATCACAAATATAATATTTCTATCGTTTTTAATATAAATAGTTCCAAAAACTAAAGCCGGAATAAAATATCCTAAAATTTGCATAATGGAAATATCAGATATAGTAAAGACAAAATTCATGGCTGTATAAATAATAGAACTTCCTAAAATATACATCCATTTATTTTCAAGGACATCTCCCAATGATTCTCTAAATAAAATTTCTTCTGCAACAACCCCAAAAATCATTGTTTTAAAAATAGCATAATATAAAGGCATATTTTGAATAGATGTTGTATTTTGATCTACGATATTCCCAATATGGAAAAATTCTCCAATTAAAGATAAAACAAAATTAGCAAGAATAATGGATAAAAAACCCAAAAGAATAATTTTGATCTTTTTTCCTAATGTACTTTC
This sequence comes from uncultured Bacilli bacterium, assembly GCA_947629255.1. Lineage (GTDB taxonomy): Bacteria > Bacillota_I > Bacilli_A > RF39 > UBA660 > Ventrenecus. The sequence goes on from CANRDF010000060.1 coordinate 1,236, forward strand.
TTTCCAAAACTTCATCCAATCTTCTTTTAAATTTTTATGATATAAACAAAGAATCAAAATTAAAAATAAGATATCTAAAAAGAGTAACACAACATGAACAGGAATAAAAGGAGCCAAATTTCCTAATAAATTCCCATACTGCATATAAATAAAATAGATAAGATACACACTGACAGCTTTTAATAATACTTCATTTTTTTTCATTGTAAACCCTTACTTTCCACTTCTATTGTATCACTTATTTTTAAGAACTCTACCCCTTAATAATAGACTTTACGTTATTTTTACAAAAGAAAAACTGCTCAAAAAGCAGTCTTTTTAGATTCTCCTAGAAGAATCTTCTGAACCAATCTAATAGCCAGCCCATAATCTTTAGCCTCCTCTCCCTTTTCATCCTTCTGCTCTATTACAATTCTATGATAGCACAAAAATATTAGAAAAACAATTGGCAATTACTTTACAAAATTAAAAAAAGCATTTACGCTTCTACGTAAACACTTACTTTCTTTTTATCTCTTCCAAGTCTTTCAAAACGAACTACACCAGTTACTTTTGCAAATAAAGTATGGTCTTTACCCATTCCTACATTGGTTCCAGGATAAATTTTTGTTCCTCTTTGACGATATAAAATGCTTCCTGCTGAAACAACAGAACCATCAGCAGCTTTTGCACCTAATCTACGTCCAGCAGAATCACGACCATTTTTAGTAGAACCTTGAGCTTTAACGTGAGCAAATCTTTGAAGATTTAAAATCATCATTTTCATTCTATTCATCCTCTCTTATATTTATATTTTTTGGATACTGACTTTCTAACTCTTTCCATAAATCAATCATATTATCAAGTAATTTTGAAGTAATCGTATCCTGTTTTTGAACTTCTAAACAAAAATCTTTTTCATCGTCATATCTTATTGCATTCTCATCAAATCTTAAAATGGCATTGACTGTCGTTGTCAAAATGCTTGATACAGCTGCACAAACAATGTCTTTGCCATAAGTATCATACATCGCATGACCATGAATCAAAACTTTCTTTATCTGTCCACTTTCTTTTTGTATGGTAATCTTTATCATTAACCAACAATACTCTTAATCGTAACTTTTGTATAAGGTTGTCTATGACCTTGTTTTTTACGATATTTTTTCTTTGGATGGTATTTAAAAACAATGATTTTTTTATTTTTTCCCTGTTTTTCTACCACACCAACGACTTTGGCATTTTTTACAGTTGGATTTCCAGCTTTTCCGTTTACAAATAATACTTCATTAAATTCTACTTCACTACCAACTTCATTAGGTAATTTTTCAACATAAATGGTACTACCTTCTTCTACATAATATTGTTTTCCACCTGTGACAAAAATTGCTTTCATTTTTAACCTCCTTCTAAATGATAAGACTCGCCAAGGAAAGGTAACTTTTAAAAGTTTTCTAAACCCATCTTGTGCGGTTTCAAATAAAAGCATATTGCTCATTCAAAACATACTCATTCTACCAAAGAAACACCTTCATGTCAAACAAAATCGCATGTTTTTAGGATATTTGCCCAAAATATTCTTTTAAAACTTCTTTTTCATGAACATATTTCTCTTTATCCCAAAAGAAATGAAGGGTTTCTTTCTTAAGTTTCTTTAAATCAATTCCATTTTCATTTTTGATTCTTTTATAAGGATACTCTTTTAAATATCTTTCTAAATAAAATCTTTTGATATAATACTTTTCTTCTTTTTTTAGAAGAAAAAATTGCATACATAAGACTCCACACACAAAATAATTATCAAAATGAAAATAGTAGTTTCCTATACAAAATAAGAAAAAAGAAAGAAAAGAAATCATTTCATACCAAAAGAAAGCTTTTTCAAAAGAAAATACTTTTTCTAATAGACTATGAATGGTAATCGATCCATCTAAAGGCACAATGGGAAGTAAATTAAAGACTAAAATAAAAGTATTTGCTTTCCATAAAAATTGATAACTTGATATAGAAAGAGAGCCAAAATTAAAAAGAAGAAAAAAAATTCCATACAAAAGACTTTGAAAAAAAACTCCAGCTAAAGAAATCAAAATTTCTTTATTAATGGAAGAATTGATTGGTTTTTCAATCTTTGTAATTCCCCCGAAAGGATAGAGGTCTATCTTTAAGAAACGATATCCGCATAGGTGTATTGCCAAGACATGCCCCATCTCATGCCATAAAACAATGAAAAACAAAAATATTGTTTGTTTAAAATAACCACAACAAAAAGAAAGAAGAAAAAAAAGAAGTGTTGAAAAATCAAGATGACACCGTTGTATAATCCTCATAACTTAAAAACTCTCCATTTTTTTGAAAAGCAAGATAATACACATCTTCACTTGAAACGCCTAAAATAGTTCCAGCATCAATATAATCATAAAGTTTTAAATTGGTATCGGTAATTCCCCCATACCAAATATCGACTCCATCAACCCCTTGAATAATATAAGTATTGCCATATCCTTCTTTCTCACCCATATAGACAAATAATCCACCTGCTAAAGACTTTATCGGTGTTCCTTTAGAAACTTCTACTTTATATCCATCTAAATATTTTTCTTTTGATATGACATCCGTACCTGAAACCATTTCCTCTTTGGGTTCTGTGACGGTAGGCAAGATATTTCCAAACGTATCATGATACCAAGAATTCACTTTAGTAAATGCTAAGTTACTTTCAAAAATATTCTTTTTAAAAAATTCTTTATTTTCTTCTGATAACTTCATATAAATAGTACAAGATAACACTAAAATCACACTTAATAAAACTTTGGTAAACATTCGACTCATTTTTTTCTCGTCTTTTTCACTTTCATAATGCCCTTTTCTTTGCTCATGTCTTTGTAATGCTTTTTCTAGTTCATCCATTTTGATCACCTAAATCATTGTATGAAAAAACACAAAAAAAAGAAGTCTTTTTTAAGACTTATCCGTAGAACCAAAACCACCTTCACGAATTCCATCTGAATGGTCATCATCTGTTAAATAGTATTTTTGAAAAATCACTTGCCCAATAACATCACCTTTATGAACCGTAATCTCATGGTCTGAACAATTAAAATATTGAAAATAAAAATGCCCATCGTTATCAATATTTCCATAGTAATCATGGTCGACAATGCCAATACTATTTGCCATTAAAAATCCTTTTTTAGGTCCAGAACTTCGATTCACTAACATAAAGAACTCATCTTCCCCGCAGTAAGCCTTAAGTCCTGTTGGAATTAAAGTTGGTTTAATCCCAGGTGTATAGACTGGTATCACGATGTCTTCTGCGGCCTCCACATCATATCCCGCTGAATATTTTGTTTTTCGAACTGGCATATGAATATCTTTATCTTCATACCCCTTTATAATTTCAAAGCCTCTTTGTTTCATCTTTACCTCTCCTAACCTATTCAATTATAACAGGAAAAGACTTCCTTGTCTATTTTCTTTTCACATGAATTCTTTTTGGAAAATAAAGAATATTGGTAAAAAGCATAAGATAAAGAAGTTGAATGATATAAATCAAAAAAGAAAAATTCTCCATAAAGCAAACGATAAAAAGATTATACAAATTCCAAAGAAGAAACATCCAAAACATGTCTTTGCATCTTGTACTTCTAGGCTTTATATAAAGAGAAAGAAGGTAACTTAGAAGAAAAAAGAAAGTATGTAAAAACGGTAATGAATAGATGAGACAATCCAAAGTAAGTCCAAGAAGAATAGGAATCAAAATAGAATATTCTTTCGGATTTAAAAATAACACAAAGAAAAAATAAATAGGCAAATATAGATTAATCATAACTCACAGGTCTTTCTACAAAAACATAATTTAAGTCTTCTAAATTGATAAGTGGTGTGACCATAAGTGTTTGTTCAACATTACTATTCTTTACACTTTCTACTTTAGCTACAGGAATACTTAAATGAATATCAGAATACATGGATGTATAGACAATAGCCCCTTCTTCTATTTTTTCTTTACTAATAATATTTTTTACCATTAATACTCCTCCTTCTTTTTCTAAAATTCCTGAACTATTTTGGACACTGACAGGTAAACTAGTATGCGAACTGGTAAAAAGTTCTACAATACTAGAATGATTTCTTACTTCTTTGACTCTTCCAATATATCCCTCTTCATTCCAAACAAAATCATTTTCCTCTATTCCCTCTTCTTTTCCTTTTAAAATCATTACTTGGTCAAAAAACTGATAAGGATCATGTAAAACAACTTTACTGACTTGTTTGTCTTGATTTTCTTCCATAATATTTAAAATACTCTTTAATTCTTCATTTTCTTTTTGTAAACTTTCGTACTCTACAGGTAATACCATTTCTTCTTGTAAACCATTATCATTTCGAAAAAATAAGGAATAGCCATAGTCAAATTCTAGAAAAAGAAAGAAAAACAAAAATAAGAAAATAAGAAAAATTTTCATTTGTTTCATAAGACACCTTCATTTTCTTTAAAGCTATAGTAACTATCATTTCCTAAAATCACATGATCTAGTAATAAAATACCCATAAGTTCTCCAGACTCTTTTAAACGTATTGTTACTCTTTCATCTTCTTCACTAGGAAATACATTTCCACTCGGATGATTATGAATACATATAATCTTCGAAGCATTATTTAAAATAGCTTCTTTAAAGATATCTCTTGGATGTATAAGAGACTGATTATTCGTTCCCACAAATAAAACTTTATGGCAAATCACTTCATTCTTTGTATTTAAAAATAAAACCATAAATTTTTCTTGTGTCTCTTTAAAATAGAAAGAATGATAGTTTTCATACACATCTTTAGCATTTTTAATCTTTATTTTTTCTTTAGAACTACAATTCATAAACCTTTTTCCAAGTTCTAAAGCCGCGAGTAATGTAATTCCTTTCACTTCACCTAAACCATTAATTTTCATAAGAGAAGATAAACGCATATCTTCTAATCGATCAAAACCACCTAGCATCTCTAAAACTTCCATACTAAGTTCTTTCACATTTTTCTTCTTTGTTCCAGTTCGAAGTAATATCGATAATAATTCAACATTGGATAATGTCTCTATTCCATATTTTTTAGCTTTTTCTCTAGGTTTTTCTTCATTAGGTAATTCTTTTATTTTCATAGTTCACTCATCTTTTCTAATATTTTTTGATTTAACAACAAAATCGTTTCTTTTTCTTTTGCGTTATCTAAAAGCAGATTATAACTAGAAAAAGCTTCTTTATCTTCAGATATTAATTTTAATTCTTTTTCATAATATTCAATATTTTGTTCTTCTAATGAAATCTTTATTTTTTCTAAGTTTTCTTTCGTTGTCGATGCACCCACTAAAACTCGATAAAAATTGTCATCCGGATAAATCACAGCATCTGTAAATTTTTCTTTTGCTTCTAAAGCATTTTGATAATTAGTATAAACTCCAACTTGTAAAACATAAAAAGAAATACTATCTTCTTTTCTTTTCAACTTATAAAAAAGAACTGGAAAAGCCAAAAGAAAACCAGTCAATATCGCTAGAAAACAAATAATTATCTTTTTCTTCATAATATATCACCAAAGCTAATATATCATAAAGAAGATGAAAAAAATGTCGAAGAAAGAGAGAATAAAAAAATATGATGTGTTTTTATTTATACATCATAATTTTTATCATTCCATTGTTAATATAAATGGATTTTGCTCAGAGCCAATTGGATTTTCTGAGTCTTCTGTACTGCCTGAGATGCTCACAGAGGGTGACAGATAAAGGGCAGGCCACACACCGTTGGAGTTGCTGACGTAGCTGACGCTTTTGACATACCCGCCCGAATACACACTGAACGCAATGTAAGAGGAAGACGAATCCGGCGATAAGAACCACATCTCCCCACTTGCTGGTTTTAACCAGTCATTTCCAGCACATTGTGTTTTGTATTCTACTGTTCCCCATCCTAAATAATTAGACAATTCTTTTTCAAAACATGCTTTTCTTCCTAACGTTCCTCCATTTGTTGCATATCCATAATCACTTGGATATGGAAGGGCTATACTTCGGAATAAACCAGAGTCAAGTTTTTTTTCACTTGTAGTTTCTTCAGATGCTTTCGCTGTATTACTTGCTTGCCATTCTGTTGGTCTATTACTTGAAACTGTCGTTCCTCTTTCATAGTTATACATATCTGAAGTTACTACATGATGTGTATTCCATCCCCCAAGATTCCATATAATATCTTTATCTATCATATCTCTTGCTGATTCTTTTAAACCAGTACTTGTAAAATCACATTTGGTAGAAGAACTACTTCCTTTATAGCAAGATACATCTGAAGAAGAGTTATAATATCCATCGTTTAACAATTCCATTAATTGACTATCTGTCCAATCATCACTACCATGATCACCTATGGAGCTTCCTATTCCATTTGTTTTATAATCCCAACTATAATTTCCTATACTTTCATCTCTTATTATTTTTATTCTTTGTTCTACTTGATTATCACTAGTCATAACATTTACAAGTCCGATGATTCGCCATTTTTCACATGTATCTCCTGAACTTGCATCTGGTCCACAGCTAAACCATACATAGTTATTGGGGGTTGCTCCAGCATATCGATATTCTGTTTGTTGCCATCCTTCTACTTTTTCACCATTTTTATCTATAATATTTACATCAGTATGTTCTACAGCATAAAGTCCATCTCCTTCTTCAACTGTTTGGACATTGATTCCACCAATATTTACTTTTGGTAATTCATAATTATTTAAAGTGATTTTTCCTGCCCAATGTGCATTATTGGTGATATCTTGTGATGTACTTACTGGGGTATCATAATCCATAAATAAGAGTAAATTAAATCCTTTTGTTGCATTCGCTCCTATTTTAAATTTATATAATTGATATGCTTCTTTTGCATCTGCAATAATTTTACTTCCATTCTTTTTATTCTCTGTTAATTTATAACTTGGTGTTTCTTCAACACTCCCTATTTC
>CANRDF010000061.1 GCA_947629255.1 uncultured Bacilli bacterium
AAATAATCTCTTTTAGTTAATTTTTTTGTTTCAGCCATAATAATCACTCTCCCTTTCTTTTATTGGCTTTGTAATAAAGTTTAACTATTTCTTTATTACATTTATATTATATCATAAATAAGTTTTTTTGTCAATACTTTTTTTAATTTTTTTTATTTTTTTAAGTATTGCTTTATTTCTTATTTACAATATAATTATAACATTTTATTTTAATAAAGTCAAGAGTTTTTTAATTTTTTTTATTTTTTTCTTTGTTGCTTTTCTTCTCTCATCTTTATTACATTATAATTATAACAAATTATTTAAAAATTGTCAAGCACTTTTTTAAAATTTTTAAAAATTTTTTTAATTTTGGGATACTCTCGATACGCCTGGGTGCGTTGTGCGGCGGATCAAAATCTTAAAGGCAGTTTATTTACACAAAAACGGCTCGTGACCTGCGCCCACGAGCCGCTCGCAATTTCGGGCAAAATAAAAAACACGCGGCAATGCGTATTTCTCGCGGGAAAACTTGGAGGAGGGCTGGACAAAATTGAAACGACACCCGCATGACCATTTTCGGCGGTTCATGCTTTCCGTGTCCGCTAATTTTCAATAGTAATAGTGGTCTTTTTATTTATTTTCAAATAATCAATAAAGCCCTTGTCAGTATCTCAAATTTCGATGCTTTTTATTTGAATGTTTGCAAGAGTTGTTGACAAATCGGCTATCAATTTATTTTGAGAAGAATAAACGCCATTAATCACATTATCATTAGCGATTAAAACGTAAATTTTCATTGTTTTAATGTTCCTTTCTATCCATCTTTATTTTACATTTATATTATATCATAAATTTTTATTTTTGTAAAAAAGAGTGCGGAAACGCAAGGTCGTACGCTCCCTAATCAAGACCACTAGCAACATTGACCGATTTCCGCAAGTCCATTAAAAAAGAAGATTTTTAATCTTCTTCTATTACTATTGAATAATCTCGCCAAGTAGGTGCAGTGTTTAAAGTAACCATTGTATTGCCTAATAAGTCCATTGACTTTTTAAAGATTTCGATTTCGATGTCAATATCTTCCAAGCCTGTGTGAGCCTCTTCAAAGTCAGCATTGTCAGTTATGTAGCAATAAATTGCTTGTGCTGTTGTTCTTACTCTACCACTATTGGTAATAAAACAACTATCTTTAACACTATTTAATCTATCTTTATGAGCGATACAATAATTAGCATAATCTTTTGAAAATGTGATGACTTTTGATAATTCCATTGTATCAAGTAAATCAATATTTTCAAATGGATTTTCAACTCCAAACTCTTCAAAAAGTCTTGCCATAGCAGTTTTATCAAAGTTTCCATTGTGTGCAACCATTATTTTAGCATTGTATCTTTCAATAGTTTTTTTAATGTCTTTTGAAATATCATTAGCACTACAAGTTTTATATCTTTTATCATTTTCTAATTTATCAAAATAATTTGGATATTTTGTAGCACTAAATGTTGATAACATTATAAACTTATTATTAAATAATTTTCTTACTAGATAACTTTTTTCTTTAACAACTTTCATTGTTTCAGTATCTAGTACTTTCATACCTATTTCAAATGGTATAATACTTTCTTTAACATTTAAAGTTCCTATTGTTTCAGTATCAATAAATATTAAATATCTTTCTTTTTTTAAATCAATTTGTTTCATCATTTTTAATCATTCCCTTTCATTTGATTACATTATTATTATACTACAATGAGTAGTAAATGTCAAGCATTTTTTTAATTTTTTTCATTTTTTTATTAACTAATTTTTCAATTTGTTTAGTAGTAAGTCCTTTTGGGTGTTTTTTAAGTTCTTCTAAAATAATTGCTTGTATTAGTTCGTCAATTTGTTGTTGCATTTGGTATCAACTCTCTTTCTTTATTACATTATTATTATAGCACTTTTAAAATAATAAGTCAATAGTTTTTTGCAAAGTTTTAGGAATTTTTTTCAATAACAAAATGAACAAATGTTCGATTGACAAAACTTGACATGTAAATCTTGTGTAAAATGCGGCGCGCCTCAACCACACACGCGCCGGTTGCCGCAACGTAGCCTGGTGTATCAAAAAATTTCAAAAGAAAAAGAAGATTTTAGTCTTCTTCTTCTTCCTCGTAGTAGACAGTCTCTTGAAGGTCTGTTGTGTTGCAACTATCTAGGGAACACTCTTGTCTTTCGTAGCCACACTCATCACAATTTAAATCGTAAATGTCGTTGCCAAACTTTTCAACTGATGCTCCACATTTAGGACAAGTCCAAGAAACATAGTCTAATGTATAACTGAAATTAATTTCGTAATCTTTGTTATTCATTTTTTAACCCCCTTTGGATTAGGCAATGTTGTATTTCATTGCCTTTGGGTTTCTATGTAGTTTCTTGTTAGTTTTTCTTTTTCTAGCAAGATTTTGTGCAGTTCTCATAAATTGATTTGCATTTTTATCAACTACAACCTTATTTGTAACAACTTTTCTTTTAGCCATTTTAATCACTCTCCCTTTCAATTATGGCTCTTAACCTTTATTACATTATTATTATAGCATTTATTTAATACTTTGTCAATAGATTTTTTTCAATTTCTTGCAATTTTTTTAGTTTTTCTTGCAAGTCTTCAATTTGATGTTGTACCTCGTAAATCTCTGGGTTTATCAAGATATCATTTTCGTTAAAATGATAGATAACATCATTTCTTTCGCTGTAAACTTTTACAACATTTTCATTTTTGTACCATTGAAAATTGTCGATTAAATCGTCATTTTCAAATATTCCTAAAATGTAAGCAAACTCTTGTTTAGTTATTTTCATTTTATCATTTCCTTTCAATAACTTTGTTAGGAAGAGAAGAGATTATCTTCTCTTACCTTTTTTGTTATTTGTTTTGATAGGTTTTAAACCTAATCTTTCATTTTTACGAGCCTTTGCTTCAGCCTCGTATTTTGCACGAATTGCGTGTCTTTTTGCTGGTGTCATAGCCATTGTAATCACCTTTCCCTTTCTTTATTACATTATTATTATAACACTTTTAGCATTTAATGTCAATACTTTTTTAAAATTTTAATGAGAAATTTTTTCAAGTTCTTTTTCTACAATTTCAAGTAGTTTCTCATCTTCAATGTAGAATGGGTCTTCATTAGGACAATGAGTTAAAATGTAGTTGTAAATTATTTGTCCTAGTCTTTGTTGTGGATACTCTCTACAAAGCACTCCAATACTATTTAAAATTAGTTCTTGAGTTTCAGTCATTTTTATCAATTCCTTTCTTTATTACATTATTATTATAGCACTTTTAACTCTTAATGTCAATAGATTAAATCCAATTTTTTGGATTTTTTCTAATATCTTTTACAATGTAGTAAACACCGAAAGTCATTAATGGATAGATAACTAACTCGCCTACTAAACCAATGTAAAGACCATTTAATTTAATGTGAGATACTACTGACAAAATGTCTAGCACCACCATAATTATTATTGAAATATTTTCCCATTTAATTTTTCTCATTTCTAATCAACTCTCTTTCTTTATCTTACATACTTATTATAGCACCAATAGAAACCAATGTCAATAGTTTTTTTAAAATTTTTTTAAAAAGTTTTCACTTTACACTTTTAGGATGACAACGCAGCCTGGCGTGTCGCATTTTTTGCGCGGAAATGCCCAAGCGTACATTTGTTCGCAAAATTCGGCGCGCATCGGCCGCCCGCGCGCCAATGTAAAAAAGTGTCAAGTAGACACTTAGGCGAATAGTTGAGAAAGTTCTTTTAAATGTTTAATTGTAGCACCTTTCCAAAGACCTCTTGAATTATCACTGATAGTTGTTAGCCTTTTGATACCTTTTCCGCCAACACTTTCCCATTCGATTAGGTTCTTTGTGTAGTCATCTAGTAAGAAACAATTATTATTTATTTTCATTGAATACTTTTCTTCAATGATTTGTGCTTTGTTTTGTCCTAATCTACAAAGTGTGATGTTTGTCTTTGGAATGTTTGGTAAATACTTTTCTAACCAAATCATTTTGTCAATGTCTGCTTGTTCGTTTGGACTTGCAGAAATAACAAACACATTTCCATTTCTCGCCAACTCGTTGAGAACCTCAACACCTACATACGCACCAAGCCCAGCGAAGAAACCCTTTTCTTTATCAAATCTTTCTAATGCGTTAGGAACATTAAACTTTGCTATTGTTCCATCTAAATCAACAAATAGTTTTATCATTGTATTCAACTCTCTTTCTTATTACATTATTATTATAACATTAAAGTATTTATTTGTCAATACTTTTATTAAATTAATGTTAAGAAATAAGTGTTATTTGTAAAATAAATTGCTAATCTTTTGTTAAATCTTGTTGCAAATGCTTTATAATCTTCAAATCTTTTGTTGATTAATTCTAATAACTCTTCTTTGTTATCACTTGTTATGCTTTCTCTTCTTAATAAATCATTAAATCTAAACATTCTCAATCATTCCTTCCTTATTTACATTATTATTATAACACTTTAACTATTGTTTGTCAAGACTTTTTGATTAGAAAGTCTTGACTAATTTATTACTAATGTAGTTGTATTCATTAACATTTACTTTAACAAATACTTTTAACCAATAGTTATAAATTGTGTATTGTTGTTGTAATGTACTAAAACCAACTTTTGTGTATTTATTGTATTTGGTATTTAGTAATAAACTCATTGCAATTTGTAAATTACTTTTGCTTTCTAATCTTTGTAAATAATCTTTTCTCATTGTAATCAAATCCTTTCTTGTTGTATCTTTTATTTACATTATTATTATAACTCTTTAATAGTCTTTTGTCAATAGTTTTTTTGAAGAAATTGCAATTTTTTAATTCTTTGCAATTTCTTCGATTAGTAAACTTTTTAACTCTCTTAATTCTTTTGAGTATTTATCGTAAAGTTCACTATCTTCTCTAGTCCATCTATCTATCATATTTATGTAGAAGATGCTATCTTCTAAATCCTCTATTCTTTTCTTTAATTCTTCAATACTTTGATTTCTCATTTATCAACATCTCTCTTTCCTTTTTACACTCTTATTATAACACATTAGAAATAGTTTGTCAATACTTTTTTAAAAAATTTTTTATTTTTTTATGTATTAGTTTTGTGAAATACATTTGTTTGCTTTACATTGATTTGTCAATGTAAATAATTCTAAAGTGTAAAGTTTATGTAAAATTCGGATCGTGTCGTATGTTTACGCTCCGAGGAAAGAGCTCGCATCTACGCAACGTACTTGAAGTATTTTTTCTTCTGTGGGGTAGAGTTTTGGGGAAAAAATTTATTTGATTTTGAAAAAATGATTTGCGCTCCCCCTCTCACCCTCCAAATATTTTTTAAAATTCAAAATACGATGTTAGGTAGTTTTAACTACCTAACTCTTCTAGGAACCAACCTTTTAAAATCTCAACTTTCATTCGCTCTAAAAATTCCCTAGCGCCTACATTAATTCCGTATTCGTTAGATTCTACTATTTCATCTTTTATTGTTTTAATTCTTTCAACATAGTCATCCATTCTCTTAATGGCTTCCGCGCAATCAAGCGGCAATCCGTTCTCATCTAGTTGTTTTTTATAATTCATAAGCGTGTCTTTATACATATAAGGAACAGTATAACAATCTTTTATTGGTAACCCCAACTTCCACAAATTAATAAATATCAATAAACGCGCGGTATGGCTGAGTTGTTTGCCGTCATAACCGAACGCCGCAATCTTATCAGCAACCGCAGGATATGGATGACATAACGCCTTTTGTTTCTCATAAGCCATCCCCGCAACGCACTTGGCAAATTGTTTTACATCATAGTAAGCAATTTCATCTCTATACTTAATTAATTCATCATACCACCATTGATATTTAGGATTTACTATAACATACTTACTATACAATAGTTCAATGTAGCTGATGTTCTCTTTTAAAAACATTTCAAACATAATGCGGACGTCCTTAACTTCGGCGTGAGTATCCCTTCCGAGCTCATCGTAGATGTGCTCGACTGCGGAAACCGGTTGCTTTGCGGCAACAAAGTCCTCGAACTTAGGAAGCACAATACTCTTGGTATCAACATCACTCATGTATTCATCAGTATATTCGTCTAATCCATAGTTTTGGCTGCCTTGCAAAGCAGTAAAAACAACTTCATAACCTTTATCTTCTAAAAAGCGGTAATGCTCTGCTACTTTATTATAAATATTTACAAATTTGTCCATTTCCATTCACCTCTATAAATCTTCATGTGCGGAAACGCCTGCCTACTAGCGCATTGCGCGAGGTGTGTATATGCTCTTTACTCAGAAGAATGTACTTCTCGCCCTCGCCCGCACATTTATAATATCTTTTAAATTTTCTTAATTCTTTTTCATTTTTAAGAATAATTAAAATCTTATTGCTCTTGTTGGTTTGATGCTCGTTTAGAGCATCAAACATTTCTATATCATTCATTATTATCACCTTTTTATTATTTCTATAATAATTATAATATATATTTTAGTTAAAATCAAATAATGTTCTTAAATCGAGCTTGACAAATGTAAATTTTTATGATAGAATATAGGTAAGAAAGATGAAGAAAGGAGATTATTATATATGGAAACAGAACATAAAAAGCTGGATTATTCTTTAAAAACTGCGGAAGAGCGTGCTCAATTCGTAGAAGATTTAATGCCTACTTTAACAAAAGACCAACTCAAGAGTAAAAAATATATGGAAATACTAGCTGACTATATTGTTTCCGCAATGACTCCAGAAGAAAAAAAAGAAAAATTAATTTTAACTGACAATAGGATGATTACTGTCAATAAAAGAGAAACATCTTTTCAAAAACTAGTAGACAAATTTGAGAATGGCGAAGACGGCCTTTGAAATTTAATGATAGAAGATGGAGATAAAAATATATTATTAACACAAAAGAAAGAAATAACTAATAAAGATTTAGAGGAAATACAAGCATTAAAAGATTTAAAAGAAGCAATTAAAATTGTAGAAGAAATGGAAAAGGCGGCAACCGGTAAAAAAAGATATAAATTAAAAAAATGGTTAATTGAAATGCATCAAGAGCAATATGTAATTAAAGACTCTTATAAACCCACTATGACAAGCGGAACTGCTGTTAAGAATTTAACTAAAACAAGTTTAGATGAAAATATTACATTTGATGAAAATCAAGAGCCAGTTAGTGATTGTATCGTGTCATTTTTTAAGCCAGAACATATTTGCGCACTATTGTGTAATTATTCTGCTTTAAAAGAAGATTGTTGAGGAAAATTTAATTGAGACTTTTGATATCTTATGGAAGATTTAGATGATTTAGTAGATGATACTTTAAAAGAAAAATATCCATTATATTATAAACTAGTAATTTATAAAATAGATGGAAAATCTAATGCGGAAATACAAGAATTATTAAAAGATGAATTTGGTATTACTTATACAGTAGAATATTTATCTTCATTATGGCGCAATAAAATACCTAAATTAATTGCTGATAAGGCAAAAGAAAATTATTTAATATGATATTACACATATCAAGAGCGTGGAAAATGGAAAAGATGTTCAAGATGTGGGCAAGTTAAATTAGCTCACAATCGCTTCTTCTCTAAGAATAATACAAGTAAAGATGGATTTTATAGTATTTGTAAAGAGTGTAGAAATAAGAAAAATTAGCGGAAGGAGTTGAAATTTATGGGTAATTTAAAAGCGTGTCAAAAATGCGGAAAAGTTATGGATGAAGATGCTCAATTTTATCAAAGAAAAGATGGTACTAAAACAGATTTGTGTAAAAAATGTTTAACTATGCATATTGACAATTTCAATCCAGAAACTTTTTTATGGATTTTAAAAGATATGGATGTGCCTTATATTCCAGAAGAATGAAATGTATTAAGAGATAGAGCATTTGCGAAAAATCCTAATCTAAATGGTACTTCAGTATTCGGAAAGTACTTATCCAAAATGAAACTAAAACAATGAAAACAGTATTCTTGAGAGGACTCTGAAAAAATTCAAGCTCAAAATGAAGAAAAAAAGAAAGCAGCTGAGGCGGAAAGAGAGAAACATGAAGAATTTTTAAAGCAACAGCTAGAAAATGGAGAAATTACAGAAGCACAATATAAAACTTTAGTAAGTGCGGAAACACAAAATAAAGAACA
>CANRDF010000062.1 GCA_947629255.1 uncultured Bacilli bacterium
CTTAAGCTATTTCTATTTTACATCATTTTTCTATTCTTGTACAGTTTTATCACGCATCAAATGGAACAGAGCCAAATTAATTTTAAATCAATTGCATTTCATTTTTTAGTTTCTTAAGTTTCCTTTTAGATAAACCTGTAATTTCAGAAACATAGTTAATATCTGATTTTTTCAACATTGCTTTAGCTATTTCTAACTTTTCTTCTGCCTTTCCTTCTATTCTGCCTTCTATTTTACCCTCTGCCCTTCCAGTCTCCTTAATTTTGTTTTCCATTGTAAACATCGTGTTACAAAATTCATCATCCATAAATCCATTTAAAAAATATTCTAAGCTCATGCAATACTTTCCTTTTTCAATTCGTTTTTTATTTTCTGGACATCCTCTATGGCTAATCCTGTAAATTTAGATATTTTTTTCATATTACAATTGTCTTTTAGCATCGTTTTAGCTATTTCTAATTTTTCTTCTAGCTTTCCTTCTGCCCTTCCCGTTTCCTTGATTTTGTTCTCCATTGTAAACATCGTGTTACAAAATTCATCATCCATAAAATCATTTAAAAAATAATTGACACTCATGAGATATTCTCCTCCTTCTTTTGCATAATAATCTCTTTCTTCTTGAGTTTCTGCTCTGATAAATCTTAATGTTGTTATAAGTTCATCTTCACCTACATTATATGGAATCTCTTTTAACTTGTCAAGTCTTATTATCACAATCTCCATCTTCTCTATAAGCTCCCCATCTTTGTTTCGATATCTATAATTTGATATCACTTCATCAGAGAGTTCTAATCCATCTACTTTCTCCACAATATTGATACTCATAAATGGTTTTAATTCGGTATAATCAGATCCTGCTTCTAATGAAGTTCCACTGATTCGATTACTATAAAAGACGGACTTATCTAAAGAATCTTTATTAAAGACTCGATAAACTTCAAGATTGATAATTAAATCATCCAAATAAAGTAAGATGTCTCCTCTACTATTCTTATCCTTATACTTTCCTTTCTCTAATGTGGATTCCATTTTCACAATGACTTTTTTTCTTAAAGAACCTTTTGGTAAATGAAAATATTGTTCTAAGAATCTTTCAATCAAAAGAATATTTTTTATTCTTCCAAAAGTTTCTTTAAACATTACATCATCCGTTAAAGGAATAAATTTGATTTTTGACATATACATCAACACTCATTTCTAAGGCTGTACTTAAAATACTTCCTATATATATATTCAAGAAAAAGTGCCGATTTCCTTTTTTTTGAGGCAATTTTTTTCAAAAAAATTGAAATTTGTACATTTTATTTACATTTTTGACCAGTTTTAATTATTTACTTTACATTTTGTGTACACATAGTAAAATGTAAAGCAAACGTTAAAATATTAATTCCTTAAAGTTTCTTCTAAAGTCTTTCTTTTTAAAGCAAGCTCTACAAGATTCAAATCCATTCTATCTACTTTTTCTAACAATTCATTCATAATGTGTTCGATTGATAACATGTTTCTCACCCTGTACCATTATAAAACTTTTCTTTCCATAAAAGTGCAATTCGACAAAATCTGTCAAATCTTTTTTTCTTTCAGAAAACCCTCTTTCAAAAATAAGACATATATAGTATAATATATTTGGGTGTTACTTATGAATTATCCGAATAAAATTCAAAAAACAACACATATCTCCACTGAACATATTAATTACAGTAATCGAGGTATGGATTTAGAACAACTCATTAATGAAACAAATGAATACTATGTTGAAAAAAACATTGCTTTAATTTATAAGAAACCAACCCCTATTGGAATTAGTGAAGCTGTTTATACAGAACATGGAAGAATTATTAAAAATGGGTATTTTAAAGCTCCCTCCACTCTCGATTATAATGGAGTTTATAAAGGAAAGTATATTGAATTTGAAGCAAAAGAAACCCAAAATACAACTTCGTTTCCTCTTGCAAACTTCCATGAACATCAACTTGCTTATATTCCAAAAGTGATAGAACATGGTGGGATTTGTTTTGTTCTTATTAAAATGAATCATAAAGTATACTTGCTGCCAGGAACCGATTTAGTAGAATTTATTAAAACAAATACAAGAAAAAGCATTCCTTTCTCTTATATTGAAGAAAAAGGATGGGAGATCTTAGAAAAATACAACCCTGCTCTAGATTATTTAAAAGTTGTCGATGTCATATATTTTAAAGGAGAGACGTTATGAAAAAGAAAAAATTGAAATTAAAAAGTGTGAAAGAAATCAAAAATAGCATTAAAGAAGAAACTGCTAATGCAAAGAAAAAGAGAAAAAAGAAAGCTACAAAAAAGAAAAGACATATTGGAAGAGCTATTTTAATGATCTTTATTACAGCAGGTATTGGTGTTGCCAGTTTCGTTATAGCTTTTACTCTTTATATTATTTTTACATCGCCTGAATTTACCGAAGAAAAGCTTTATAATGTAGAATCTTCGATCATTGAATGGGATGATGGAACAGAAATGGCAAAATTGGGATCTGAGAATTTAGTGCTTAAAAACTATGAAGATTTCCCACAAGTTTTAGTAGATGCTCTAGTGGCCACCGAAGACTCAAGATTTTTTCAACATAAAGGATTTGATGTTGCAAGATTTATCAAAGCTACAATTGGTCAAGTTTTAGGCCAATCTGGTGCTGGTGGTGCCTCTACCCTTACTATGCAAATTACTAAAAATAATCTTACCAACTTAAATGACGAAGGAATCGATGGAATTATCCGTAAATTTACTGATATTTATATGGCGGTTTTCAAAATTGAAAAACATTATACCAAAGAACAAATTATTGAAATGTATTTTAATTCAGGTTGGTTTGCTGGAGGTGGATCAAACTATGGTGAAACAACAGGAATTGAACAAGGAAGTCAATATTTCTTTGGCAAAAGTGTATCTGATCTTTCTTTACCAGAAGCAGCCATGATGGTTGGAATGTATAATGCTCCTGTTTGGTATAACCCTTATAATTATCCAGAAAATTGTAATGAAAGAAAAAATACAGTTTTAAGTTTGATGTATAATCATGGTTATATTACAGAACAAGAGATGTTAGATGCACAAAGTATTCATATTTCAACTCTTGTAAAACCACAAGAAAATACAGCTGCAGCGAATCCATATCAAGTATTAATTGATTATGTAAAAAATGAAATTTTAGATAAAGAAGGTATTGATATTTCTCGTGGAGGATACCGAGTTCGTACTACATTTAATAAAAATATTCAAGATGTTATTAATAATTTACAAAATGGTGGAGCCATTAAATTTAGAGATGATTTAGTTCAAGTAGGTATTGCTGTTACAAGTGTGGAAAATGGTTCGATTAAAGGACTTGGACCTGGAAGAAATTATGTGGCATTAGGAGATAATCGTGCGACTGATTTTAAACGTCAACCTGGTTCTACCATTAAGCCAATCATTGATTATGGTCCATTAGTAGAATATAACAATGCAACGACTGGTCAAACCGTTTTAGATGTTCGAACAGGTTATGAAAATGGTTCCATCATGGCTAATTTCGATGGTGTATATCGAGGGGCAATGATTTTAAAAGATGCTTTCTCAAATTCAAGAAACGTCCCTGCTCTTCAAGCTTTCCAACAAGTAGATCCTGCTAATATCAAAGATTTTTTAAATAAATTAGGAATTGATGAATCAAATTATGGACAAAAAGATGACGATGGAAATTACATTCCTAATATTTTGGAATCATTCTCTGTTGGAGGTCTTGCTCAAGGACTTACTCCTCTTGAAAGTTCCGCTGCTTATGGAGCATTTGCAAGAGGTGGATATTTTATAGAACCTTATTCTTTTACAACTATTACCAATATGGAAACAAGCGAATCTCTCGATTATAAATATGAAATGACGAAAGCCATGAGTGAAGCAACTGCTTATATGATTACGGATGTTTTACTTCAAGCTACAAGAGAAGCCGTTGGTGGTTCCGTTCCATATAATCTTCGTAGTAGTATTGCATCTAAATCAGGTACATCAAATTTAAGTGCTTCTGAGGCAAGAGAAAGAGGAATTAATTCTTCTTCTGTTACTCCAGATTTATGGGTGAATCGTTATAATGGAGATTATGTTATTTCTATGTGGTATGGTTACGATTGGAAGGATATTACTCCAGAACATTACTTAACAAGTGGAACTGGATCTGGAACACGTAATCAACTTGCTACTTATCTATCGAATAATATTTTAACTTCTGGGCATGGTTTTACAAAACCAGAAAGTGTTGTAAGTGTTACTGTTGAAAGAAATACATTACCTACTAAAAGAGCAAGTGAATATACTCCAGATAATATGAAATACAGTGCATTATTTAAGGCTGGTACAGAGCCTAGTGAAACTTCTCAAAGATTTGCGAAACTAAGTGATCCATCAAATGGAAATGCATTAGTATTGGATAGTTATATTACTCTTTCTTGGGAAGGAGCAAAAGCTCCAGATGATTTGAATACCGCTTATATTAGAGAAGAATTTGCTGAATACTTTAAAACTTATAAATCTCATTATCCAAAAAGTTATGCAACTTTTGAGAATGCTTATATTGATGCTTATGTAAAAGATAATAATGCTTATATTGGAACGTTTGGTTATCAAGTCTATTTAAAAGATGAAAAAGGAAATTTAACAGATTTAGGTTGGACTCAAAATAACAGTTTTAACTATACGGCAACCTCTGGTGGAAAATATGTATTTGTTGTTAAAAGTGCTTATAGTATTTTTAAAACAAATCAATCTAATGGTATTACCATTGAAGCAACTGTTGCAAATACTGAAACAAACGAAATAGAAGTCACTGTAACAAATATCTGTGTTCCTTTAAATTCTACTTTTGATGCTAAAAAAGCAGTCACTGTTACTTATAACGATGAAGATGTTACTAAAGAATCTACTATTGTAGCAAGTTCAAGCAATAATATAGATACTACTAAGGCAGGAACGATTGATGTGACTTATAGTATTACTTATGACGGTCAAACGGTTAAAAAGAATGGTAAAGTTACTGTTGCAGAAACTTGTCCAAATTAAAGCACTTCAAGTGCTTTTTTCTTTTCCAAAAAAAAAGAAGAATTACTTTCCTTTCTTCAATTCTTTTTGATCATATTTGCAAAACTCTTTAAATGGACAATCGAGACACTCTGGATGGATTGCTTTACAACGGTATCTTCCAAATAAAACAAGTTGATGATGTAGGCGACTCCATTTTTCTTTTGGAAATTTTTTCATTAATTTTTGTTCTACTTTTTCCACAGTATCTTTTATACTTGCTAAGGCAAGTCGTTTGGAAACTCTTTCTACATGGGTATCAACAGCAATCGCCGGGATATCAAATAAGTTCGATAAGACAACATTACAAGTTTTTCGACCTACTCCTGGTAAACTTTCTAAATATTCACGATTATTTGGTACGGAACCATGATAATCTTCTGTTAGGCGTCTTGCTATTTCTATGATGTAACTTGCTTTTTTTGTATACGAACCTACCGAATGGATGATTTCTTCGACATCTTTCTGATTTGCTTTGGCAAGGCCTTCTAAATCATAAGTACTCCATAATACTTTGGTTACCACATTCACTCTTTTATCTGTACATTGAGCAGATAAAACAGTCGCGATTAATAATTCATAATCTTTTTCATAATGAAGTTCACAACTAGCATCAGGAAACATTTCATCCAATCCTATTAATATCTTTTCTACTACTTCATTCGCTTTCATCATCTAACCAATTATAATCAAAGAGATTCATATTGCTCTCTTTGTCCTTTCTAAAAGTGATTAATCCCTTCTCTACATCTTTCATATTCTTATATCCTTTTTTACGCCATTCATATAAAACTTTACCAATGTATCTTAAACTACTTGTTCCATTATAGACTGCTTCTTTTAAAGCTCCCATAATAAGTTCTTCTGAGAAATCTTTCTCTAACCAATCATTAATAAATTCATATTCCATCGGTGTGATTTTTCTTCCAAGTTCTTTTTGAAAGACATCAAAAATGTTTTCCTTTTCTTGTTCTTTTTGATTCTGGGCACTTTTTTCAAAAATCTTTTCATACATTGGTGCTAGACTAATCACTTCACAATGCTTATTTGATGTATCTTTAGAAGACTCGAGTCTAATTAAATTTAAAGTGAGTAAATGATTGAATGCTTCTAAAACCTCTGTACTATTTAAAGATAAAACTTTACAAATGAGTTCCACATTAAAGGTTTTATCTGTGGCGTCTTCAAAGTAAACTAAAAGTAAAAATTCAATCAAAGACAATTTATTTTTGACAGCAATTTCAATTAAATGAGTCGATAAAGAAAATCTTTTTTCCGTTAAAAATTCAATGTTTGGCATTTTTCATACTCACCTCTTTAAAATATACTCTTTAATACTTTCTTTTTCGTTTAAGACATGGCCTAAAACAATTTCTCGTTCTAAGTCTTTCATAAGTAATCCTAAACTTAATTTATGAGCACCAGATAAACTTTCAATTTCTTTTGGACTCATTACGATTTCCCTTCTTGAATGAATCGGTAACCCTTCATTCATCTCTTCTAACTTCGACATTGGAAAATCTAAAATCATCGCGGCGACCTGACAATCATAATATCCATACTCATAAATATCGAACAATCTAATTATACCATACTTTAGAATTTTCCTTATATTTTTTTCACGTTTCTGAAAATTTTTTTCAGGATGATAATTTACATCTCTTTCAATTTGAGCCCATAACCCTACTAAGTCACTGACATACTTGATATTTGTTGTAGAAATACCAAGTTCTTCTAATAAATCATATTTTTTTAACATTTCAAATCCATTTGCCAGTAAAATTTTATCTAATTCTTTTTTAATTACTTCTCGAGGTAGGTCTTTTAAAAGTGTTTTTTCTTTTAGAATAGCATCTTCTATATCGTTATCCATCGTAAAATCATAAGTCACAGCAAAACGAATGGCTCTTAAAATTCGAATTGCATCTTCTTTAAATCTTTGGATTGGATCCCCGATCATCACTACTTTCTTTGCTTTTAAATCTTTTTCATAACCACAAGGATCAATGAGTTCCCCACGGAGATTCATATACATGGCATTCATTGTAAAATCTCTTCGGCTGGCATCCTCAAGCAAATTTGAAGTATACTCGAGTTCCACAGGTAAATGATTCTCATAATGTATTTCTTTACGGTACGTTGTAATATCGACTGTATAATTTTTTACTTTCATATGAAAAGAAGAATATTTGATACTTCCATACACGGATCCAAAAATGGTAAAAATATCTTTTGGACGTGCATTGGTTGCAATATCAAAATCATTTGTTTTGATTCCTAACAAAGCATCTCTTACAAACCCACCAACTAAGTAGGCTTCAAACCCATTTTGTTCTAATGTCATCAAAATTTTTTGTATACATTTTGGAATCATGACCTTCACCTCTTTCATTATATAATAAAAGAATACCTTTGAAAAGTCCATTTATACTGATTCAGGATAAATTCATGAAATAGCAAAAACAGACATATTAGGAGTACAGAGTGTCAATAATATCAATAATGTTTTTTT
>CANRDF010000063.1 GCA_947629255.1 uncultured Bacilli bacterium
GTATGACGGCATTGATGTGCGAGGTTACCGATACACTTGGCAACGTTGCTAGGTGAAAAGGATAACTTGTACGGAGCAAGTCTATACAAAGATATAGGCGAAAGGAGGACATAAAAGTATGTCAAAGAGTAAAGTTCGTATCAACTTAAAAGCATTTGATTCTAAAGTATTAGATTTAGCTGCTGGTAAAATTGTTGAAACGGTAAAGAGATTAGGAGGTACAGTTTCTGGACCAGTTCCACTTCCAACAGAAATTGAAAGAGTTACTGTATTACGTGCTGTACATAAATACAAAGATTCTCGTGAGCAATTCGAAAGTCGTACTCATAAGAGACTTATTGATATTTTAGATCCTAGTAAAGAAGTGATTGACTCTCTTACAAGACTTGATTTACCAAGTGGAGTAGAAATCAACATTAAATCAAATTAAAAAATAGAAAGAAAGGAAAACAATTATGAAAGGAATCTTAGGACGTAAAGTTGGAATGACTCAAGTATTCACTAAAGACGGAAAACTTATTCCTGTTACTGTTGTAAGTGTAGAACCTAATGTAGTTATGCAAATTAAAACAGTTGAAAAAGATGGATACAATGCTATTCAACTTGGCGTAGAAGACAAAAAAGAAAAAAATTCAAGTCGTGCAAGTGTTGGACACGCGAAAAAAGCAAACACACTTCCTAAGCGCTTCTTAAAAGAAATGAGAGACATGGAAGGCTCATACAACGTTGGAGATACGATTAAAGCTGACTTATTTGAAGTTGGAGATATCGTAGACGTGACGGGAACTAGTAAAGGTAAAGGATTTACTGGTGTTATTAAAAGACATGGTCAAAGTAGAGGACCTGAAACACATGGTTCTAACTATCATAGAAGACCTGGTTCTATGGGTACAATGTTACCTAAGAGAGTTTTAAAAGGAAAAAGATTATCTGGACATATGGGAGTTGATACTGTTACAGTTCAAAACCTTGAAATCATTGAAGTAAATACTAATGAAAATTATATTTTAGTAAGTGGTAATGTACCAGGTGCAAAAGAAAGTTTTATTCTTATTAAGAGTGCAGTGAAAAATACTCGTAAGAAAGATGCAAAAGATATTCTTTCTTATCAAGAAGAAACTGTTGTCGATGAAGTTGTAGAACCAGTTGCAGAAGAAACAGCTGATGTAGAAGAAGCTACTGAAGATGCAGCAACAGAAGTTACAGAAACAACTGAAGAAATTCAAGAAGAAGTTAAAGATACTAACGAAGAAGAAACTGTAGAAAATACGGATACTGAATCTAGTGAGACTACAGAGGAATAGAATCATAGAAAGGAAATGTTAAATGAAAAAGATTGATGTTATAAATTTAAAAGCAGAAAAAGTAAGCGACATATCTTTGAATGATTCTATCTGGGCTCATGAAGTTCATGAAGATGCCATTAAGAAAATGGTTCGTTTACAACT
The DNA here is from genome assembly GCA_947629255.1 of uncultured Bacilli bacterium. Taxonomy (GTDB): domain Bacteria; phylum Bacillota_I; class Bacilli_A; order RF39; family UBA660; genus Ventrenecus. The sequence goes on from CANRDF010000063.1 coordinate 1,449, forward strand.
TGCTGCGACTCGTCAAGGAACTCATAAAACGAAAAATCGTGGTGAAGTTTCTGGAGGGGGAAGAAAACCTTGGAGACAAAAAGGTACAGCACGTGCTAGACAAGGATCTACTCGTGCTGTTCAATGGGTAGGTGGAGGAATCGCTCATGGCGTTCAACCACGTGATTATGGATTTAAGATTAATCGTAAAGAAAGAGTTTTAGCTTTAGTAAGTGCATTATCTGATAAACTTGCTAATCAAAAAGTTGTAGTGTTTGACTCTTTAGTACTACCTAGTAATAAAACAAAAGATGCAAAAGAATTTATGAAGAATGCAAAATTAGAAGGAAAAGTTTTATTTGTTACAGCAGATGATGCTGAGAATTTATTCCTAGCATGCAGAAATATGGCTAATACTTATCATGTATTTGCAGACGAACTTAATGTTCTAGATATTGTGAATGCAGATATGTTAGTATTAGACCAAGATGCTGTAAAAGTGATCGAGGAGGGTGTTTTACATGCGTAATCCAGATATCATTTATGGACCAGTGATTACTGAAAAAAGTATCAATGTTCAACAAAATAAGAGTGTATATACATTTAAAGTAGATAAAAAAGCAACAAAAGCTCAAATCAAAAGTGAGATTGAACGTCAATTTGGAGTCAAAGTTTTAAATGTAAATACCTTAAATACGAAACCTAAACGTCGTAGAATGGGACGTTATGCTGGAAAGGCAAAAACTTATAAGAAAGCAATGGTTACCTTAGCACAAGGTTCTTCCATTGAAATGTAGGAGGTGTAAGTTATGGCTATAAAGAAATACAAACCAACGACGAATGGACGTCGTGGAATGAGTACACTAGGAAATGAAGAATTAACAAAAAATGCTCCTACAAAGAGTTTACTTCAAAAGAAAACAAAAACTGGTGGACGTAATAATCAAGGAAAACTTACGGTTCGTCATATTGGTGGCGGGGCTAAAAGAAAATATCGTGTCATTGATTTCAAAAGAGATAAAGTTGGTGTGACTGGACGTGTTGCATCTATTGAATACGATCCAAATCGTAATGCCAATATTGCTTTAATCAATTATATTGATGGAGAAAAAAGATATATTATTGCTCCTCAAGGTTTACAAGTTGGAATGATTATTGAAAATGGAGAAAATGCTGATATCAAAGTTGGTAATGCACTTCCACTTCAAAATATTCCGGTTGGTACTGTTATCCACTGTATCGAACTTAATCCTGGAAGTGGTGCAAGCCTTTGCCGTAGTGCAGGTGCTTCTGCTCAAATTCTTGGACGTGAAGGAAAATATGTTATGGTTCGTTTACAATCTGGTGAGACAAGAAAAATCTTAGGAAACTGTATTGCAACTGTTGGAGTTGTAGGAAATGAAGATTATGAACTTGTCAATGTTGGAAAAGCCGGAAGAACAAGACATATGGGTATTAAACCTACAAACCGTGGTTCTGTTATGAACCCTAATGACCACCCACATGGTGGTGGAGAAGGACGTGCTCCAGTTGGACGTAAGAGTCCTATGACACCTTGGGGTAAACCTGCTCTTGGATATAAAACAAGAAAAAATAAGAAAGCTTCTGACAAACTTATTGTTAGTCGTAGAAAGAAATAGGAGGACATTATGGCTAGAAGTTTAAAAAAAGGACCTTTTGCAGATGAACATCTACTTAAAAAGGTTGATAAATTAAATGAAAGTAATAAAAAAGAAGTTGTAAAAACATATTCTCGTCGTTCTACCATATTCCCTAGCTTTGTTGGACATACTTTTGCAGTACATAATGGAAAAGAATTTATTCCAGTCTATGTAACTGAAGAAATGGTTGGACATAAATTAGGTGAGTTCGCGGCTACTCGTAAGTTCGGTGGACACGCAGGTCAGAAGTAGGAGGTAAGTAGATGGAAACTTATGCAATTCATAAAAGTGCTATGGTAGCGCCTAGAAAAGCAAGAATGACTATGGATTTAATTCGTGGAAAAGATATTGCTGCTGCTAGAGCGATTCTTAGTACAACAAATACAAAATCAAGTCGTCTCATTTCTAAAGTTTTAGAAAGTGCGATTGCAAATGCTACCAATAATTTTGGAGCTCAAGAGAATGATTTAGTAATAAGCGAATGCTACATTAATCCAGGACCTGTTTATAAACGTGTTAAATTTGCGAGTCGTGGAAATGTAGATAGAAGAGACAAAAGAACAAGTCATATTATTGTAAAAGTTAGTGATGGAAAGGACAGTGTGAAATAATGGGACAAAAAGTCAATCCAATTGGATATCGTTTAGGAGTTAACAAAGATTGGGATTCTAAATGGTATGCTGATAAAAAGGATTTTGGTAAAACATTAAATACTGATTTACGTATTCGTAAGTATTTAGAGAAAAATCTAAAAGATGCTGCTGTTGCTTCTATTACTATTGAGAGAAAGAAAAAGAGAACAGAAGTTACGATCTATTCTGCTAAACCAGGTGTAATTATTGGACGTGGTGGAGAAGATATTGATAAACTTCGTAAAGCTTTATCAAAAGTAGCAGGAGAAGACGTTTATGTATCTATTACTGACGTTTCTAAGAATGCTGATTTATGTGCTAAATTGGTTGCAGAAACAATTGCAATGCAAATTGAAAATCGTGCACCATTTAGAAGTGCTCAAAAACGTGCCATCAGAAATACAATGAAGGCAGGAGCAAAAGGAATTAAAACTTTAGTTTCTGGACGTTTAGGTGGTGCTGAAATGGCTCGTAGTGAAGGTTATACAGAAGGAACTGTTCCACTTCATACCATTCGTGCTGATATCGATTTTGCTCAAGCAGAAGCAAATACAACTTATGGAAAAATTGGAGTCAAAGTATGGATCTATAAAGGTGAGATTCTTCCTACGAAAAAGAATGTAAAGGAGAGTGATTCCCATGTTGATGCCAAAAAGAACTAAATATCGTAAACCACATCGTCTTTCTTATGAAGGACATGCAAAAGGAAATACAGAACTTCATTTTGGAGAATATGGACTTATGGCTACCGAAGGGAATTATATTCCTGCACGCCAAATTGAAGCAGCTCGTATTGCAATGACCCGTTTTATGAAACGTGGTGGAAAAGTTTACATTAATATTTTCCCACATTTGGCTCGTACAAGAAAACCTCTTGAACAACGTCAAGGTACAGGAAAAGGAAATGTAGAAGATTGGGTAGCAGTTGTAAAAGAAGGAAAAATCATGTTTGAGATTTCTGGTGTTGATGAGGCAACAGCTCGTGAAGCTTTAAGACTTGCATCTCATAAACTTGCTGTTACAACAAAATTTGTAAAAAAAGAAGGTGAAATCTAATGACTACTCAAGAAATAAGAAAATTATCTAATGAAGAAATTTTAGAAAAGATTAAAACTGGCAAAAGTGAATTACTTAATTTACGTATGCAAAATGCAAGAGGGTCTTTAGAAAAACCACATAAAATCAATGCTCTTAAAAAAGACATTGCCAGAATGATGACCATTCTAAAAGAAAGAGAAATAAATGGAGGGAATGAATAATGAACGAGAAAAGAAGAACTGAATTAGTTGGAAAAGTTGTCAGTGCATCTAATGATAAAACAATTACCGTTTTAGTTGAAACTCACAAAAAACATCCACTCTATGGAAAACGTGTAAAATATTCTAAAAAATATGCTGCACATGATGAAAAAAATATAGCAAAAGTAGGAGATACAGTAAGAATTAGAGCTACAAGACCATTATCTAAAACAAAAAGATTTGAGCTTGTTGAAGTTGTAACTCAAGCTGTTATCCTTTAGGAGGTATTCTTATGATAATGCAAGAGTCAAGACTTAAAGTTGCAGATAATACAGGAGCTCGTGAAGTCCTTGTTATTCGTAATTTAGGTGGAAGTACAAGAAAATCATCTAATATTGGTGATATAGTCGTATGTACAGTGAAAAAAGCGATTCCTAATGGAACTCTAAAAAAAGGAAAAGTTGTTAAAGCTGTTATTGTAAGAAGTGTAGAAGGCGTAAGAAGAGCTGATGGAAGTTATATTAAATTCGATGATAACGCTTGTGTTATTATTCGTGATGATAAAACTCCTGTTGGAACTCGTGTACTTGGTCCTGTTGCTAGAGAGCTTCGTGAAAAAGATTTTATGAAGATTGTTTCTTTAGCTAGTGAAGTGATTTAGGAGGTATTTATGAAGATTAGAGTAAATGATGAAGTTATCGTACTTGCTGGAAAAGATAAAGGAAAAACTGGTAAGGTTACAAAAGTTTTAAGAAAAAAAGATAAAGTTGTTGTTGAAAACATAAATATGGTGATGAAATCACAAAAACCTAACAGTATGAACCAAGAAGGTGGAAGATTTAATATCGAACTTCCAATTCATGTATCAAATGTTAAAAAAATAGAAAAAGATACAAAGAAAGCTAAGAAAGATTAAGGTGGGAATTTATGAGTACAATGAAAGAATTATATAATAAGGAAATTGTTCCTGCATTAATGAAAGAATTTAATTACAAAACAGTAATGCAAGTTCCTAAATTAGAAAAGATTGTGATCAATATTGGTGTTGGTGAAGGACATACAGATGAAAAATATATTGAGGCAGCTTTAAAAGATTTGGAAGTTATTACTGGACAAAAAGCTGTTGTTACCAAAGCTCATAAGTCTATCGCTGGATTTAAAATTCGTGAAGGACAAGCGATTGGTGTAAAAACAACATTACGTGGAGAAAAGATGTATTATTTTCTTGAAAAATTAGTAAAAGTTGCACTTCCACGTGTAAGAGATTTCAGAGGAATTTCTAAAACTGCTTTTGATGGACATGGAAATTATACTTTAGGAATTAAAGAACAACTTATATTCCCTGAAATTGTTTATGATGATGTATTAAAGATTCGTGGTATGGATGTTGTATTTGTAACAACAGCTAAAACGAATGAAGAAGCAAAGGCATTACTTGCAGAATTTAAAATGCCATTTAAGAGTTAGGAGGACAATATGGCAAAGACTAGTTTAAAAGTAAAACAATCTCGTACACCTAAGTTCAAAGTAAGAGCTTATACAAGATGTGAAAGATGTGGAAGACCTCATGGAGTCTTACGTAAATATCATTTATGCCGTATTTGTTTTAGAGAACTCGCCAATGAAGGAAAAATTCCAGGCGTAAAGAAAGCAAGTTGGTAGGAAGGTGACTAAAGATGGTACAAGATAAAATTGCAGATATGCTTACGAGAATGCGTAATGCAAATCAATTAAAATATGATACAGTTGAAGTTATTGGAACAAAGATGACTTTAGGTATTGCTGAAATCTTAAAAAGAGAAGGTTATATTGAAGATTTTGAATATGTGAAAGATACAACTGGAGATAAAATCAATATTACGTTAAAATATGGAGACCGTAAAGAAAGAGTTATTACTGGTTTAAAAAGAATTAGTAAATCTGGATTACGTGTTTATGCAAAATCTAATGAAATTCCTCGTGTTCTAAATGGACTTGGAATTGCTATCATCTCTACTTCTAAAGGTTTAATGACTGATAAAGAAGCAAGAGAAGCAAAGTTAGGAGGCGAAGTTCTTGCCTATATTTGGTAAGAGAAGTTTATGAGTAGAATAGGAAATCGTAAATTACAAATCCCAACTGGTGTAGAAGCACATTTAGAAGAAAATAAACTTGTTGTAAAATCAAGTAAGGGAACTTTAGACTTGGTTATTGACCCTTTAGTAAAAGTTGAAATTTCTGAAAATGAAATTAAGACAACACCTAGTGATAATGGAGTACGCGCGAATGTTATGAGTGGAACGGTGAATAGTTTAATTCATAATATGTTAGTGGGTGTAAGCGAAGGGTATACCAAAGGACTTGAAATCATTGGTGTTGGTTATCGTTTCAATGTTTCTGGAAATAAGATTGGTATTAATGCTGGATTTTCTCATCCTGTTGAAATGGTTACACCTGAAGGAATTACTGTAAAAAGTATTAGTAATACAGA
>CANRDF010000064.1 GCA_947629255.1 uncultured Bacilli bacterium
TCGTATTTAATGTGGTGTACACAATTTAGAAGAATTGCAAAAAATTAAATAGCCTTTATATGGCAATTGAAAAATTAAATTATAAATATAGCAATCGTGGAAATCATCAGAGTGGAGATAGGTATCTTGATAAAGACACTTTTCAAAATATGGCTGATAAAACCGACGAGATAATTGATGCTGTTAATAAACTTACAGATTATTCTACAAGTGAAACAGTAGTAGGAAATTGGATAGACGGCAGACCATTATATAGGAAAACTATTGCAGTTAGTTTGCCATCTAGAACAGGTGAAATAAGTTTTAGTACAGGACTATCAAATGTGACTTATCGTAACATTTATGGGATGATAAGAGATACCAATGGTAGTGCTTATTGGCCAATAAACCTTGTAAGACCATCTAGCAATATAGGAAATGGTGTCGGATGTCGTATTGATAGTAATAATATCATACTGGAAGTTGGATTAGATAGAAGCTCCTTTAGTGGACATGTTACAGTAGAATATACAAAAAACAATTGATTAAAAGATAGAAAGGAATGATTTATATGGAAAATATAACATTAGGAACTATTGCCTCTAACATTATTTGGTTAGGGGCTTTTATAGGTGGCTGTTTATTGTTACTTAAATATGCAAAATCAATATTTAAAAAAGTGATAACAGAGCCAATTACTAATCAAATGCTAGAAAACAAAAGAGAATTAGACAAAAAAATAACTGATTTGCAAACAGATTTAAATCAAAAAATAAACGTTTTAGGAGCAGATCAATGCAAAAATTACATAGTAAGGTATTTAGCAGATGTGGAAAACGGAGAAAATTTAAGCGAAGTGGAAACAGAAAGAGCTTACGATGCTTATGAAAAATATACAAATCTTTATCACGGGAATAGTTATATACATTCTCGTTGGAATAAAGTTATGAAAAATAGAAAGTGAGGTGATTTAGATGACTGTAGAAGTAATTATCGCAATTGTAACAGCCGTTGTAACAGCACTATTAGGTATGATTTTCAAAGACAACGTTGTTCCATCAAGATTTATTCCAGTACAGAATTTAATCATTAGCATTATTGCAACAGTAATAACAATTGCTACTGGATTAGTTACAAATCCGTTAATTGCAGGATTAATATGCTTTGGAGCAGCCTTTGGTGTGGCTGGTATTTACGATTTGATTCACACAAAAAATTAAAATAAAGAAAGAAGGTAAAAAATAATATGGAAGAAAATAAACAAGTGATTGAAGTTGAATACAATCAAGATTTAGTAAATGACTATCAAAACAATTACATCATGGAAGAAGAAGGTATTGGTGCTGATGAAGTCGGAGAAGTTTATGGCACTCAAACAACTTTCAACACCGATACCATTGATGAATTATTAGGAGAGGGGGCTACTGTTGATGAACTTTATACGAACGACGAAACCGACTAAAAACGACAAATATTATGTAAGACAAGCAAGTGGAGGTTATTCTACTTGCATTAAAGGAAAGCCTACAGATAAAGAATGTGACGTGTTAGCAAACTGTGTCGGATTCGCCTGTGGCTTTTTTAATGAGTTTATTGGCTTAGGATATGAAAAGTATCACTTAAATTGTAATGCAGAAAATTTTATTGAAAGAGCAATTGCGATGGGATTATCTGTTGTTAAAAATCCCGTCCCTGGTGGAATCATGGTTTGGCAGAAAGGACCTACTTTATCGGGTTCAGATGGTGCTGGACACGTTGCTGGGTGTACTTGGGTTAATAATTTAGACAATCCAACAGAAGTCAAAACAAGTGATAGTGGTTACGGTTCAAGTGCATTTTGGAGAACAACACGTAAAAAAGGAAATGGAAACTGGGGAGCAGGAACGAATTATACTTACAGAGGTTGTATCGTACCTCCTAACTATGTGAAACCAGTAGTTCCAACGCCAACTTCAGAACCAACACCAACTCCAGAACCTACACCAGAACCAGTGAAACAAGATTTTGAAGTAGGAGATAAAGTAGTGGTTACTGGATATGCAACCGGTGATAGCTTTGGTGGTGGAGCTAAAACTGCAAAGTATACAGGTAGTTTAGATGAGCCAAGATACATCACTAAAATCACGGATTTAAGTCGACCTAGACCATATCATATCTCTGTTGGTAACAAGTTAGGCGATAGAGACAGAGGTTGGGTATCTAAAGAACAAATTAAAAAGATTTAGTTACAGACCAATTGCACATATGATATGCAGTTGAAATGAAAAATATGCAATGGAAAGGGATAATCTCAAATCGAGGTTATCCTTCTTTTTTATATCCGAAATTATTTCGTGTATTTTAACGATACCAGAAAAAATTCAAAAAATTTACGTACATTTTATGTACATTATTTTTAAATTTAAATATTTTATAATATTTTATAATATATTTAGTTAAGCAAAAACATCGATAAACATTGCACTTTATTAATTATCATTAAGTTTTTTCAATTCCCGTTGGAGCCACCAGTTCGAATATAAAGCCTTTTGAATAAGGTTTTTTTATGCTTTGAAAAATTGATAAAATACATTTTAAAATACCCGAAAAATTTTCGGGTATTTTGATAATACCGTAAAAAAAAGCAAAAAATTTACGGTATTATATTGAAATAACAAGTATTTTTTGGTATACTTTTTTTAGGTGAGCGATAATGAAAAATGAATTGAGTTATTTACCTATAAAAAATATTGAGTTAGAAACAAATGCAGTATTAAAACAATTATCTAAAACAAGTAGGGCTTTGGCTGAATTAAAAGGTGTAGCAAAAACTATGCCTAATCAAAATATTTTAATTAATGCTATTATGATTAATGAGGCAAAAAATAGTTCTGAAATTGAAAATATTGTAACAACACACGATGAAATTTATAAAGCACTAATAAGACCAAGTGATGCTAATCCTGCTAGTAAAGAAATAGTTGATTATCGTAGAGCAATATGGGAAGGATATAATTTAATTAAAGAAAAGAAAATTTTAACAATTAATGATATTATTCAAATTCAAGAAAAACTAGAACATAATAATGCTGGTATAAGAAAAACACCAGGAACTGTTATAAAAAATAATGCTACGAATGAGGTAGTATACATGCCACCGCAAAGTCAAGAAGTAATTATGAATTATATGACAAATCTAGTTGATTATATTAATATAGATCATACAGAAATAGATCCTTTAATTCAGGTGGCGGTTATACATTATCAATTTGAATCTATTCATCCTTTTTATGACGGAAATGGTCGTACTGGCCGAATTATTAATATTTTGTATTTAATTTTAAAAGGACTTATAGATACTCCTATACTTTATTTAAGTAAATATATTATAAAAAATAAATCTCAATATTATGGATTGTTTCAAGAAACAAGAAAGACTAATAATTTTGAAAATTGGATTATTTATATTTTAAAGGGAATTGAGGAAATGTCATTAGAAACTATAAAAATAATTAATAAAATTAGTTTAGAAATGCAACATATGAAAAAAGTTTTAAAAGAACAAACGAAAATATATTCTAAAGAATTGCTAGAAGCATTATTTTTTGAGTTTTATACAAAAATATCATATATAAAAAATGTGTTAAATATATCTGATAGAACTGCACAAAAATACTTAGATAATTTGGTAAAACTTGGATATTTATCTTCAGAAAAAATTGGAAGAGAGCGCATATATAAGAATGAAATTCTATTTAATATCATAAAAGAAGCAGACTTTTAAAATACCCGAAATATTTTCGGGTATTTTGATAATACCGTAAAAAAAAATAAAAAATTTACGGTATTTTTTGAGATAAAAAGGCTTATTTTGTTTTAATTGCTTGTTATAGTTATTCTAAATAGTTATATTGGAAGAAAAGTAAGATGAAGAAGAATGAATGATCATAGTAGAAAAAATAGTTGAAATTTAAAGAAAAGTTTCATATAATACATTTAAGGCGTGGAAAAAAGAGTAGTAATAAGTATTTTTTTAAAAGAGAGTTTGGGGTAGGTGGAACCAAATAAAAAGAACTTATGAACTTGCTTTTGGATGCTGTTAGGAGACATCTCCTTTATCAAAATAGAGCATAATGAAAGGTGGTACCGCGACTACTCTGTCGTCCTTTTGGTATTCACCTTTTTTCTTTGGGAGGGATTTATGTTACAAGAAGAGATTTGGTTAGAAATATTCTTTTTCCTGATTGTCTTTTGTTTAGTGTATCTATTTACTTACTTTACAAATTTACGTAAATGGAAAAAGAAACAATATAAAAAAATTGGCGAATACAATTACCTGGTGATGAAATTTCATTTAGATGGAACAAAACTGATTCTTAGAAAAATGCTGTTATGGTTTAGTTTATTGGATGCACTTATCATCGCGTTTGTAACAACATTTATAACTATGTTAAATATCGGGATTATGTGGCAATTACTGATTGGATTTGTTTTGTTATTTGCACTTATTTATGCAATCTATGAAATCTATGGGAGATGTTTAGTAAAAAAAGGATATCAAAAAAGAGAAAGGAATGAAAAAATATGAATTTTGAACAAATAGAAAAAAAATGGCAAAATTATTGGCAAGAACATAAAACGTTTGAAGCTCAAAATGGGGGAGAAAAACCTCCATACTATGTATTAGTAGAATTCCCATATCCAAGTGGGGCTGGACTTCATGTCGGACATGTTCGTAGTTATACGGCTCAAGATGCTGTAGCAAGAATGAAAAGAATGCAAGGATATAATGTATTATATCCAATGGGTTGGGATGCTTTTGGAGCACCAGCCGAAGAATATGCGATTAAAAACCATATTCATCCAAAAGATGCAGTAAAAGAAAATATTAAAACTTTTAAAGGACAAATGGAGTCTTTAGGATTTTCTTTTGATTGGTCTAGGGAGTTTTCGACAACAGACCCTGAATATTATAAGTGGACTCAGTGGCAATTCTTACAATTTTATAAACATGGAATGGCTTACAAAGCTAAAATTCCTGTGAATTGGTGTCCAAAATGTAAAAGTGTTTTGTCTAATGAAGATGCAGCAGGTGGTGTTTGTGAACGTTGTGGAACAGAGGTTATACAAAAAGAAAAATCACAATGGATGCTTAAAATGGCAAGTTATGCCGAGGATTTATTAGATGGACTTAAAGATACCAACTTTGCAGAAAAAGTAAAACTCGGACAAATCAATTGGATTGGAAAATCAAAAGGTGTTGAATTAGATGTTGATATTGTCTGTGGTGGAAAATTCAGTGTTTTCACAACTTGTATTGAAACCATTTATGGAATTACTTTCTTTGTAATTGCACCAGATGGAAAATTAATTCAAGAATTAATGCCTAGAGTGGAAAATAAAGATGAAGTCATGGCTTATATTGAGGAAACAAAGAAAAAATCTAATATGGATCGTACGGAACTTAATAAAGGAAAGACGGGGTGTATTGTCAAAGGAATTGAAGCAATTCATCCGATTACAAAAAAACATGTTCCAATTTTCTTAGGAGACTTTGTTTTAGGAGATTATGGAACTGGGGCTGTCATGGCTGTACCTAGTCACGATCAAAGAGACTTTGAATATGCTAAAGAACATAATCTAGAAATGATTCAAGTCATTGATGGACGTGATACCACAGAGAGTGCTTTTGAAAAACAAGATTATTTAGGAGTCGGATGTAAACTTATTAATTCGGAAGAATTTACTGGATTAACCGTTGAAGAAGCCAAAGAAAAAATTACTAAAAAACTTGAGAGTATGGGAATTGCTAGAGTTGTGAATAACTATAAAATGAGAGACTGGATTTTCTCAAGACAACGTTTCTGGGGTGAACCAATTCCTATGATTTACTGTGAGAAATGTGGCTGGGTGCCAATGGATGAGAAAGACTTACCATTATTACTTCCTGATGTTGCCGAGTACGAACCAACCGATGATGGAGAAAGTCCGTTATCTAAAATTACTGATTGGGTAAATACAACTTGTCCTTGCTGTGGAGCGCCTGCAAAAAGAGAAACCGATACGATGCCAAACTGGGCAGGGTCTAGTTGGTATTTCTTAAGATATATGGACCCACATAATGATAAAGAATTTGCGTCTATGGACGCGATGAAATATTGGAACAGAGTAGACTGGTATAACGGTGGAATGGAGCATACAGCAAGACATTTACTATATGCAAGATTCTGGGTTCAATTCTTATATAATATTGGTTTAGTTCCACATAAAGAAATGATATGGACAAGAGTAAGTCATGGAATGGTACTTGGCTCTGATAACGAAAAAATGAGTAAGAGTAAAGGAAATGTCATTAATCCAGATGATATTGTAAAAGAATTTAGTGCCGATGTTTTAAGAGTTTATGAAATGTTTATGGGTGATTATCAATCTGATGCTCCATGGAGTACCGATTCTCTTCGTGGATGTAAAAGATTTATTGATAAAATCATTCGTTTAAAAGATAAAGTAGTAGAAGGAGATGCATATTCTAAAGACTTAGAATCATTAATTCATAAAACAATTAAAAAAGTAGAACATGACACATTAAATTTAGGATATAACACAGCAATTTCGGCTTTAATGATTTTAGCAAATGCAATGGATGAGAAAGAGTCTATTACTAAAGAAGATTACCATGTTTTATTAACTCTTTTAAATCCATTTGCTCCACATATTACTGAAGAATTAAATGAACAAATCGGTTACTCGCCAATTTGTGAATCTACTTGGCCAACTTATGATGAAGAAAAAACAATTGATGATGAAATTACCATTGGAATTCAAGTGAATGGAAAACTTAGAGGTGAAGTAACAGTTCAAAAAGATGAAGAAAAAGATTCGATCTTAGAAAAAGCTTTACAGAATGAAAAAGTAAAGAACTTCATCGATGGAAAAGAAATTGTCAAAACGATTGTTGTTCCAAACAAAATTGTAAATATTGTTATAAAAGGATAATAAAAATAAAAGTAAGCATTAGAAAATGAGAAAATGTTTACTTTTTTTATATTGATGAATTTATTCATTTAAAGTATAAAAAATTCATTCGCTTAAGAATGAGTTTTTTCTTTTTTTTCATCTTTTTCTAGATTTTCTAATGCAAATTCACAGGCTTGAATAACAAAATTAGAAAAAGTAGATTCTGTTCCAAACAGTACTTTATCTTCAATTTCTTTAACTAAATGAACAGGAAAACGAACTGTTTTATTGATGGTTTCTTTTTTGTCATATTTAAATCGAAATGTTGTCAACTATGCTACCTCCTTTTCTTTATGCTTAATTTAATTTTATGGTACAAAATATTTTATATTTGTAATGCGACGGATTCTAAATTTATCGGAAATGAGCAATGTTGATTAAAATGATGGAGAAGCAATAGAATGAAGTAGAAACGAC
>CANRDF010000065.1 GCA_947629255.1 uncultured Bacilli bacterium
TGAAAAAAGATTTTATCAAAGAAAGTTAACTAGGCAAGGAAATTATACACTTCAAAAAGTTGCTTCATCTGCTGGTGTGAAAAATATGGCAGAATTTCATAATGCAGGATACAGAGGTTTATATAATGGAGAAACAGCGGATGATATTTTTAAAAGAAAAAAGTTACGCTATCGAGAAGATATATTAGATAATATGAATGAAGATGAATTAATTGCGAATCTATTTAGAATAAATCAAACGAAACAAAGATTAATTCGGGATAATGTACAAGGGGAAAATAATGCTAAAGCGGTTCATTATGAAGTTGGAAAAAAGGTACGTAAAGCCATTCAAGATATTGGAGGAATGATGCCTGAAGAAATGCCAACACCGAAAAAAAGTTTAAAAGAGCTTGAAAAAGAGAAGAAATTATTAGAAAATAATATACAGGAAAATTAAAAAAAATGAAATAATTTAAGGAAGTGGTGCAAATGAATAATGAAAATAAAACAAATATTAATTGGTTTCCAGGACATATGGCTAAAACAAGAAGGCTCATTGGTGAAAAATATGGAAGTATTGATATAGTTTATGAAGTCGTAGATGCAAGAATTCCATTTTCATCAAAAATTAAAGACATATATAATATAATAGGAAATAAACCTAAAATTATTATTATGACAAAAAAAGACTTGTGCGATATGAAAATCACAACGGAATGGGTAAAATACTATGAAAATCTAGGCAATAAAGTTTTAGTAGTTGATTTAAATAATGGCAATGACTATGAAAAAATTGTGAGTTTAACTCATGAAATGATGAAAGAGTTGCAAGAAAAAAGAAAAGAAAAGAATTTAAAAGAAAAAGAGATACGTGTTTTAGTCATTGGGATACCAAATGTTGGAAAAAGTACCCTTATTAACCGTATGTGTAAAAGAAAAGTAGCAAATGTTGGAAATAATCCAGGAGTGACTCAAAATCTAAATTGGCTTAAAACAGAAAGTGATATTTTACTTTTAGATACACCAGGAATTTTATGGCCAAGATTAGACCAAGGAGAAGTAGCTTTAAACTTATCCGCGTTCACAGCTATTAAACAAGAAATTTTACCAGCAGATGAAGTAGCAGTCTATATATTAAAAAAATTGTCTGAATATTATCCGCAAATTTTAGAAGAACTCTATGGACTTAAGAAGGTGAATGATGATAATATATTAGAAGCCTATGAAGTCATTGGTCAAAAAATTGGTGCGATGAAACATGGGGAAGTAGATTATGAAAAAGTATCATTAAAAATAGTAAATGATATTAAATTAGAACGTATTAAAGGAATTACATTTGATAGGAAGTAGGAAGTGTATGGAAGATTTACTGGCATATGAAAAAGAATTATATCAAAGTGGCTATCATCTTATTTGTGGTTGTGATGAAGCAGGTCGAGGTCCTTTAGTGGGGCCAGTTGTAGCAGGTGCTGTGATTTTACCTAAAAATTATCAATTAGAAGGACTAACAGATTCCAAACAATTAAGTGAAAAGAAAAGAGAAAAATTTTTTGAAATCATTAAGAAAGATGCGATTGCCTATGGGATTGGAATTGTATCCCCTCAAGTGATTGATGAAATTAATATTTATGAAGCAAGTAGACTTGCCATGAAAGAAGCTATTAAAAATATGCAAGTAAAACCAGATTATGTCATTACGGATGCCATGCCGATGCCAGGGTATGAAGTGCCAGTAAAATCAATTATTAAAGGAGATGCCAAGTCCATTACGATTGCCGCGGCAAGCGTTCTTGCCAAAGTAACAAGAGATCATATCTTATATGAAATGGATAAAGAACACCCTGAATATGAGTTCGCTCGTCATAAAGGATATCCAACCAAAAGACACTTAGAATTGTTAAAACTTTACGGTCCTACGAAAGATTATCGGTTTACATATGGCCCAGTTCGTGATTTAATAGAAACAGGTGGTCAGTATGAAAAAGTTTAAAACCAATGCATTTTTACGAGAATTTATCTTTTTATTAAGCTTTTTATTTGGAATAGAAATGATATTCCGAGTAGTCGGAAATCTTCCTTTGTGGGACTATTCTCTGTTACGAATTTTTTGCTCATGTGTTTTTTTAAGTCTTGGTGTGGAACTTCTTCTTTCTTTTATCAAAAAAGAAACTATTAGAAATATCATTTCTTTTATTTTACTTCTCATCGCGACCATTTATGCTTGGGTCCAAACAGGGTTTCGAAACTTTTTAGGAATTTATATGTCTGTTGGAACCTCTACCCAAGCAGGAGCTGTGGTGAGTTATTTAAAAGAATTCTTTGCAAGTTACAAGATAGAATATTATGCTATTTTTCTTCCCGTTATTTTCTTTTTGATTTATATTCTGTTTGGCAAAAAAGAAAAGGATGAATATAGTAAAAAGAAATCTAGAATAATAGGTGGATTAAGTTTTATTTCTGTTGGGTGTTTGTATGCTCTTACCCTTTTCTTACCATTCATGCAAAATCCTTTACAATTAGTCGAAAATTATAAGCTCTTTTTATCACCGATTAATTCTTCCATTGGAGTGAGTCAATTTGGTTCGACTGTCTTTGGCTTGTTAGACATAAGACAAAGTATTTTCCCTATTCATGTTTTAAGTGAAGTAGAATTAAAAGAACAACAAAGTACGGATCGAAAAATTGATGATACGGCTTGGAAAAGTCTTTTAGAAGAAGAGGAAAACCCTGTTTATAACACATTGAATCGTTATTTCATAAGTCGAGAAATCACGGAAAAGAATGAGTATACAGGAACATTTAAAGGAAAAAATGTCATTGTCATTATGCTTGAGAGTGTAAATAACATTGTTTTACATGAAGAATATTTTCCAAATTTTAAAAAAATATTAGAACATTCCTGGTATTTTGAAAATGCCTATAGTCCTAGAAATGCTTGTCCAACTGGGGATAATGAGTTTAGTGGAATGACATCTCTATTCCCAATTAATACAGCTTGTACAGTAAATACATATCCTAACAATACTTATTTTGAGGCTATTTTCAATGTTTTTAAAAGAGGAGGATACCATACAACAAGTTATCATGATTTAGATTCTCATTATTATCCAAGAGATATCTATGAACCAAACATGGGAAGTGAAAACTATTATGATGGCAATCGTTTAGGAATGATTTTTGATTCGGATAATTTAATTGAATGGCCAAGTGATGTCGAACTTATGCAAAAAGCATCGAGTATTCTTACCCAAGAAAAACCATTCATGGCTTGGATTACGACAGTCTCAGCTCATCAACCATACGATTATGATAGTACTTTAGGTAGCAAATACTTTAGTTTATTTGAAGATACGGATTACTCAGATATGTTAAAAAGATATTTATCAAAATTAAAAGTCACAGATGATTCCTTAGGTGTTTTACTAAAAGAATTAGAAAGTAAAAATGCCTTAAAAGATACAGTCATTGTCATGTATGGAGATCATTATCCATATGGTTTACTAGATAAAGATATTTCCGAGATGGTCGATTATGATATGAGTGAGTTCTACGAAAGAGAAAGAGTGCCGTTCCTTATCTATCAAAGTGAATTAGAACCAAAGGTATTTTCTCAAAATACATACTATATGAACATCCTTCCAACTCTTTTCAATTTATTTGATTTAGAATACGACCCAAGACTTTATTTAGGCGAGGACTTGTTTTCTTCTGATTTTTCTGGTAGAGTAGTATTCGCAGATGGCTCTTGGCAAGATGAAATTGCTAGGTATAATGCAGTCGATGCCAAAATAGAATATTTAGGAAGTGATACATACACCGAAAGTGAAATTCAAGAAATTAATTCTGAAATTTATCAGAAAAAAGAAATGAGTAAGCTAGCAATTTCAAATGACTATTTTGGTTATTTAGAAGATGCTTTAGCCACCCAAGAAGAAAAATTAAAGGAGGATAAAAAAGTTGAGTAAACTAATGATTGTGGAATCTCCACATAAAAGTAAAACCATCGGGGCATTTTTAGGAAGTGATTATAAAATTGTCGCGAGTGGAGGCCATATTATGGACTTGGCCACGACAGGAAAGTTTGGTTTAGGGGTAGATGTTGAAAATAATTTTGAACCAACGTATGTTCCGATTAAAGGAAAATCAAAAATTATTTCAAGTTTAAAAAAAGATGTGAAAGCTGCTGATTTTGTTTATCTTGCAACGGACCCAGACCGTGAAGGAGAAGCAATTTCTTGGCATTTAAAAAACAATTTAGGAATTAAAGAAGACAACTATGAACGTGTCACTTTTAATGAAATTACCAAAGATGTTGTTTTAGATGCCTTAAAGAATCCTCGTAAAATAGATGAAGATTTAGTAAAAAGTCAAGAAACAAGACGAATTCTAGACCGTATTATCGGGTTTCGATTAAGTAAACTGATGCAAAGCAAAACCGGTGGAAAAAGTGCTGGACGTGTGCAAAGTGTTGCCCTAAAACTCATTGTGGATAGAGAAAGAGACATTGAAAAATTTATTCCTGAAGAATACTGGACCATTACAGCTGATTTCAAAGATTTTACAGCTGAACTAGAAAAATATCAAAATAAAAAAATTGAAATTAAAGGAGAAAGAGAAGCGGATGATATTTTATCTCAGTTATCGAAAGCTTTTAAAATTCAAAGTGTCGAATCTAAAGAAACCAAAAGAAATAGTAAACCAATTTTTAAAACAACAACGATGCAACAAATGGCATCGAATAAACTTGGATTTCCTTCTTCAAAGACGATGAGGATTGCTCAAAAACTTTATGAAGGAGTGGATACGGATGAAGGAAGTGTTGGTTTAATTACTTACATGCGTACTGATTCCGAAAGAGTATCTATGGAATTTGTGGCTCAAACCAAATCGTACATTGAAAAGAAATATGGTAAGGAATATGTGGGAAGTGTCAAAGTTCCAAAGAAAAAAGAAAATATTCAAGATGCTCATGAAGGTATCAGACCAACTTCGATTACGAGAACTCCAGAGTCTGTAAAAGCTTATTTAACAAGTGATGAATATAAACTTTATGAACTTATTTACTATCGTGCCCTAGCTTCTATCATGGCGGGTGCAGGACTTATCAATACCACAGCTATTTTAGAAAACAATGGTTATGAATTTAAAGCAACAGGTTCTGTCTTAAAATTTGATGGATATTTAAAAGTCTATAGTAAATTTGAAGACCAAAAAGATACGATTCTTCCAGATTTCAAATCTTACAACAGTGATGTGATTATATCCGATGATATTATCAAAGAACAACACTTTACGAAACCAGAACCAAGATATACAGAAAGTACTTTAATTAAAGAAATGGAAAGTCTTGGAATTGGAAGACCTAGTACGTATGCTCCAACCATTCAAACATTGAAAGATAGAGAGTACGTTGTGATTGAAGATAAAAAGTTTGTTCCGACCAAAATGGGAATTGAAACAACCGATAAATTACAAGAGTTTTTCTCGAATATTGTCAATGTCGAGTATACAGCAAATATGGAAACAGACCTAGATAGTATTGCAGAGTCTAATTTAGATAACATTAAAGTATTAAGAGATTTCTATGATACTTTTGAACCAATGGTCGAGAATGCTTTTAAAAATATGGAGAAAAAAGAAGCTGAGAAAACAGGAGAAGATTGTCCAGAATGTGGAAGTCCATTAGTAAGAAGAAGAGGAAAATTTGGCG
Organism: uncultured Bacilli bacterium; assembly: GCA_947629255.1. Taxonomy (GTDB): domain Bacteria; phylum Bacillota_I; class Bacilli_A; order RF39; family UBA660; genus Ventrenecus. The sequence continues at coordinate 5,693 of CANRDF010000065.1, forward strand.
AGTTTACAGCTTGTTCCAATTATCCAAATTGTAAATATATAAAAAAAGAACCAAAACAAGTGGTGGAAGTCATGCCTTGTCCAAAATGTGATGGAACGATTATTGAAAAGAAAACAAAAAAAGGAAAAGTTTTCTATGGTTGTAATCATTATCCAAAATGTGATTTTGCAAGTTGGGATAAACCAGTCGAAAAGAAATGTCCTTCTTGTGGAGGTATTTTAGTCGAAAAGAAAAAAGGGATTGCTTGTATGAGTTGTGATTATAAGGAAGAGTAGGAATAAAAATGATTAGTCAAGAAAGAATTGAAAAAGAACTTCAAAGAATTGAGCAATTAAAAAAGAATTTACAAATGAAAAAGCATAATATCAAAAATTGTAATTTTTATGAATTAGAAAATATGAGTCAACTCATTTCACAAGTAGTAAGTATCATAGAAGAAAAACCATTTTGTGATGCTAGATTAAATATATGCTCTTATTCTCCTCAACAAATCTTAAATTTTTGTGTTGTTGCTAATACTGAAAAATCAGAAGATTTTTGGGATTTACCATTCCCACACCTTGGAAAAGAAAATTTTGAAGAACATATGAAAAAATTAACAGAAGAAAATAGTGATATCTTCTTCATAGTAGGTGCTAAGCAAGAGAATGAAATGGCTTGTTTTCAAAAAACAGATACCTATTCTTTTCCAGAAAAATATAGTTATCTATATGATTTCATAGATGAATTATCTATGAAAAGATTAACAAGTGAAACAGGAGATTTATCCAAAGAACAAATGCAAGAATTTGCCGGTAGTTGGGCAGAAGCTTATTTATGGAATAAAAGAGTAGGAAAAAGAATATTAACTTATAATAGATAACTTAAGAATTCACATTTTTTGTGAATTCTTTTGAAATTTGACACCATTTTACATATTATGGTATAATAATAACCCGTGAGAGGATGTGTTTCTTATGTATGGAATAGGAATCGAAAGAGAACATAAAGAAGATTATGTTTTACCTATGAATGATTTAAAAACCATCGATGAAGTTTTTTTAACAAGAACGAAAGAAGAAATATTAGAAATATTAAAACAAAATGATTCCGTGATTACAGAAACTAATCCAGATTTACTTAAAATAGAAAAATATATGAATGGTAGATGGAGAGATTTACATATCGATATTATTGATCATCCTGAGATTTTAACTTTTTCTTTTGAAGAGTTATTTCATAGTCATAAAGAAGAAAAGATACTACATATTTTATTCAATCATTTTTCTTCCTATTTAAAAAAAGATTATATTAGTCCAGAATTTAAAGAAACCATCTTAGCTATGCAAGAAAATAAGGAAAACTTTTTAGAGAAATTAAAATATCTTTCTTATGATGAAGAAAGAGAAATCAGAGTTTATTTAAGTAAAAAAATTGATATTACAAAAGAAAAAATCGAAACCTTAAATTTAGAAGAAGATACCTATTGTTTACAAAGAAAAGTAGAAGAAAAATAAAAGGGTATATGGAAAATAAGGTAATGGGGTTTGTCAAGAAAAATGTGTAAGTTGTCAAAAATTTCTTAAATTTTAAGTTGTCAAAGAACATTTAAAATTGA
>CANRDF010000066.1 GCA_947629255.1 uncultured Bacilli bacterium
AAAAATCAGATATTTCTTATATTGCAGAAGTCACAGGCTTAACAATAGAAGAAATTGAAGCTTTAAAAGATGAAACTACTGAGGATTAATCGGTAGTTTTTATGTATAATAAAAAAAATTTTCTTCCATAATAGGGGTAGGAGGATATTTATGAATAAAGACGAATATCAAAAGTTAGTGAAAGAATTTACCCCAAAAGAAAAGAAATTAAAAAATGCAGTGATCGCCTTTCTAGTTGGTGGATCAATTGGTTTTATAGGTCAAGTCGTCGTGGCTATTTTAACAACAAGTTTTAGTATGGAAGTGAAGGATGCATATGTATGGCTTTGTATCTCAATGATTTTTATTTCTAGTCTTTTGACAGCTTTAGGCTTCTTTGATAATTGGGTAAGTACTTGTAAAGCAGGTCTTTTTCTTCCAACAACTGGATTTGCTCATTCTGTAACGAGTGCAGCCCTTGATTATCGTAAGGATGGGTTTATTACAGGACTAGGTGCCAATTTCTTTAAACTTGCGGGAAGTGTTTTATTATATGGAATGCTTGGAGGATTTTTCTTTGGAATTTTGGGGGTGATTTTCCATGGCTAGTAAAAAAATAAATAATGTTTATATTAAAGATGTTGTCAGCTTGGCAGGACCTGTTGAAAAAAATGGTTCCATTAAAGATTATGATTTTGTGATTGATGATTACTACTACCACTGTAAAACATTTGAACAAGCAGAAGTCAAAATGCAAAAAACGGTTATCGATCATCTTTTAGAACGGCATCGCCTTGTTCATAGTGATATTGACTATTTAATTAGTGGAGACTTATCCAATCAAATTGCTGTTTCTTCCTATACAGCAAGTAACTATACGATTCCTTTTATGGGTGTGTATTCAGCCTGTGCTTCTTTTATTGAATCTTTAATTGTTGGAAGTGAAATGATGGAAGGCAAAAGAAAATCCAATGTTTTATGTGTCACTTCTTCTCATAACTGTGGAGCGGAAAAACAATTTCGTTTTCCTATTGAATATGGAGCTCCAAAACCAAATACAACAACTTTTACGGCGACTGGAGCTGTTGCTGTGTTACTGACAAAAGAAGAGGCACGAATACGATTAGAGTCTTATACGGTAGGTTGTGTTTGTGATATGGGATGTAAAGATGCAAGTCATATGGGTGCAGTTATGGCTCCAGCGGCTGCCAAAACTTTAGTGACTCATTTACTTGAAATGAATCGTTCTATCGATGAATATGATTTAATTTTAACAGGAGATCTAGGAGCAGTGGGTGCTAAAATATTTGAAGAATACTTAAAACGAAACTATAATCTCAAAATGAAAAACTATATGGATTGTGGCTGTGAGCTTTATTTAAAAAGTCAAGAAGAAACCTATGCAGGAGCAAGTGGTCCAGTGACACTTCCATTATTCTTATTTAATAAAGTTTTAAAACAGAAAAGATATAAAAAAATTCTTTGTATTGGAACAGGGTCTTTACATAATTTATTCTTTGTAAATCAAAAACTTGCGATTCCTTCTATTGCACATGCTATCAGTTTGGAGGTGAGATCATGATTTTTCTAAATGCATTTTTACTTTCAGGGACATTTTGCATGATAGCTCAAATCATATTAGATAATACAAAACTTACCCCTGGACACATCACTTCTTTCTTTACCGTTTTAGGTGCTGGACTTGCTTTCTTTGGAATTTATGATAAACTCATTGAATGGGCTGGAGCGGGTGCTACTGTTCTCATTTCTAACTTTGGAAATATGTTATATTTAGGGGTAGTCGAAGGATACAAAGAAATGGGAGCTTTAGGACTTTTTGGGGGACTTTTAGTCAAAAGTTCCGCAGCCATTAGCGCGGCAGTGATTATTGCCTTTGTTTTAGCTTTATTTTTTAAACCAAAAGACTAACTTTTAGTTTTTTTTTTGTTTACTTTTTGATATAATGTTTTTGAAAGTGAAGAGGGTGTTGAAATGGCCAAAAAGAAAAAAGAACCAGTTGTCATTGATCAAACGGAATTAAAGCCAACCACAATTGGAACAATGGAGACAAAGGAAAGTGGGCCTTGGATTGTTATCATTATTATCATTTTATTACTTGTGGGAATTTTCTTTTTAGATGATATTCGGGAGTTTATTAATAATGGAGGTTTATCAAATATTCCGATTGTACAACCTCAAACACCATCTCCAAATGAACCTGAAGAAGAGCCAAAAGAAGAGGAACCTATAGAAATGGAATATTATGAGCTATTGGACACTACAGTGGTGAAGTTAGAAAATTTTGAACTTAGTAAAGTGGCTATTAACGATCATTTGTTGACTTTTCAAATTGAGAATAAAGGTGGGGTAAGTAACTATTTTGTCAATCATGATTATTATATTGAACTTTATGATGCAAAGAAAACTTTATTAGAAAGATTTAAGATAGATAATTTAAATATTTCGGTTTCACATGATTTTACTTATGAAGTCAAGGAAGACAATGTTTCTTATTTTTCTCTGCATCTTATGACAGAGAGTGATTATCCAGCAGTCGTTTTAAAGAAAGAAAATGGTATTCCTTACTTGCAATGTAGTAATGAAAATGAAACCATTACTTATTATTTTGATGATAAAAGTGAACTTAATAGTTTAGAATACATGCTTCGTGTAGATGAAAGTACAGAAGATTTTGATCGTTTATTTGATGAATATTTAGATTTATCAGATAGTTATAATCGTATTAATGGGGTTGAATCGGATGCTTATCTTTCTGAAAATGGCTTTGAATATTATGTAAATATTGCATTAAATACAATTCCTAGTATTACTTATCGTTCTCAATTTACTGAACGAAAGTATTATGCTTATCATACATCAGCTAAATTTATTTCATTTGAATTAGAAACTTTTGGATATACTTGTGAATAAAAAATTGACCTTTGGGTCCTTTTTTTTGTATAATGTTTAAGGTGGTACACTTATGAATTTAAAGATACATATTGAAAATTTTGATGGACCAATGGATTTACTTCTTCATTTAGTCAAATCGACGAAGCTTGATATTTATGAGATTCAAATGAGTGAAATTATAGAAAGTTATTTAACTTATATTGCCACTTTACAACAATTAAATATAGATGTTGGAAGTGAATTTTTGTTGATGGCATCAACCTTGATACATTTAAAAAGTAAAAAGTTGATTGGGAAAACAGAAGAGGAAGAAACAAATGATGATGAATTTAATATTCAAAGTGAAGAAGAATTAAAGGAAAGAATCTTAGAATATGAAAAATATAAAAGTATTACAGAAGATTTTCATTCTCTTGAAGAAAAAAGAAAAGATATTTATACCAAAGTTCCATCGAATTTAAAACAATTTGAGAGAAAAAGTGAGCTTACAAATGATGGAGTCACCATTGATGATTTAGTGCAAGCTTTCTTAAATATTCAAGCAAGATTACATTACAAAGAACCAGTGGAGACTAAAATTACTAAAAAAGAAATTAGTATTGAAGATCGAGTAAGAAAAATTAGAGATTATTTAAAAATTAAAAAACGTGTTTTCTTTGAAGAATTATTTGATGTGCCAACAAAAGAATATATTATTGCTACCTTTTTAGCTATTTTAGAAATGAGTAAAGCGAGAGAAATAAGATTATTTCAAGAAAGAAATTTTAAGCAAATAGAAGTGGAGAGTGTATGATGAATTTAGAAGGAGTTTTAGAAGGGTTATTGTTTGTTCAAGGAGATGAAGGACTGACATTAGATTCTATCTGTAAAATTTTAGAGATTGAAAAAGAGGAAGCTAAAGCTCTTCTTATGAAATTAAAAGAATCATATGAAAAAGATAATAGAGGTCTTCGGATTCATTTTTTAGGAAATGCATTCAAATTAACAACAAAAGAAGAACATAAAATGTATTATCAAAAGTTACTCGTAAATCCTGAAAATAATACACTTAGTCCAGCTGCTTTGGAGGTTTTAGCTATCATTGCTTATAACGAACCTATTACTAGAGCAGAAATTGATGAATTAAGAGGGGTTTCTTCTGATTTTACTTTAAGAAAATTAATATCTAAAGATTTAGTGAAAGAAATTGGGAAAAGTGATATGCCAGGGCGTCCTAATTTATATGGAATTACCCATGAATTTTTAGATTATTTTGGCTTGGCCACGAAAGAAGATTTACCAAAGATCGAAGAAAAGAAATCAAATGAAGAAGAAACTGAATTATTTACTTCTATTTATAAAGAAAACTATGAATAAAAAAACAAAATATAAATTCTAAACAACTATATTTTGTTTTTTTAAAGATATTGAGCTCTCTTCTTTCATATTTAGATATGATATTTTTTTCCATGTTCACAATGTTTAAAAAAATCTACAACTGAAATATGATATTTTGGTTTTTCATATTCATATAAAACAACATTCTGTGGCTCAAGGATAGCATCAAAATCTATAAATTTTTGCTTTACATCCCTTAATAAATCTTTTTCTGTAGGATATTCATGAATTCCCTTAAATTTTTCCCAAGAATGCTCAAACCAATAAAACTTTCCATTTTTTTCATAAGTTAAAAATGTGTGAGTGGGGCACTTATCTCCATCATAATAAACGATAAAAAAAGTTTTGATTTGAAGATGACTCCCTTTAAAATAGAATCTTTCAAGCTCTACTTGGTCCCAACAAACACCGATTTGATTATGAATGACTTCTTTAGGCGATTGCAAAAAATAATTTTTCTCAAATGATTCATCAAAAGTATCATATTTTATGTTTTCTTTATCTATCCAACCATAATGGATTTGATTCATAAGATTCATGATTTCTAATTCAGAAGATTTAGATATATTAGAAATTTTCATTAAAACCACTCCCAAAGTACAATTTTATTATAACATATTTTCAAAATGTGTGGAGAGTTCTTGCAAAGGAGTTTCTTTTATGCTTAAGTAACTTGAAAAAAGGAGTAAAAACATGTTTGGAATGAGTGAAATATTAAAGAAAACGATGAATCACGAAGAGTTAACCGAAGAAAAAAATTATGCTTTTAAATTACAAAAGAAGACTATCAGGGTTCTTTATTTGAATTAATGCATGCAGGTAAATTACTAGGGTGGTGTTGACAAACTACGGAATCTGCAATTGTTTTTTTAGATGATTCTGATATGATTGAAAGAGGATACTTAAGAATTGATGAAAGAACACCAAGGTATTATCATTCCTGGATCAGTTTCACTTATAAGGTTTTGATCGTTGTTTTGATTTTGTATGTCAAAAAGAAGATTATTTTAAAATTTTTGAAGTAGAAGTAAAGGGAAAAGTTACTGCAAAAGAAGTGAAAGATGAGCTTATAAGACAAGTGATGTCTCCTAAACAAGAGATAGAGTCTGATTTTTTTAAGAAACTTCAAATATTTTTAAGTGAAACTTTAGGAGAATGTGAACGTAAAAAAATGAAGTTGTAGTAAATGCTCCCGAAGACGTGAATACACCATTATATCGAAATGGAGCAGGGTATAAAGCTGAAATAGAAAATAATCAAATAAAAAAGCTTACCGTGCATTACTATTATGCGGACTGTTAAGCTTTTTCTTTTTTGGGTAACTTTTTGGCCCATTCGTATAATACGGATAAAGCTTCTTTTTTTTCACTTCCTAATTCTTTTATGGCCTTTTTTCTTTCTCCATCAAAATATTCAATCGTTTTTCGAATGACAAAACTATTAGGTTCTTCATCTATTTTAAAGCCGAGAGGTAAATCATTAAAATGATATTTTTGAGCAAACATAATGTAAATGTCAGCAATGGTACGCTCGGTAAGATAATCAAATCCATCTTCGTAAACTCTTAAAACAATAATTCTTTTATCTTTTTCAGCCTCTTCTAATAAACTTAAATCACAATGATCTATTTCTGTCCAATCAAAAACAATATGACCTTCGCAACTAAATAAAGTTTTATATCCTTTTTTATTTAGTTCGGCAATAGAAGGCGCGATATACCGGTCGCATATAAAAACATTCTCATCTACATCTTTAATTTCAAAAGTTTTTTTATTAATAAATACATCTTTGTCCATAAAATTCACCTAATTTCTTTTTACAGTAATCTATTTTAACAGACAAAAAGAAAAAGAGCAATTCATTATAATATTGCTCCTATTCTTTGTAGTAATTATTCTACTTCTAAATAGCAAAAACATCTGATTTCAACACTTGTTGATTTTAGATGAACTCCAAAAAGATGGATTACATCTGATTCTCACAATCAAATGTATCCTTTTCTATTTATGCAAGTTTCCTTGCACATACATATTATCATAAAAGCATGCTTTTTGCAAGTCACTAAAACTTCTTTTTTAAACTTTTTATTTGTATGTTTTTTATGTTTTTTAATACTAAAAATTCAGTGTTTAATAGCTATTGCAATGAAAGTAAATGTTTGCTATAATGCTCATGGATACATTTGAAATATATCAGGTGCTTTCCCTTTCTCTTTATCAAATGATAAAAGAAAGGTGGTGGTATTTATGACAAAAAGAGAATTTTCTCAATTTATTATAATATTGCTCCTGTTCTTAGTTGTAATTATTTTACTTCTAAAATAGAAAAAGCATCTGATTTCAACAATCGTTGATTTCAGATGCACTCCATAAAGGGAAACATCTGATTCCAGCAATCAAATGTATCCTTTTTTATTTTATGCAAGTTTCCTTGACAAATACATAATAACATAAAAGCAACTTTTTTGCAAGTTGTTCAAAACTTTCAAAACTTTTGTGTGTGTAGATTTGTCAAACAAAAGTGACAAAGTCACGACAATCCAACGATAGATTATTTTAACTTGTTAAAATAATCACG
>CANRDF010000067.1 GCA_947629255.1 uncultured Bacilli bacterium
ATATATACAAAAAAAATTGCCGATTTCCTTTTTTTTTTCGAAAAAATCGTTCGACAAAATTCGACAAATGCCCATTTTATGGGACTTAAGAGGCATAAATTTTTTGCAAAAATATAAGCAAAATTTGAAAAAAGGAAGAATAATTTATGCGAAAGGAATTAAATCATTCTTTTTCCATTCACAAGAGGATTTAGTTTCCGCATCTTTACATTCAACTGAGTAGAAGGAATTTCCTCTAATTTTTTATGTTCAAATTCATAAATCATATTTTGTAATTCTTTATCTTTTTGAGATTTTAATAATTGAAATAAATTTACTTCTGTATAAAAATATAAATCTTCATAACAAATATAATGTTTTTGAATCGCATACAAAGTTATTTTAGCAAGAAGCATCATCATATAATTATCTTCACTACTATGACAAAAAGTATCTATTTCCTCGCTTACTTCTAAAACTCTTTTAGCAACTTCTAAAGTTTGAAACCCAATTTCTTTTTCATTATATTCATTAGAAAACAAAGTAATATCTTGAATAATATTATGAATATCTTCTTTTTGAATACTTTGAGTCCAAGAAATACCCGTTAAAATCACACCATCTAATCGATCCGCGCATAATTTAGGTCTTTGATTATCCACGACCGAATACTTTTTAAAATTGGAAATTTCTTCTAAAAAAATCTTATCTTCTTTTAAACAATGTTTTAAATAATCTTCTTTCTTCAAAATATACTCCGTAAATTCTTCCGTACTTTCTTGTTTTTCATAATCTTGATTCATATAATCGATGACATGAGAAAAACATGGCGTGGCAATATCATGAAATAAACCAGCCAAAGTTGCTTTTTTATCATGGGTAAGAGAATAAACGAGTAAAGCAACAGTGAAAGAATGGTCAAAACGGGAGATGGATTCTTTAAACGGATAAATATCTTTCGAAGCAAAATCCATTCCACAAAAATAACCGACATCTTTTAATCGAAGTAGGGAAGGCGTTTGTAAATACTTTTTCAAAAATGGAGGTTTCTCCTCATAATGTAACATATCTAAATAATATTTTAAAAGCATACTACCACCTCATTTGTATTGATTCATATTTTAACACAAAAGCCAAAAATGCCCTAATAAAAAAACGTAAATAATCTTAGACATTATTTGTAATTTTAAATCTGAAATAGTCATAAAAAGCAAAAAACAAAGCAACTTTTTCAAGTTACTTTGTTTGTCTGAGGGATCCCGTACTTAACATACGATTAAACATTCGCACGATAAATGCTTGGCTCGATACACCTCAAAGGTCTTCTAAAAATATTATACTATTTTTTTGTGAATTTACAACTTTTGAACTAAGCAGTAGTATCTATGCTTTCAAGAAAAGTTTGTACGTAATTTGTACGTAAAAAAGCAAAAAACCCGTAAAAACAAGGATTAAATACTATATGGTGCAAGAAAGGAGACTTGAACTCCCACGAGCATATGCTCACTACCCCCTCAAAGTAGCGCGTCTACCAATTCCGCCATCCTTGCAAAAAAACATTTACAAATATAGTATATCATACAAAATCAATTATTTATCAATTTTTTTTGATTTTTTTCATAGTGGTTCCACGGTGTGGAGCCTGTTAAAAATAAGACTTTTAAAAGATACTAAAAGTTTGTACGTAATTTGTACGTAAAAAAATAAAAACCTCGTAAATACGAGGATAACTTTCTCATTGGTGGAGAAGAGGAGACTTGAACTCCTGTCCCATTAATCCTATCTTGAAATGTCTACAAGTTTAGTTGGAATTGAATGTCTTTTCTTCTTAGGCTCCAACACACCAAGAAAGAAAATAAGTTTAGAAAAAAATTCGTTTCTTTTACCTAAACAATAAAAGGAATATAACTTGTATGAATGAACCCAGCACTTACTCTACAAGTGAAGTAAAGTGTGAGTGCTCCTATCCTAAATTATTAGGCTGCAACAGCAAGAGGAGCAAAGCTATAATCAGCTTCGTCATTTATTTTTTTGTTGCATTTATAGTATGCCTACTACTTGCAATCCCAATTAGTAATTAAGGTCGAACCCTAAAACTTCCCCAAGTAATATCATTTTAACACAAAACACTTGCATTTTCAACACTTTCAAGGTATGATAAACATAAGAAAGTTTTTTTGAAACCTGTGAGGGGGAGTATATATGTACGAAGAAGAAAAACCAAAAAAAAATAACAAAATAGTAGCAAAAAAACCAAAAAAACGTTTTATTATGGAAGAAAAACATTTAGGAAAGAAAGAAAATACTCAAACTGAACATATAATAGAAACAACAGAGATAGAGGAAAAAATAGACGAAGAAAATGCATCAGATCCTAATTTAGAAAAAAAAGAAACTTTTACAGTTGAGGAAAAAGAAAATCAAATAAATGAAGAGAAAAAAAAGTCAAAAAAATTCATTGGCATTAAAACCGATTGGATAGCCGTCCTTATTAAATTAGGAATTTTTTTACTGGTCGCTTTCTTTATTATATTCATAATTACAAAAATAAGAAATGCTTTTTCAGGGGATAATTTTACTAAAAATATGGAAAAAATGAAAGAAGTCGCATACATTTATTATAAAGTAGACTCTCATCGACCAACTTTAGTAGATGAAGAAGTTACAATGTCTCTACAAGCAATGGAAGATGCAACGTTAATCAAAGAATTAAAAGATGAAAAAAAGAATATTTGTAATAAAGATTATAGTTATGTTTCTTTGGTAAAAACTGGCGATGAAACATACGACTTAAATGTTTATCTTTCATGTGGTGGAAAGTCAGAACGAGGAATATATGAAGTTACATATAAAGATGAACGTCCACAAGAAGAGCAACCAGAAGAAACAGAGCCAGCTCCACAACCAAGTGAAACCCAACCAACAAGTCCAAAAATAACTCTTTATGAGCTTACACGGGTGTTATCTACTTCATATGATTACACTTGTCCATCAGGTTACATCCTTGCCGGTCGCTCATGTGTCAAATTAAATCAAACAATTGTTAAAGATGCAACCCCAATTTATCAAATTACTCCAGAGAAAAATGTTTCAGCAGTCTTTAAAAAGAGTAATGCAGAATATATTTATGCAGATCCGATTTTGGTAGAAAATCAAGACAACTACGTTTGTCCAAAAGGTTATGAATTAGTTGGTAAGAAATGTGTTTTAACAAAAGATGCAAATGTAAAAACACAAACTACATATACTTGTCCAAATGGAGGAACACCACAAGGGACAAAATGTTTATTTACAACTTACAGTACTTATAATGATACAGAGCCATATTGTAAACAAGGAACTCTTGTAAATGGAGATGAATGTTACGTAACTAAAGACCCATCTGTAAAATGTATCAACGGAACTAAGGATTCAAGTAGAAATGCTTGCTATACAACTTACACAGCTTCCAAAAAGTTATCAGATTGGTTATTCGATGGAAAAGTAACTTACTCTGCATCAAGAGTACTTAATGATACAGATACAGTTATGTATGAAATTGATGAAGAATTAGAAAATGGTTCGATTCGATATCGAAAATATATTAGAAAATACGTAAAAGTTTGTGATGGAGACGATGTATTAACAGGAAGCATTTGCAAACATTATGATAAAGCATACGAAGAAAAATACTGTTCAGGTGAATATGATTTAAATAGTGATAAGTCAGCCTGTTATACTTATGTAGATGCAAGTTATCGAAATATTAAAGGACCTACTTGTCCACAAGGATACACTAAAAAAGGTTCTGGAAACAATATAACTTGCTATAAATATGAAAATGCAGTAAAACAGGAAGCAAAAGACTATTATTGCTCTGGAAAATATGATTTAACAGCTGACAATAAATGTGTATATTCTATTGACGCGACAATAAAAAATGAAGAAAATTATACATGTCCAGATGGTTATACATCAAGAGGAACTGGTAAAAATACAGTATGTTATAAAAAAGCAACTACAGATAGTTACTATTATTGTACAAACCCAGACGCAACTCTTTCAGGAAATCGTTGTATCATTCCTGAAAAAACTGAATTTAAAGGTTATCGTTGCCCAAATGGATTTACTTTAACTGGAACAAAATGTGTAGATGACAATGCCACAGAAAGAATAGATGCAACCAAATCTCAAAGTGTTGCTTCTGAAACACAAACAATTTGGAGCAGAACATCGAATGTAAAAGGATGGAATTGGACAGGAAGAACAAAAGAAGTGTAGAAATACATTTTTTTTGTAGCATTTTACAAAGTTTTTAGGTATAATGAATAAAAGGAGTGTTGGTCATGTCAGTATATGAAATGTTAGTAGAATGGAAAAAGAAATTTCGCGGTGGAATTTCTTGGCGATTATTTCAAAATTCTAAAGTAATAGAGGAACATATAAATCCAGATGAAACCGTAAATTATGTATTCGCGGGACAGAAAAATGAATCACCTTTCGATTTTTTTCAAACAGCGGTCGTAGCGTTGACAGATAAAAGAATTTTAATCGGTCAAAAACGAGTTTTATTTGGTTATGCTCTTAGTAGCATCACACCAGATTTATACAATGATATGCAGATCTATGAAACATTATTATTTGGAAAAATTGAGATTGATACAGTAAAAGAAACAATAGTGATTTCAAATCTTCCTAAAAGTTCTTTAGTAGAAATTGAAACAATTATTTCATCATTTATGATGGAAGCAAAAGATCATGATGACTAAAAAAAATTTAAAGTCAATTAAAAAAAGAAGAAGGTTTATTGCAGGGATAGTTCTTCTATTGTTTTTAATCTTTTTCTTATGGCTTATTTTTCAAAAACGAGATTTTAAAGTGACATATGAAAAAGACGGTTTTCAAATCACTGAAGAATATCGAAAAAAAGAAAATACTTATTTATTCACAATTCAAAAAGACGAGAAAGAATATAAAGCAATTTTAACTGAGCCACATTTTTATAATAAAAAAATTATTCAAAAAATTGAAGAATATCAAGAAAACGATGAAACTTGTATCACCTTAATTAGTAAGAAAGCTAAGTTTTTCCCACTTTGCTTAGATAAAAAAGAGGCAATATCTTATCATCTTGTATCTGATGAAATGAAAAGCCATTTATTCTTTGAAACTTTAGAATCAAAAGAACTAACTTATAAACAAATGAATATTATGAACACATTAAATCATGACTTTTTCATATGGAACTATCGAGGATTTTATGAAATAAGTGACAAAAGTCAAAAAGAGCTTCCATTATTTGAAAAAGATATTTATGATGCAAAACTAATAACAAAGACAAGTGAATACATAGTGATACCAAATTATAATCAAGAATACTACTTCAGTTCAGTGTATCTTTTAAATCGAAAAACTTTAAAATATGAAGAATGGAACTTAAAACAAAACATTTACTTTGATAGTCAAGTTCTAGGTGTTTATAATGACGAGATTTATTTAGTAGACAAACACGAGAAAAAAGAATATGTTTTAAATCCCAAAAAGAAAACGATAAACAGAGTAGGAAACAAGGATTATGGAAAAGTGTATGAAAATGGTTGGCAAGAAGTCAGTATGACCAAATTAACAACTCAAGAATATTCATTTCAAGGGGTAAACCCAATTGATTATCAAATTAAAGATACTCTTTATGAAGTATTTAATAACTATAAAAGAAAAATAACTCAAAGCAAACCAACCAAAATTATTCAAAAAAATGAAAGTGAAGTTTTCTATTTAGAAGGAGATACTTTGTATAGTTACACAGATACTTATGGAAATATCAAATTAATCAGTTATTTTGAATGGAACTTCAATAATCAAAATACCATCTTTATTTTCTAGGTACACATTTTTTATAGACACATATCCTACTACTAGGAAGTGAATAAAAATGTTTGAAAAAGATAATAAAATGATAACTCCTCAAAACAATCAAAATTATTATGATTATTATACAATTGAATCAGGAGATACTTTATATGGAATTGCAAGACGTTATAATATAAATCCAGAACTTCTTGCCGGATTAAATGGGTTAAATATGGAAGATTATATTTATCCAAAGCAACAAATATTAATTCCTAAGAGTGGTTATAGTTACTATATTACAAAAGATGGTGACACCGTAGATATGGTTGCCAATCTATTTAAAATATCAAGTGATGATTTAATAAAGAAAAATGGAGTCGTTTATTTAGCAGAAGGGCAAGTGTTAGTAAATCCAAGATAAAGTATGAAAAATACTTTTTTCTTTGTAAAAGTTTATCAAATATAATGACAGGATAAATTCATGAAATAGCAAAAAACGACCAAACATGATACAATGTACATGAAGGTAGTTGATTATTAATGGCT
>CANRDF010000068.1 GCA_947629255.1 uncultured Bacilli bacterium
CTATTCCTATATTGAAATCGCATATTTGCCCACTTTTGATATATCATCAAACTGCTTTTTCCTTTCAAAAATCCCATTACGCTTGATACACTATACTTTGGTGGTATTTCTACTAACATATGTATATGGTCTGGACATACTTCCGCTTCTATTATTGTTATTCCTTTCCATTCACATAGTTGTCTCAATATTTGACCTATTTCTAGTCTTTTACTCTCGTAAAAGACTTTTCGTCTATACTTTGGCGCAAATACTATGTGATATTTGCAATTCCATTGAGTATGTGCTAAACTTTTTATATCGTTTATTTGAATATTCTTCATAAACGTCCTCCTTCTAATATTATTGTTGCTTCCTGGCGGTCGCAACAAATATTATATTAGAAGGAGTTTTTATTTTCAACTCACCGCTAAAGCTCAACCGAACCCCTAGCCTAGCTAGGGGTTTTCTCATACAATAAAATGAGCCAGTTTCTGACTCATTAAGATGATTTATTTGCATTATTATTTAAATCAATTCCATCAATACTGGTTTCATAAATCCATTGTTTTAAATCTACATTATCACCTGTTTCATAGAATTTAATTAGTTTTTTAAAAAATGTTGGTTGGTTTTCTTGGGAAATCGTTATGATTCCACAACCATTATCGATCATGATTTTATTAGCAAATAACATTCCTACTCTTTTATTTCCATCAATAAACATTTGACTTCTCATAATCCATAGCATAACTTCAATGGCTATTTCTGTTTTCGTTTTCTCAGGTTGGTTAAGTAATCTTTCTAATTCTTCTTTTATTTTACTTTCGATGGAAAATTGAGGTTTCCAAGAAGTCCCACCAATACTTACAGGTGTAGTTCTTAACATCCCTAAATTTTGATCCAAGACTAATTTATCACATGTTAATCTATGTATGTGAGTTAATGCTTTATAATCAATATTTTCATTTCCAAGTATAAATTGCCAAGCATATTTTAAATTATTAATAGCAATAATTTGGGGAACGGTTAATCCATTTACAATACCACCATCATATATGGCTTGTGTTTCTGAATATGTTACACTAATACCCTCTAAATTGGCACTTTTCCATATATAATCTACGATATTTCTTTTAGCAACAAATACGTTTTGTTCTCTTGTTAAATTAAATTTATTTTTCATAATTCATTCCTCCAAATATTTTGCTAATGTTATTTGAAACTTACTTTATAAAAATTAATCTTTTAATATTGACGTCCAAAATAAATCATATATTTGGCAGGTTTCCCACAGAAAGGACAAGTTTTACCTTCTATTTCTTCTTTAATACAACGACTTTTTAAACTTGTCTCGTCTTTTACTTTATCTTCACATTCCGTAGAACCACACCAAGGAGATAAGATAAATCCAGGTTTTGTACTAGCAAGTGTCTTAAATTCTTGATAATCTTCTGTTTCATAGATCATAGAGTCTCTTCGTTCTAAGGCTTTGTCATACATACTTGCTTGAATCACTGGAAGTAAATTTTCAATTTCTTTGGCTACATCATCTAAAGAAACAGTCATTTTCTCAAGTGTATCTCTTCTTACTAGAGGAGCCACTTTTTCTTCTAAATCGCGTAAACCAATTTCCACACGAATAGGTATTCCTTTTACTTCCGCATCAGCAAACTTAAATCCAGGAGATTTGTCAGAATCATCGATATCATAAGTAATGCCTTCAGGTAACTTTGATGTAATATTTTTGATACACTCCATAATTTCTTCGGTATTTTTTATTGGAACAAAACGAACTTTAATAGGCGCGATGTTAGGAGGCAAAACAAGTCCATGATTATCACTGTGAGTCATAATCACTCCACCAATCATTCTTGTTGTACAACCCCAACTGGTTTGATAAGGGGTTTGAAGTTTGTTTTCTTCATCTAAGAATGTAATTCCAAAAGACTTAGCAAACCCTTGCCCAAAATAATGACTTGTTCCATTTTGAAGGGCAACTCCATCATACATCATTGCTTCAATCGTATAAGTTTCTTCCGCACCAGCAAACTTTTCTTTTTCGGTTTTTCTTCCTACTAAAACAGGTAAAGCTAAAATATTTCTTTGAAAATCTTCATAAACCTTTAACATTCTTAAAGTTTCTTCTCTTGCTTCAACTTCTGTTTTATGCATCGTATGCCCTTCTTGCCATAAAATTTCTCGACTTCTTAAGAAAGGTCTTGTTGTTTTTTCCCAACGAACAATCGTGCACCACTGATTATAAAGAATAGGTAAATCACGGTAAGATTTAATAATATTTTTAAAATGATCACAGAATAAGACTTCACTCGTAGGTCTTACACACATTCTTTCTTCTAAAGGAGTATCCCCGCCATGAGTGACCCAAGCAACTTCAGGAGCAAAGCCTTTTACATGTTCTTTTTCAATATTGAGTAAAGACTCTGGGATAAACATAGGCATTTGGACATTTTGATGTCCTAACTTTTTAAACTCTTTATCTAAGTAGTTTTGCATACTCTCCCATATTGCATATCCATAAGGACGGATAATCATACTTCCCTTAACGTTGCTGTAAGCCACTAAGTCAGCTTCTCTTACGACATCTGTATACCAAGCTGCAAAATCGGTATCTCGATCTGTGATTTTCGTCACTAACTTACTCATCCGTTTCCTCACTTGTAAAATCTTTAATCTCGCCGTTTTCTCCTAATATTTTGTTTACTTGTTTGGTTGCATGATCTAATTTCTCTTGACAAAGTTTAATTAAATTCATCGCATCTGTATATTTAGTAATAGCTTCTTCTAGAGGAATAGATCCACTTTCTAAATCTTTAATAATAATCTCTAAATCTTTTAGAGCACTTTCAAATGTAATTTCTTTCATTTCCATATCTCTCTCACTTCTACTTTCATTTTTCCTTTACTAAGCTCAATATCAAGCTTATCATTTATACTCACCATATCAATATTTTGAATGATATGACCATCTTTTTTTACTAGACTGTAGCCTTTTTCTAAGATATTTAAAGGATTCACTAGTTTTAATGTTTGTAATATAAATTGTAAATCATTATTCTTTTTTGTTAATATACGATCCATATTTTTTCTTAAAATCACTAATAAGTTTTGGAAATTTTCAACCTTTTTTTCATATAAAGCACTTGGATTTTGCAAAACATAAGAGGTTTTTAAATGATCTATTTTGATCTTTTTATTTTCTAGATACATTTCCATACTTTTTTGTAAAGAATCATTTAAAGTATCTAATTTTTGAATCTTCGTTTCATATAAAACCATTGGATTTTTAAGAACATAGGACTCTTTTAGTTTTTTTAAGGTGTGACTTGCATCATCTAACTTCTTTTGAAGTAAACTTGCAACTTCTAATTCCTTATGACTGAATAGAGTTTTCACTTCTTCAATCGTTGGAACCGCCATTTCAGCTGCACCTGTCGGGGTCGGGGCTCGTTTGTCTGCTACAAAATCAGAAATTGTGACATCAATTTCATGTCCTACCGCACTGATGATTGGGATGTGCGATGCAAATATCGCACGAGCGACGACTTCTTCATTAAACGCCCAAAGGTCTTCAATCGAGCCACCACCACGGCCAATAATTAAAACATCTAAATCATAATTCTGAGCCATTTCAATTTTTTTAGCTACATCTTGTGCAGCTGAGACACCTTGTACAAGAGCCGGGAACAACAACGTTTCACAAATTGGGAATCTTCTTTTTATTGTACTTAAAATATCTTTAATGGCTGCACCTGTCGGAGCTGTTACGATTCCGATTTTCATTGGATACTTTGGAATAGGTTTCTTATACTTCGGATCAAAAAGTCCTTCTTGTTGTAATTTTTTCTTTAGTTTTTCAAATTCCACATAAAGGTTTCCTAGGCCATCTTGTTCCATTTTATCAATATAGATTTGATAATTGCCCCCCGCCGGGTATACACTAATGCGACCAGTAACTAAAACGTTCATTCCATCTTCTGGAGTAAAATTAAGGGTTGCTGCAGCACTTCGAAACATAATCGCACTGATACGGGATTCATCATCTTTTAAAGTTAAATATAAGTGTCCTGACGTATGATGTTTAAAATTACTAATTTCTCCCTTTAAATAAACTTTTTTTAAATAAGAGTTTTCCTCAAACATCATTTTAATAAATTGATTGATCTCGGAAATGGATAAGTAATTTTCGTTCATGCCTCCACCTCTTTTAAATATTTATCTAAAGCTCCATTGATCATTTTTGCAAGTTCTGTATCTGTATACTCTTTTGCAAGCTCTACTGCTTCATTAATGACAACAATCGGTGGAGTATCCATATATTTTAATTCATAAAATGCCATTCTAAGAATAGAAGCCCCAGTTTTATCTAATCTTTCCATCGTCCAATTCTTTAAATATTTATTTCCTAATTCAGTTACTTCATCCCATTTATCTAATGTTCCATGAAGTACCTTTTTTACAAAATCATTTTCAATACTACAGTTTTCTTTATAAATTTTTTCTACATCATAAGGGATTTTATTTTCCTTACAAATATCAATTTGATATAAACAAGTCATTACAATTTTTCTTGCTTCACTACGACTCAACATAAGTTCACCTTCTCGCCAAAATAATTGTATCAAAAAAAAGCTTCTTCTACTAGCTTTTTTTCAATATTTTTTATTCTTTTCGATGCTCTTTATAAAAATCATAATTTCCTAGATAAGAAACAATACTTTTGTCTTCAATATTTAATACTCTTTCGGCTAATGCATTGATAAAATAACGGTCATGAGAAACAAAGAATAAAGTTCCTTGGTATTCTTTTAATGCTTCTTCTAACATTTCTTTCGTATCTATATCAATATGGTTTGTTGGTTCATCTAAAATTAGAATATTCGCTTTCTTTTGAATGAGTTCAAAGAGTTTTAAACGCACCTTTTCGCCACCTGATAAACTTTCGACTCTTTTTTTTACATTTTCTCCATAAAAGAAGAATTTTGCTAAGGAAGCCCGTAATTGTGTTTCTGTTCCAGAAAAACTATGTCTTGCTACTTCTAAAATGGTTTCTTTTTCATTCTCAAAATGAATTTCTTGAGGAATATAGCCAATCATTGCATGACTTCCTAAAATGATATTTTCTTTATATTCTGAATTTAAAATGGCTTTTAAAAGAGTCGACTTTCCTGTTCCATTCTTTCCCATTAAACAAACTTTTTCGCCATATTGCAAATGAAAGTTTATGTGGCTTAAAAGTTCTCTACTACCAAAGGAAATACTTAAATCTTCAACTGTTAGTACATCTTTCCCACTTCGCTCGTCAATTACAAAATCTAATGGTAAATTCTTTTTCTTTTCAGGTTTTTCTA
This sequence comes from uncultured Bacilli bacterium, assembly GCA_947629255.1. GTDB lineage: Bacteria > Bacillota_I > Bacilli_A > RF39 > UBA660 > Ventrenecus. The sequence goes on from CANRDF010000068.1 coordinate 5,352, forward strand.
AAACTTCCATTTTTTCTAATCTTCGTTCAATACAATGAGCTCTTTTAAAAAATCTTGGATTATCTCCCCGACTTCCCCATTCTCTTAATTTTTTAATGGTTTCTTTCATCGCTTCTATTTGTTTCTGCTGATTCTTATATTGTTCGAACTCCGCAAGGTCTCTTCTTTCACTTTCTTTTAAATAATACGTATAATTTCCACAGTAGATATCTTCTTTGCCGTGGGCTATCAATACCACTTTGGTTGCCACTTTATCTAAGAAATAACGATCATGGGAACTAATTAGAATCGTTCCTTTGTAATTTCTTAAAAAGTTTTCAAACCATTCTAAAGTATCAATATCTAAATGATTGGTTGGTTCATCTAAAAGTAAGATGTCAGGATTTAAAATCATGAGTGAAGCAAGATTCACAATGGTTTTTTCACCTCCGGATAATGTATTATAGTTTCGATCTAACATGTCATAAATTTTAAAGCCATGACATACTTTACTTATTTTTTCATCAACTTTATATCCACCCATTTTTTCATATTGTTCCTCCAGTTTTCCATAACTCATTAAAGACTTTTCATCATTTAGATTACTTTCTAATTCATGCATCTTTTTTTCTACTTCAAAAATTTCTTTAAAATTTCTCATTAAAATGTCTTTTACGAGACAATCATTATTTTCTTTAGGTGGAATTTGCATTAAGTATCCTAAAGAGGCCCCATTACGAAGAAATATGCTCCCTTTATCTGGTACTTCTTTCCCAGCTATTAATTTAAAAAGAGTGGATTTTCCACACCCATTGGGTCCAATGAATGCAACTCTTTCCCCCTGTATTAATTTCTAATTGTAATCCATCTAATATATTTTTAAAACCATAATTTTTCTCTATATGATTTATATTCATTTCAATCATAAACTCACCTACTTACCATTAATATAACATAATTTTTAAAAATTTAAAATTATTGAATCTAAAAAAGGCTTTTTAGGCCTC
>CANRDF010000069.1 GCA_947629255.1 uncultured Bacilli bacterium
CAATGTCATAGAATCACATCCTTCAAATCTTTGCTTTTTCATTATAGCAAAATTTTTAAAAATAATCTACATGTAATCCGATTTTTTTCATCCGTTTTGGATAACACTTCAGAGATTGTCCTTATTAATGAGCAATTCTTACTTTAACAACGATAGGTTCCGACAGTTCATACTCCTAGACTTTTCTTATCTTGTATAAGAATAACTTTCTTCTATCAAATCCATAATTTCTTTATCTGTTACAGTGTCGTCTAAAAGAATGGTTATCCAACTTTTTTTATTCATGTGATAGGCTGGATAAAATCCTTTTTGTTTTTGTAAAGATTCCACTTTGTTCGGGTCTAATTTTATATCGATGATTTCTACTTCTTTTGAAGATGTTTTGTCTAGTTTCTTTTTATCAATATTCATAATGATACCGTACCATTTACGACTTTTTGCATTTCTAAACACAGCATACCCTGGAAACTTCGCCCATTTAAATTCAGGTTCGTCTCTATACTGTTTTGTTATTTCTTCAGCGATTCGATTTGTTTGTTCATAAAGAAACGGTTTTAGAATGCAACAACGATTTCTAATATCTATTAATATGTTTTGAAACTCTTCTCTTACCTGAGTGATATAGGAAGCATTACTCTTTTTGATTCGAAAGTTTGTATATTCTTCCTCCATAGCCAAATCATAAATCTTACCATGAACATATCCATCGTTCTTGATTTCAATATCAACTCTAAAAGAATTGTCTAGAATATTTTGGGAATAAAGATAATAATCTTTTTCTTTTCTAAAGCCATAGGAAATAAGCTTATCAAAATTGATATTTGCTTCTTTAAATATTTCTTCTTCGATTGTCATTTTCCTCACCACTCTTTTATTCATTATAACAAGTGAATAGAAAAATGAAAATACCTCTATTCGCTTATTCTATAAAATAGACTTGATACCAAATGAGAAAACAGTAAATATTAAATATTTTTCTTCCATTATTTTCTTTCTTTGATTTTTGGTCTACAAAGCCAACGATTCCACACATACTATTCCTCCAAAGTTGTTTCATCAAAAAACAACGTATCTTTATCCTAAGTATAGCAATATTAATACGTTGTTCCTTTAATTTTTCCTTCATAAATTCTTAATTTTATCTTAATTTGTTTTCCTTTGGAAGTTCGACAATAAACTTCGTACATTCTTCATCACTGGTTGCCCAAATTCTACCGTTATGAAGTTCGACGATTTCTTTGGCAATTGCAAGACCTAGACCACTTCCACCTGTTTTTGAAGTTCTTGAAGAATCTAAGCGATAGAATTTTTCAAATATTTTATCTAATTTTTCTTTAGGAATTTCTTTTCCTTTATTACTTGTGATGACATAAATTTTATCATCTTTTTCAAATGTCTGCATAAGAATTGTTTTATCCGTACTGTAATGAATTGCATTTTTTAAAATGTTTCCAAAGACTCTTGCGAGTTTATCAGAATCTCCATAAAGTAGACATTTGACATTGGATGTAAATTTCACTTCTTTCTTTGTTTCTTCCAAAAGAGGATAAAAGTCATCAATGATTTGTTCTAACATTAAACTCAGGTCTAGCCATTCTTTTTCTAAAATAATTTTTTCAGAATTAAATCTTGCTATTTCAAATAGTTCATTGATTAAATCTTCTAATCGATATGATTTTTCTAAAGCAACATGAATATATTTTTCTTGTTTTTCTAAAGGCATATCTTTGATATCTTCAAGTAAGGATAAATATCCAATAATACTTGTTAAAGGTGTTTTAATGTCGTGGGCCAAATAGACAATTAAATCATTTTTTCTTTGTTCACTTTCTTTTGCTTCTCTCATTTTCTTATCCATTTGTCTTTTGGCTTCATTTAATGATGCATTGATGTCTTCAAGTTCAATAGGAAGCTCTATATCGTCTTGGCTTTCTTCGGCAAGCGTTTCTATTCCTTTTTTTAACGCTTTCATGTTTTTGGTAATTTTTAATATGAGACGAACTAAAAAGATAAGAGTGATACCAAGCCATACAAAGCCTACGACAGTTACCCAACCTCCATTAAAAAAGAAGACATAAAAATCACTCATATAAAGATAGTATAGTTCTGGACTTTTATCGTATAGCCATTGGAAGTCTAGTTCTCTTACAAGGAAATAAATTCCTACAAATATAAGCAGAACTGAAACTAAACAAATGATATATTTCCAGATAGATGCTTGAATGATTTTTTGAATCATTAATTTTTCACTTTGATTTTTCAATTTTATAACCTACTCCCCAAACTGTTTGAATGTATTTTGGATTTCTTCCTGTATCTTTCATTTTTTCTCTCAAGTGTCTTATGTGCACCATGATGGTATTGTTATCCACTTCATAGTATTCTTCTTTCCAAACCGCCTTAAATAAATCTTCGGTTTGCACCACATTCCCACGGTTTAAACATAAGTACCAAAGAATTTCAAATTCAATTGGTGTGAGTTCTACTTTTTGTTCATTTAACCAGAACTCATGCGTGTCATAGTTAATCTGAATGTTTCGAAAACCAATATCGTTTTTAGAAGAAGTTTCTTTATTGTATTCTTTATATCTTCTTAACTGAGCATTCACTCTTGCTAGTAATTCTAGAGTTTGAAAAGGCTTTGTAATATAATCATCTCCGCCAATCATAAGGCCATTTACTTTATCTAAATCTTCGACTTTTGCAGTGACAAAGATAATGGGAAAATTATATCTTTCTCTTAGTTTTTTACATAAAGTAAAACCATCTACTTCAGGCATCATCACATCTAATATAGCTAAATCTATGGAAAGATTATCCATATTTTTTAATACTTCTTCACTATCATAATACTTATCCACATGATAACTTGCATTTTTTAAAACAATTTCTATTAAATCAGCGATTTCTTTTTCATCATCAACTACTAAAATATTCATAACACCACTCACTTACAATTTCATTATACCTTAAAAATTCTATACTTAAAACTAATATGTTCATATTCATATTTATCAAAAAAGATATTGCCAAATATGTTATTATAAGAAACCTAGAAATACTTAAATGAAACTTTAAGATTTTTTGTTTTATTGTTTCATCTTTTCTTTCATATTCATTAAATATATTATTTTTCTAGAAAGATTTTTTTCCCTACAAAATTATATATCATAACAATGATATTGGCCAAAATTTTACTTAATGGTATATTCCATTTTAAAATATCCACACAAAAATATAACAGGAATGTTTGGATGCATAAGCCACCGATACTGATTAGAATAAATATCAAAAATTCTTTTACACATCTTTGATTTCCAATAAAAACATATTTCATACTAAGATAATAATTACAAATCAATGAAAGACAAAATGAGAAACAACTTGCTAACAAATAATGGATAAAATGAGATAAAATCAGAAAAATGCCATAATCAATCCAAAAGCATATTCCTCCTACAACAACAAACAAAAAAAGTTGTTTTAACAAAAAATCTTTATTTTTCATTTCTTCTTCTCACTTTCATATAATATAACTCATAAAGTTTTCGATGTTTTTTCTCAATCATTTGTAAAATAATTCCTGTCATAAAGAACAAAACTCCAACAACAAATGACATACTTGCAACAACAAGACTTGGAATTTTATAAACATATCCTGTATTAAAATATTCTAAAATTGGAAATATTCCTAAAAGAAAAGAAACTAGAAGAAAACAACTAGATACAATCGAAAAAAAGAAAAAGGGTTTATATTCAGCAAATAACATTCCAATCGTTTTTAATATTCGATAGCCATCTTTATAAGTATTTAATTTAGACTTGCTTCCACTTGGTCTATCCCTATACTCAACAGGAACTTCAATCCACTTAAAATTTTTATCTATCGTATGAATCGTCATTTCTGTTTCAATTTCAAAACCTTTAGACAAGATTGGAAAACTTTTTACAAATTCGTAACTAAATGCTCGATAACCTGTCATAATGTCATGTATCGAACTATGAAACAGAATTTGAATTAGAACTTGCACTAAACGATTCCCAAAATTATGAAACAATCTTTTATTTTCCGTAAAATAAGTAGTAGAAATTCTATCTCCAATCACCATGTCAGCCTGCTTCTCTAAAATAGGTTTACATAAATCCCACGCTTTCTCGGCTGGATACGTATCATCGCCATCTACTAATAAGTAACAATCTGCATCTATTTCTTGAAACATGGAACGAACAACATTTCCTTTTCCTTTACGTGTTTCGTGACGAACTATCGCGCCACTTTGAAGGGCGATTACATCCGTGCCATCATTAGAATTATTATCATAAACATAAATCGTTGCCGAGGGAAGATTTTTTTGAAAATCATGAATTACTTTTGCAATCGTATGGCTTTCATTATAACATGGAATTAAAATGGCTATTTTATTCATAAATACTCGCCTTTCTTTCTTCTTTATTGATTTTATATAAGGTTCGTTCTTTTATAGGACTATCAAAAATACTTTTGTATTCTTGATTAAAATTTTCTGGAATATCATTGATATATAGATAATCTTGTTGAAATAAAATATCTAACACTTTTTCCTTTTCATAATCTTCCATAAAATGGTAGAAATCGTAAAAAGAAGAATCTAATACCCTCGAATCTAAATAATATGGGAGCAAATAGGTAAAACTACTATCTTCCATAATGACAAATATTTTAGAGTTCTTTTCTGTTTTTTGCACTTCTTCGGCAACTCTTTTAAAATTTTCATAATGAGCCGTTTGTTTAGAAGTCATAAATTCTTTCAAACTTCCTGCCACAGAAAGAAGGCATATGATAGTGAAAAGGATAGTTTTTAAAGTAAAATATGGTTTATCTTTTCCATAAAAGAATTGCAAACAAAGAAGAAGCAAAAATCCAATCACGATATAACTAGACATATATCTTCCAAAACAAGCAAGTGTGATTGTTTCATTCTCTGAAAAGCAAAAAAGATAAAGTACAGACATTATAAGCGCATATCCAATAGTTCCACATAGGAAGAGAAAAGAGAAAGTTAAAAACTTCTTCCAACTAAATTCTTTTCTATGAATGATGAAAAAGATAAAAAAGATGAGAAAAAAGAGAATCGAACAAGGGATGTATCCTAAAGAAAATGGTTTTATGAGTACTGGTTCTGTAAATAAATATTGATGAAATAAAGAAATAGCTTTTAATTTATAATCAACTCCTTGATGAAGAGAAATAATATTAAAATATTCTTTTAAGTTCATATTTCCCATACTAAATTGAGCACCAGTGTTCATCATAGTTGTATAATATCCCCATATTGCATAAAAGAAAAATGGTAAGATGAGAAATACAATAGAAGAAATCCAATGCTTTTTATCACTCCACTTTCTTTTTTCAATCCAAATGGAATGAATTAAATAAAATGTAATTATCATAAGAGTAAAAGGAAGTCCTATTTGCTTTGTAAGAAGTAAAGAAACTAAACTTAAAGAAAAAATTATTTTTTTATAATAAGAATCTTTTTTTTCACTAAAAAGAAAGAAAAGAGAGAATACGACTTCAATAGAAATGGTAAAGTCTGTTTGAGCTGTTAAAAAGATATTGTAAGAATCAAACATCAATAAGACACTTACAAATAACAACGGAAAAAGAATAATCATACTTTTTTTCTTTAACGTATCTACAACATAAGGTACAATAAGTCCAAGTTCAAAAAAATGAATTGATAATAAAACAGTTTGTTCTTTATAACCACTTAAAAAACACCAAAAGTATTCCCATAAACTCATAAATGGTGGATAGTCTTTATGCCATACTAATAAAGATTCTGGAACAGCATAAAATTTATCTAATCGTAGCATTTCTTTTACCATCATTCCCCAATGAGCTAATTCATCCCATACAGAAAATTCTCTTTGAAAATCAATCCATACCAAAAACAGAAAAAGAAAAATACAGGCAAAAAAGCCTTTGGAAAAGATAAGCTTTAGAGATTCTTTTTCTTTTTTTATCATTTTTTTTAATAGAACTCCCATACCAACGATTGCTAAAAATATAGAAAAGTATACTCCTACAAAAAAAGTATGAAAAATAAAAGCACTTAAAAATAATACAAGAGGAATCACCATCAAAGTAATAGGTAAAACTTTTCCAAAAGATTTTTTAAAACAAAAAGAAAACAAAAATGTTATCAATAAAAGTATGAATAAAACTAACATAAAATCTCCTCCGGGTTTGTCAAGAAAAATGTGTAAGTTGTCAAAAATTTCTTAAATTTTAAGTTGTCAAAGAACATTTAAAATTGAT
>CANRDF010000070.1 GCA_947629255.1 uncultured Bacilli bacterium
AGTCATGCTGATACATTTCATTTAATGAATCGATATAAAGAGAAAATGAATTTTTTGAAGAATGAATAAAATTTATTGAAACACAAAAAGACTAAGGTCACAAATTGTGACCTTAAATAGACAACCATAAAAAGAGCAAATAAAACATTTTAATTGTAGACCAACACTTTTTATTATAGAACTTAAATAGAATAGAAATATATTGCTATTTTCCATTTATTACTGTCAATCAAATGTAAAAATTCTGTAAGAAAGGGGAAAAACCCTTTCTTTTCCTTTATAATAAAGTTATAGGATGTGATGATTATGGAAGTCATTCTTTTAACTGGTGCTTCAGGTGGTTTAGGTTATAAACTAGCCAGGTCTTTATTAGAACAAGGTTATTTTGTGATCTTGCATTATCATAAACATAAAGAAAAGTTAGAAGAACTACATGAAAAATATCCAAATTCTTCTATTCTTGTTTCTTGTGATTTAAAGAGTGAAGAAGAAATTCATAGAATGATTTCTGAAATGAAAGACTATAAAATCAAACATTTAATTAATAATGCAGGAATCGATCACGTAAGTGAAATAGAAAAAAAAGATATGGAAAGTTTTACGAGTGTTTTAAAAGTAAATACCATCGCACCATTTCTTTTAATGAAACACTTTATAAAAGAGATTCAAAAACAAGAGGGAAGTATCATTAATATTTCTTCTGATAATGCCATTGATAGACCAGATATGGTAACTTTAGAATATGATATTTCTAAAAAAGGACTCAATCACTTAACTCAAATGTTTGCAAGTGATTATCCGGATGCTCATATCAATGCTTTATGTTTTGGATGGCTTGATACACCGATGAATGACATTCCTGACGAGATTAAAAAAGAATTAGATTTTGTTCCAATCGAAAAAGCAGTGGAAGAAATTATAAAATTATTGAGTACTGATAAAACAGGTACAATAGAAATTGTGAGGTAAATATGAAAGAATTATTAAATTTGAATTCAAAAACATGGGAACTTTATGAAGATGCTAAAAATGAATTAAAAGATGTGTTTGAACATATCGATGAAGTGTGTGAATATAACTCTCTTAAAGTCATGAATGCTTTTTACGAAAATCGAGTGAGTGAGTCTCACTTTAATGCTACGACAGGTTATGGATATAATGATGATGGGCGAGATACGATTGAAAAAGTGTTTGCAAGTATTTTTAGGTCTGAAAGTGCTTTGGTACGTAACCAATTTATATCTGGTTCGCATGCTCTTGCTAAAACTTTATTTGGTCTTTTAAGACCAGGGGATACTCTTTTATCTATAACAGGACTTCCCTATGACACCTTACATGAAGTGATTGGAATTGAAGAAAATCCGAGTTCTCTAAAAAGTTTTGGTATTTCTTATGAACAAATTGATTTAAAAGACAATGATTTTGATTATGAAAAAATTAAAGAGTATTTTGATAGTCATACAGCTAAAGTAGTTGAAATTCAAAGAAGCAGAGGATATTCGAGAAGAAAAAGTGTTTCTTTAGACAAATGTGAAAAAGTCATTCACTTGATTAAAGAATGTAGCCCCAATACCATTATCATGGTAGATAACTGTTACTGTGAATTTGTAACAAAAAAAGAACCTAGTGAGGTTGGAGCAGATATAGTAGTTGGCTCTTTAATTAAAAATTTAGGGGGAGGAATTGCATCGAATGGAGGATACGTTGTTGGAAAAAAAGAACTTGTAGATTTAGTGGCTGAATCCTTAAACTTACCTGGCGAGGGAAAAGATGTGGGGCCGAGTCTAGGTGCCAACAAATCATTATTACAAGGAATTTTCTTTGCCCCTTCTGTGGTAGCTAGTGCTCTAAAAACCAGTGTTCTTGCAAGTTTTATGCTTGAAAAGCTAGGCTATAAAGTAGACCCGCGTCCATACGAAGAAAGAGTCGACATTGTAGAAACTATAGAGTTTGGAAATTCGGAAGACTTTATAACTTATTGTGAAGGAATTCAAGAAGGAAGTCCAATTGATTCGTTTGTAAAACCAATTCCAACCGATATGCCAGGATACAAAGATCAAGTCATCATGGCTGCAGGTGCTTTCACCCAAGGCTCTTCCATTGAACTCTCTTGTGATGGGCCTTTAAGAGAACCGTATCTTGCTTTTGAACAGGGAGGGCTTACTTATGACACAGCCAAAATTGGAGTACTAAAAGCCGTGAATAAAATAATAGAAAGGGATTTACAATGAAAGATGTCAAACCAGATGAAACATTTACTTTAGAAACTGAGGAAGGAGAACAACTTTGTAAAGTCATTACAACAATGTATGCCGAAGATCGAAAAAAATATTACTTAGTGTATGAATATGTTCCAGAAAATGGAGATATTTATGTATCCTATTTTGACCCAGATGATGAAGAAGGAAATTTAATCGAGGTTACAAATGAAAAAGAACTTCAAGAAATTGCTAAATTTTTAAGTGATTTTGAAGGTGATGAAGAATGAAAGAGGTTATAGAAGAATGTAAAAGACAATTAAGGTTGAGTGAAGAATATGATGTGGAAGTAAAAGAAGACAATCAAATACGAGTAAAGAAAGATAATAAAATACAACTTTTCCCTTTTGTGGTATCTGATAATAAAATAGTTAATTTTTATAAAGTAAGCCAGAGGAATAATAAAGTCTTTATTTGCATGATACCTGAGGATGGAAGTGATATCAAACATAAAAATGTGAAGAGTCGACACGGTCATATTTCTAAAAATAGAAATCAGGTCAAAAAACAAGTGGTTGTTTTAGGAATGGTAATGGCAACAGCCATGCTTACGCTTTTCCCAGCCGCGGCTAAAGGGATGAATAATAATTATCAAAAAATAGAAATAGAAAAAGATTTAGAAGATGACTTTGATATGACAAAACCATTTTATCTTGAAACAGTACCTTCCACTGAAGAAACTTTAGAAGATGCAAAAGTAGAAATTCAAGAAATTCCTAAAGCAACAATGGAAGAAACCCATGCAGAAACAGTTCTTGAAACAACCGAAGCTGTAAAACCAGTTTTTTATGATGTAAAGTGTCCTGCGGATATTCAAGAGTTTATGTATGAAACTTGTTTAGAATATGGTGTTCCTTTTCAAGTTTGTATGACGATTGGTCATATTGAATCAAGAGGAAATTGGAATAATTCAGGAAAGCTATCGAGTACAAATGATTATGGTTTTATGCAGATTAATAAAGTGAACATGAATGAGTTATATGAAAAGTTTCATCAAAAAGGAGAAAGCAAAGAAGAATTTTTGAGTGCTATGCGATACAATGATAGGAGAAATATTCAATGTAGTATTTATCTTTTATCTAAAATTTGTGATATGTATGAACCAAATGACTTTGAAAATATTATAGGAACTTATAATGGTTGGAAAAATTGGCGAGAAAAGAAAATGTCTAGAGAGTATGTTGCTCTTGGGGAAGAATATTTATCAGATATCTATGTTCCATTAGATAATGATGAAACAAGGTCGTTTACAAGATGAAAAAATTAGATATTGTTTATGAAGATAAAGAAATTCTTGTGATTAATAAAGAAACGAAAGTTTTAACGATTGCCACTTCGAAAGAAAAAAATCATACACTTTATAAGAATGCAAGTGACTATGTAAAGAAAGCACATCCTAAAAATAAAGTATTTATTGTGAATCGTTTAGATAGAGATACTTCAGGACTTGTTGTTTTTGCCAAGAATGAAGAAGTCAAAAAAGAACTTCAAGAAAAATGGAATGACATCACAACAAGAGAATATATAGGAATTGTGGAAGGCACTTTAAAGGGAAGTGATACCCTAACATCTTATTTAAAAGAAGATAAAACGTTTAGAGTTTATAGCACGAAAGATAAAAAAGGGGATTATGCTGTTACTAAATATACGTCTCTTGCTAGTAACAAAAATTATTCTTTATTAAAAATTGAAATTAAAACAGGAAGAAAAAATCAAATTCGTGTTCAACTAAGTGACATCGGGCACCCTATTATAGGAGATAAGAAATATGGTTCTCTTAAAAATCCTATTTTCCGTTTAGGTCTTCATGCGAGTTACTTAAAAATTCATTGGCATGGGAAAGAACTTATTTTTCAAGCACGTGTTCCTAAAACGTTTTCTATGTTTGTAAAAGAAATCAAAGATTATGAGGAGTCTAGAAAATGATTTCTTTTTTGTTTTTGTTTTGATAAAATAAAGAAAAGAACGGAGTGTTGATATTATGGAAAGACTTCAAAAAGTCATTGCTGAATCAGGTTATTGTTCGAGAAGAAAAGCAGAAGAATATATAAAAGAAGGTAAAGTAGAAGTAAACGGCAAAATTGTGACTGAACTGGGAACAAAAGTAAGTTATGAAGATGAGATTATCGTGAATCATAAATGCCTTCAAGAAAAGGAAGCAAAAGAGTATTATTTATTTTATAAACCAGAAAAAACGATTTCTAGTGTAAAAGATGAAAAAGGAAGAACGACTGTTGTTGATTTTATTGATACACCAGCTAGAATTTATCCTGTAGGTAGACTTGATTATGATACAACAGGACTCCTTCTTTTAACGAATGATGGGGAACTTGCCAATTTATTAACACATCCTTCTACGAATATCGAGAAAGTTTATCTTGCCAAAATAAATGGGATTTTGTCTGGAGAAGAGTTAAAAAGATTAAAAACAGGAATTGAAATAGAAGGAAGAGTCGTGAGACTTCAGACATTAAAGGTTAAAAAGATAAATAAAGAGACCAATACTTCTAGTGTATTGATTGGTGTTACTGAGGGAAGAAATCATATTATCAAAAAATTAATAGGAAGTTTAGGATATAAAGTTTTAAAATTAAAAAGAGAATCTTTTGCATTCCTTACATTAGAAGGTTTAAAACCTGGAGAGTACAGACATCTTTCGATTAAAGAAGTAAAGAAGTTGTATTCGTTAAAATGAACATTGGTTATGTAGAAAGTCCAATTGGACTGATTGAAATTAGAGCGAGTGAAACACATATTCAAAAAGTTTCATTGGTTTTTCAAAAAGGTTTGATAAAAGAAAATGAATTAACGAAAAAAGCATGTTTGGAAATCCAAGAATATTTTGATGGAAAAAGAAAAGAGTTTGATTTAGAGTTAGAGTTTTCAGGGACTCCTTTTCAAAATAAAGTATGGAAAGAATTACAGCGGGTTTTCTATGGTGAAGTAGTGTCTTATCAAGAACTTGCAAGAAGAATTGGTGGAAAGAATTTTGCTAGAGCAGTAGGTGGAGCAGTTCATCGAAACCCATTTCTTCTTATTGTTCCGTGTCATCGTGTGGTGGGTTCTCATGGGTTAGGCGGATTTGCTTGTGGAACTTCAACAAAGAAATTTTTATTAGAACATGAAAGAAATATATAAGAAAAACCACGACTAAACGGCGTGGCTATAAATAAGCTATTTTGTCGTGTCCGATAATGCGTATTACCGGACACGATTTTTCGTTCCTAAATTTTACTTCATTTTTGCACTTTCCGACAATTTTCCGACATTTTCTTTTGTTTATTTTATCCAGTGCTTTTGCCTCGTTTGTCTCGATTTTAAAAGGATTTTTTATTTTAATTATCCATTTTATTATCCAGTAGTAGCTAACTTTTTAGCCAGTAGTAGTTAACTTATAAAACTTAAAAATCTTGTGCATATCTTATTTTAGGCGGCTTCATCATCATGACAATGACAATGTTCACAAGTGCATTCCTTTTCATCTTCATCAACTAAAGAGATGACACCAACAGGACAAGATGCAACAAGATTTTGAACCAATTCTACATCAATATTTTCTTCACTGATTACTGTAGAATAACCTTCTTCATTAGGTCCAAAATGTACTGGATCAGAATTGTAACACATTCCACAACCAATACATCCGTCTGTATTTACTTTAATTTTTTTCATTTTCAACACTCCTTGGAATCATTATAACAAGAAAAACTTATAAAAACAACCAAAAAGCAGTTTTAAAAATGGTCGAAATATGTTATATTTATAGTGAAAGGATAATTTGTATGCAAACAAGGGTAGATAAATA
>CANRDF010000071.1 GCA_947629255.1 uncultured Bacilli bacterium
AAAATATAAATCATTCATTGGTATAAAGGTTTTGATATCATTTCTGTCTTGAAAGACTCCATACATTACAATTAATAAGGAAGATACGAATGCTTGTACATTATAGGCAGCATGAAAATCATGACCATGTTTAGAATAGTAATCTTCTTTTAATACCATTGCTGTTGCATCATGATCTGTTTTAAAATAAGAATTTCTATTTTCACCACATATTTTTTCTTTTTCTTCATACTCTAATAATTTTATTAAATGTGCGTATCCTAGTTTATAATTTTTTTGTTCTTTAGTTAATCTTTTTCCTTTTCCATGAGGAATATGATTCACATCTATTTTGTTATTTTTAGCATAATCTTGAAGATCATCACTATATGTCTTTGAATCTATAAGTGTCTTAGCATTAAAGTTATCATAGCCTATTTCCAATAATAAATTTTTGATTTTTTCATCTAATCTTTTATGAAATTTAACTGGTTTCCAAACAAATTTATATTTATTAGCATTTGCTTCTATTTTAGTTCCATCTAAAAAGACATCAACGATTTCTAATTGAAATTCTTTTATGATTTGCTTTGTGATACAAGTAAATATTTCATATTGATATGGGACTATATATTCATTTATAAACAAACATATCGTAGAAAAATCTGGTATTTCACCTTCCATGATATACATTACTCTTATATCAAAAATACTTTTATCTTCAATATCTCTAAGTGTTGCTTTAAATTTAGAAAAACAATAAATAATCATGGCAAATAAATTATATATTGAATAACCTTTGGGCCCTTTACATTTTTCTTCTTTTTGCTTTACATTATTCAAAATTTTTCCTACTCCAGAATTTTCCAAAAAAAGCATAAATTTATCTATTTTTTCAAATTCTATGTTACATTTTTCAGAAGGTACTATAAAAAGTGACCTTTTTATGTTAAAATATCCCATGTGATACATCTTCTTTCGTCAATTAGATTGTATCACAATTTGGCTAGAAAGTACCGTACTTTCTAGCTTTTTTAAAATTTCAAAAAAAAAGAAACTGTCAAATAATTAAACAGTTAATTATTCAACAGCCCCTTTTTTCTATTTTTTTTCTTTTTTACTTTTTTCTTCTTCTACATATTTTAAGAGAATGGTATTAATGAAATTATTTAAGCTTCGATTTTCTTGTAAAGCTAGCATATCTAGCTGTTTTTTTAATTCTTCATTTGTTCTAAGAGTAATGATTACATTATTCATAAGTTACCTCCACATGTATTCATTATAATATCAAATGTAATTATTTTATGCTTGCATAGTGATAGCAAATGTAGTATGATAAATGTATACAAATGATAGCATAAAGCATACACGATTAGGAGAGATAATATATGAAATTAAAAAGTTTCAAAGAAAGAGATAACAAAAGAATAGGAATTATCGTATTTACAATAATATGTATTTTATTAGTATGTGGAGCTGTTCTTTATCGTACATTTGCAATCTTTGAAGTAAAGACAAATCAGAATGTGATTAATGGTAATGTTCAAAGTATGGGAGACCTAGAGTTTGCTTTTTATAAGGAAGTTGATGGAAAAGATACGATTGTAAAAGAAGTTCCTAAAAAGGAAGAAGGATATTCATTAGATACAAGCTCTAGTTATTGTGTAGATTTGTTAAATGACAAACAAGTGAGTACAGTGAATTGGGATTATGAAAATTGGGAAGTTAGATTGAAAAATATAAGTACAACCAAAACAAAATGTTATCTTCATTTTAAACAAATATATGTAGAGAAAGAGTTAAACGGAGCCATACCAGACCTTGGAAATGGGAGATTGATACCTGTTCAAATTAAAGAAGAAAAACCAACAGAAATTACAATTCAAAATATCGGTAATGGTTCTTATGGAGGAAAAGTAGTAAAAGCGGATATTACACAAGAATGGTATAAATATGGAGACCAAAGATGGGCGAATGCAGTGATACTAAAAGATGGGAAAACAGATGATTATGCACCAGGAGATGAAATATTAGAAAGTGATATTGAAAGTTACTTTGTATGGATACCAAGATATCGATATAAGTTGTTTGCAGATAACCCAGATCAATATACAACAACTACCCTTTTAGGATATATCAATAGTAGCAATCCAGGAGACTTAAATAAAATACCAAATAATCCTCAAAAAATTGAAATTATTTTTGAAACTAAAGCGGATGGTATTACGAATGATGGAAGTTATATGACTCATCCAGCATTTACAAGTTTTAATAGTGATGGTCTATGGGTTGGTAAGTTTGAAACTGGAATTATTGGAGCTACGTCAGAAAATAAAGCAAAACAAAATATAAGAGCGCAAGAAAAAGTTCAAATTAAACCAAATGTGTATAGTTGGAGAGATATTCAGGTAGCGAATGCTTTTTATACTTCTTATGATTATCAACGAGATTTAGAAAGTCATATGATGAAGAATATGGAATGGGGAGCAATCGCCTACCTTGCTAGTAGTAAATATGGCTTATGTAGTGGAGACGCATGTACAAACATTATGTTTAACAATAATTCAAATTATGTTACAGGTTATGCCTCAACTACACAGCCAACTTGTGGTCTCACAGGAACTAATGAGGAATGCAATCGATGTGAAGTTGTAGAATATAATAAAAATGGAAATGATACATATAATTATTTTGATACGAGAAGTCAAACAGCAAGCACTACTGGAAATTATTCAGGAGTATATGATATGGCTGGAGGTACAGCGGAGTATGTGATGGGAGTCATGCAAGCTGGACAAGATGACGCAACACCGGCTAGTGGAAGCAGTAGTAGATATAATTCAGGTTTTAATGGACCATATTCTAACGATAGTAGTAATGGCAGTAAAAAAGATGGAAAAGAATGGCCATCAAGCAAATATTATGATTTATATGAGTATAGTACATCGGTAGAACAATATCAAAGAGGTAAACTTGGAGATGGAACGAAAGAATTTGGTCCCTTTTCAAAAGTTTATTATGAAAAAATAACAACTGCACCTGGAAAATATAGTAATAATAGGCGGATGAGTTCTTATTATTGGGATTATGCGTGGTTTATTTATTCGGAGTATCCATGGATCATTCGTGGAGGACTAGCAGTGAACGGTTCCGAAACTGGACTAATGGCATTTGGACGTGATACTGGTTCGAATGATTATGAAATGACATTTCGAGTTGTCCTTACTCCATAAGTCAAAAGAAAGTCAATTTGTTCAAAAAAAGATTGGCTTTTTTTATGAGATTTTATATAATAGAGAAGACAGGAAGGAAAGTGAAAATATGTCAAAAAAATATGTTTATTTGTTTTCAGAAGGAAACAAAGATATGCGAGATTTATTAGGAGGAAAAGGAGCTAACTTAGCTGAAATGACTTCGATAGGTCTTCCAGTACCACAAGGATTCACAATTACAACGGAAGCTTGTACAAAATACTATGAGGATGGAAGAAAAATTAATGAAGAAATACAAGAACAAATTAATGAATACATCCTTAAACTAGAAGAAATTACTGGTAAAAAATTTGGAAGTATTGAAAATCCTTTGCTTGTATCTGTAAGAAGTGGTGCAAGAGCAAGTATGCCAGGTATGATGGATACGATTTTAAACTTAGGACTTAATGAAGAAGTTGTAGGAGTTCTAGCTGAAAAATCAAACAATCCTAGATGGGCATGGGATTGCTATCGTAGATTTATTCAAATGTATTCTGATGTTGTTATGGAAGTTGGAAAGAAATATTTTGAACAACTTATTGATGACATGAAAAAGAAAAAAGGTGTGATTCAAGATATTGAGTTAGATGCAGATGATTTAAAAGAATTAGCAAATGAATTCAAAGCAGAATATAAAGAGAAAATTGGTAACGATTTTCCGAGTGATCCAAAAGAACAATTAATGGGTGCGGTAAAAGCTGTATTTAGAAGTTGGGATAATCCTCGTGCGAATGTTTACCGTAGAGATAATGATATTCCATATTCTTGGGGAACGGCAGTGAATGTTCAAGCGATGGCTTTTGGTAACATGGGTGATGACTGTGGAACTGGTGTGGCATTTACGAGAGACCCCGCTACTGGAGAAAAAGGATTATTTGGTGAATTCTTAACGAATGCTCAAGGAGAAGACGTTGTAGCAGGAGTTCGTACACCAATGAAGATTAGTGAAATGGCTGATAAATTCCCAGAAGCATTCAAACAATTTAATGAAGTTTGTCAAATTCTAGAAAATCATTATAAAGATATGCAAGATATGGAGTTTACCGTAGAACATGGACATTTATTCATGCTTCAAACAAGAAATGGAAAACGTACGGCGCAAGCAGCATTAAAAATTGCTTGTGATTTAGTGGATGAGGGAATGCGTACAGAAGAAGAAGCTGTTTCCATGATTGACCCAAGAAACTTAGATACCTTACTTCACCCTCAATTTGATGCTGCAGAATTAAAAGCAAAAACACCAATTGGTAAAGGATTAGGAGCATCTCCTGGAGCCGCTTGTGGTAAAATTGTCTTTACAGCTGAAGATGCAGAAGAATGGCATGCAAGAGGCGAGAAAGTTGTATTGGTTCGTTTAGAAACTTCTCCAGAAGATATTACGGGAATGAAAGCAAGTGAAGGAATCTTAACCGTTCGTGGAGGAATGACTTCTCATGCTGCAGTTGTTGCGCGTGGTATGGGTACTTGTTGTGTTTCTGGATGTGGAGATATCGTTATGGATGAAGAACATAAAGAGTTTACATTGGCTGGAAAAACATTCCATGAAGGAGACTTTATTTCCATTGATGGAACAACAGGAAATATTTATGATGGACTTATTAAAACTGTCGATGCAACCATTGCTGGTGAATTTGCAAGAGTTATGGCGTGGGCTGATAAATTTAGAAAATTAAAAGTCAAAACCAATGCAGATACTCCAAAAGATGCTAGAAAAGCAAGAGAACTTGGTGCTGAAGGAATAGGTTTGTGTCGTACAGAGCATATGTTCTTTGAACCAGATCGAATCGCTGCATTTCGTGAAATGATCTGTGCAGATACCGAAGAAGAAAGAGAAAAAGCTTTAGATAAAATTTTACCATATCAACAAAATGACTTTGAAGAATTATATGAAGCTCTAGAAGGATATCCTGTAACCATTCGTTATTTGGATCCACCACTTCATGAATTTGTTCCAACAACAGAGGAAGAAATTGAGAAACTTGCTAAAGCTCAAAATAAAACGGTGGAAGAAATCAAAAATATTATTTCTAGTTTACATGAAGTAAATCCAATGATGGGACATCGTGGATGTCGTCTTGCTGTTACTTATCCTGAGATTGCCCGTATGCAAACTAAAGCTGTTATTCGTGCAGCTATTAATGTTCAAAAGAAACATAAAGATTGGAACATTGTACCAGAAATTATGATTCCACTTGTATCTGAAGTGAAAGAACTTAAATATGTAAAAGACATTGTTGTTGAAACTGCCGATGAAGAGATTAAGAATGCTGATGCTAAACTTCAATATCAAGTAGGAACCATGATTGAAATTCCAAGGGCTTGTGTAACTGCTGATGAAATTGCTAAGAATGCAGACTTCTTCTGCTTTGGGACTAACGACTTAACTCAAATGACTTATGGTTTCTCAAGAGATGATGCTGGTAAATTCTTAAAATCTTACTATGATGCGAAGATTTTAGAAAACGATCCATTTGCCAAATTAGACCAAAATGGTGTAGGAAAACTTATGGATTTAGCTATTAAACTTGGAAGAGACGCTAATAAAGATTTACATATCGGTATTTGTGGAGAACATGGTGGAGACCCATCAAGTGTTGAATTCTGTCATGAGATTGGACTAGACTATGTTTCATGTAGTCCATTTAGAGTTCCGATTGCAAGACTTGCAGCAGCTCAAGCCGCGATTAAAGAAAATAAGTAATAATTTATAATCATATGAATATACTAGAAATGTACTATTTGACATTTTCATAAAAATATAGTATATTTATATTGCACTTGAAAGAGT
>CANRDF010000072.1 GCA_947629255.1 uncultured Bacilli bacterium
AAGAGATATGATAGATAAAGAAATTATATGGAATCTTGGTGGATGGAGTACAAATCAGGAAGTAACTTCAGATATGTATAACTATGAAAGAGGAACCTCTGTTTATGCTAGAAGTTTACCTTTTGTAAGAGAAACAGAATGGAAAGCCAGTAACACAGCGAAAGCATCTGAAGAAACTACAAGTGAAAAAAAACTTGACTCTGGTTTATTCCGAAGTATAGCCCTTCCATATCCAAGTGATTATGGATATGCAACAAGTGGTGGGTCAAAAGGAAGAGCAACGTGTTTTGCACAAGCGGTATATAACTGGAAAAATGATTATGCAGATTGTGGGAACAATGATTGGTTAAAACCAGCAAGTAGGTATATGTGGACATTATCGCCGAATTCGTCTTCCTCTGACACTGCGTTCCTTGTGTATTCGGACGGGTATGTCAGCAGAAACAACGGCGTCTTCAACTTCAGCGGTGTGTTGCCTGCCCTTTATCTGTCATCGAAAGTACAAATTGTTAATAACACAAATGATGGTAGTTATGATAGCCCTTATGAATTAACAATGAATCCTTAAAATTTTGTTAAAAGATATAAAAAAGAATCTAACTTTCTTCGTGAAGTAGATTCTTTTTATATTCTTGATAAGCTTTGATTTCATTTTTTTCTAAATAGGGTTCATAGGTATAATTTCTATCTTTGAAAAAGTTTTCAATGATACTTTCGGTAAAATATGGATTTCTAATGAAGATAGGGCCTAATAGATAAGTTCCATAAAAATTGTTTTTATGAATTCCTTCGACAATCGATTTTGGAATATAACCTGTTCCATTCACAACATGAAATAAATGTTTTTCTTTCACATATTTTAAAATGCTATTACGGTTTTGAAAACCAATGATTTCTTCTTCGCATATTGGAGAAGTATAAACTTGCTCTCCTACAATACGATAATCCGTTTCTTCGGCTTCATAGGAAAGAATATTTAATGTTTCTAATTCTTCTCCATCTAAAGTACGATAGCACTTACCAAATAAATCTAATGCATTTCCTGTTACAAAGAAATATTTTTTATTTTTAAACGCGGTCGTAAACATCTTTTTTCGTTTTAAAATGTCAAGTCTTACTAATTCAAAAGCTTCCTTATTTCCACTTCCGATATAAATCATATCATAGTTTTTTAAATCAAAATCATCTTCAATAGAGAAATAGTGAATAATTACTTTTGCATGATGTTCTTCTAGGTGATGTCTTAAAGCTAAAATATTTCCATGTTCTCCATATAAATTCATTAAATCGTAATATAAATGTGCAATTTTAATGGTTTCCATCTTGACTCTCCTTTACTAAATCACGAATAATGGCTGTCATATCAAAACATACCATCGTATAAATATCTCCTTTCGTTTTTGTTTCAATGGTTGGAATTAAATCTTTCATATCCTCAATTAAAATCATTTTTGATTCTGGAATTTTTGCATATTTAAGTCTTACATAAACATCCCATTTGAATCGACCAATCAAAAGTATTTTTTCAATCGATTCGTCTCTTAAAAGTTCAAATTCAACATCCCATAACCAAGATAAATCATTATACTTATAACGTCTAGAAACATTATCAAAACCTAAAATGACCACTTTTTTATTTGGAGCATTCACAATATATTTTAAAGATTGATAATAACTTAGGGCATTTTCATTTTTACTTTCTAACATAAGCATTGGTCGATTATCTATCATAAGTTCATGACCTCGTTTACTTTCAATCATATCTTCATTTAAGGCATATAAGATTTTATCTTTGGAAATGCCTATTGTATCACATAAAGCATAGGCTGCAAGAGTAGCATACGCGGTAAATAAAAAGTCTTTGTTTAATTTTACTTCTGTTTTATTAATATCCATGGTCTTTTCTTCTAAATTTAATTTGGAACCAATATAATCTGGAGTTCCTCTTTGAAATTCACAACTAGGGCAGTAGTAAGAACCAATGTGTCCATAATGATAATAAGAATAAATTAATTTTTTATGACAATTTGGACAATAAGCATTATCTACGGAAAAAGCATCTTTCTTTGTATAAGAATCTTTAAATTTTTGAATTCCATAAGTGATTATTTTACCAGGGTAGGTAAGTCTTGCTTTTAAAAGTCCTGGATCATCGGCATTTAATATTAAAGTCGTTGATCCATCTAACGCATTAAAAATCGCATCATAAATTAAATCGGGAGAACCATTTCTTGCTGGTTGATCACGAGTAATATTAGTTACTACTAAATGAGTCATTTTATTTTTTCCAAAAGCCAGATGTAAATGTTTTTCATCTAACTCTAAAAGTAAGACATCGTGTTTAAATCTTCCAAAAATGGTACAATGATTTAAAATTAATGTTGTAATTCCGCGAATTCCATTATTGCCAGAAGAATTATAGACAACGTCATATCCTGCATCTTTTAAAATATGATAAATGAGATTTGTTGTTGTTCCCTTGCCACTAGAACCGGTTACTCCAATGACGTACTTTGGATATTTAATTTTTTCTAGAATCTTTTGATTCATATTATAACTAATGGCACCTGGATACTGGGTTCCATTTTTACCAAATACTTGACAAATCCAAGTTAAAAATTTATTGACTATAATTTGAATAGACTTTAACATAACAACATCACCATGATATTATTATAACAAATTTTGTATAACTCTTTACAAAAAACACATTTTATTTGACATGATTTCACTTTTTTGTGTTAAAATTTGAGTGAGAAAAGAGAGATAATCATGGAAAAAGAAATTCTTTCCTTTTTAGAAAACTTAAAATATATTAGAGCATATAGCGAAAATACCATTGATGGTTATCATAATGAGTTAGAAAAATATAAGAATTATTTGGAAGAGAAACACATCAATTATTTGAGTATTACCAAAGATGAAATTTGGGATTATTTAAAATATTTAGATGGCTTAAAGTATGAAACACGTTCTGTTGCAAGACATATTACAGCCATTCGTAGTTTTTATAATTATTTAAAAGAAGAAAAGAAGATTGAAGCAAATATCTTTAAAACAATAAGAAATCCGAAAATCAAAAAAGAATTGCCTGATTTTTTAAATTATGAAGAATTAAGAGCTTTACTAAAATTTGATGGAATTGAAAAGCCTTGGGAATATCAAGAAAAACTTATTTTTGAAATGCTTTATGCAACTGGTTTAAGAGTGAGTGAATTATCAAATATTAAATTAAAAGATATGGATATTCATGATCGGAGTATTAAAGTGTTAGGAAAAGGGAATAAAGAAAGAATTGTTTATTTTGGGGAGTATGCTAAGACAGCTTTAGAAGAATATTTGTCAAAAAGAAAAGAACTTTTAGTTCATGGGGAAATCGATTATCTTTTTATAAATAAAAAAGGGGGAAGACTTAGTCGTAGTAGCATTGAACAAATTGTTTCGAAGAGAGTTTCAAAAATCGCTTTACAACATCATGTTTCTCCCCATACTTTAAGACATACTTTTGCCACTCACTTACTCCAGAATGGCGCGGATATCAGAACAGTTCAAGAATTATTGGGACATGAAAAACTTGGGACTACTCAAATTTATACGCATTTAACAAGTGAGTATTTAAGAGATGTCTATCGTAAAAACTTACCAAGGAAATGATTTTTTAAAAGATTAAAAAACAATTATTCTTTTACCAATAATTGTTCTGGGTGATAGCTATCAGTAAGTATAATAAGTTCTCCTGGAGTACAATTTAAATACTTACAAAAATCTTCTAAATATTTAAAAGAGATAGCAGTAGTATCTCCGCGTATAATTCTATTTAAATTACGTGACGTTATATTCATTTTTTGACATAACCAATATTTACTTTTTTCGTTTTTCTTAAGCAACGGTTCAATTGCAAGTCTTACCATTTTTTCACCACCTTTACATAAAAATTGTATAGTAAAAGTAAACATGTAAATAAGATACTTGCATTACCCCCACGAAAATGTTATCCTATTCTTATAATAATACACCGAATGAAATTCAAGAAAAAAAACATAATAAAAGATAGGAGCGAAAATTATGAAAAAGAAAAAAACAATAACATTAACATTGATAGGATTATTTATATTCCTACTTAGTATTATAGGATTAACCTATGCCTATTGGCAGATTACACGAACCCAGACAGATGAAAACTTAGTATATACAGATTGTTTAAGGCTCACTACAAGTTTAACCAGTAATGGTGCATTTACATTAACAGATGCTTATCCCATGACAAATAAAGAACTTGTGAGTGATTTCTTTCCAAATCAAACCCCATATCATTTTACAATTACAAATGAATGTGAAAGTGACATTCCTATTTCCATAAATATGGAAAGTTTAACTCCAACAAATACACCAGCTTTAAAAGATGCTTATGTAGATATTATATTATGGGAAGGTGACTCTGAAGATAAAATGCAACAAGGAGAAACTCAAGTATTATCTAAAGTGGGGAGTCGAGTTGAAATAGGAAGTGATGAAGCAAAACCAAGTTATAAATTAACAGATCATAAAACAAATCAAGATAAAATAATTACTGATGCAAATACAGCGTATCAAATTTATAAATTTATATTGCCAGGAAAGAAAGCAGATAGTACAGACAATATAAAAGACTTTGATTTACTCTTATTTAT
The DNA here is from genome assembly GCA_947629255.1 of uncultured Bacilli bacterium. Taxonomy (GTDB): domain Bacteria; phylum Bacillota_I; class Bacilli_A; order RF39; family UBA660; genus Ventrenecus. The sequence continues at coordinate 4,671 of CANRDF010000072.1, forward strand.
GGATTATGATACACCAGTAGATGGAACCATAGTAAATGGAGAAGCCGTTCAAACCAATAATGCATATTGGGCAGGAAAGATTACTTTAAATAATTATGAAATACCAACTCTTATTGATGAAATTAAAGCTTTACCAATACAAGAAGAAGATAGTGGGGAATCAGGACTTTATTTAGTAAAACATACAGGAATTGAAAATGCATGGGAAGGACTTCCAGAACAACTTGCTTCTTTTCAATTACCAGAGTATCGTTATGCAGGAAAAGATCCAAATAATTATATTAGTTTTGGTGAATCTTATGAAAATGATACTTATTTATTTAAAGTTTCAGATCAAGTACCTCTTAATGAATATGATTCAGAGGAATCTTGTATTGAAAGCAATGTAGATAAGAAGGGACATTGTGAGCTTTATCATCATGCAGGGGAGCCTATTTATTGGCGAATTATAGGTTTAGTCAATACACCAGAAGGACAAAGAGTGAAACTTATTAGGGAAAATGAAATTGGTGATTTTAGTTGGGATTCATCAAAATCTTCTGTTAATAATGGTGGAGGAGTCAATGAATGGAGCCAAAGTGATTTAATGAAACTTTTAAATGAAGGTTTTGACCAAAACAAATTAGAAGATGCTAGTGGAGAAGAAAAACCAGATCAATATGTAAATAATAGTTTATATTGGAAATCTGAAAGTGGAAAATGTTATAATGGTCAAAATAATTTAACAGAAGATTGTAATTTTACACATAATAATATGTTTCCAAATGATTTAAAAAATATGATTGATGAAATCACATGGAACACAGGAAGTGATGGGATAATTGATAAGCCTAATGATCTTAATGCGGAGTTTTATTATTCTATGGAAAGAAGCTCATATGGAAAAACATGTAGTGGTGGGTCTACTTGTAATGATGAAGTAGACAGAGAAATAAGTTGGAAAGGGAAAGTTGGCCTTATCTATCCAAGTGATTATGGATATGCGTCAGTTGGAGAAAAGGGTAAAAATACAAGAGAATATTGTTTAAATTTAGACTTTAGCTCTTGGGGGTTATCTTGTTATGAAAATGATTGGTTATATTCAAAACATGGTTATTGGACTTTATCACCTCATGCTGATATGAATTATGCAGACTATGTTTTTCAGATTATTGGAAACATGTATAATTTAGAAACATGGTATGAACAAGCTGTTCGACCTTCAGTTTATCTTTCAACAAATGTGGTAGTTTTATCTGGAGATGGTTCTAAGAATGATGCATATATTTTATCAGGGAATTAATATTATCAGGGAAAACAAGGAAAATGCCAATAAAATAAAGCATTTTCCTTTTCAT
>CANRDF010000073.1 GCA_947629255.1 uncultured Bacilli bacterium
ATAAGTAATTCCTATTATACTTAATACCAATGCACATACTCCTATAATTAATAAACTTGTTTTCTTTCTTTCCATAATAAAAGACCTACTTTCTATCTTATAGGTCTATTCTAACATACCCCTCCCCCAGGTTGTCAAGAGATATTTTAAAATTTTCACAATTTGTGGTGTATTATGAATTTAAAACTATTTTATTCTTCTTAATCTATGTTCATTTCTTAAATATTTATAGTTTCCCTCTTTACTAAATACTTCATATCCATGAATTTCACGCCACTGTTTTCTTTCTTCAACAGGCATATTTAAAACTTCTTCAGCAATATCTATATGTAAAATTCCATCTAAATGATCCAATTCATGTGAAAGAACTGTAGCTTCAAATCCTTCAAATGTTTCTTCATGCCAATTTCCATACATATCATAGTATTCTACTAAAATTTTATAAGGCCGATAAACCAATCCCATATAATCCAAACAACTCACACATGCTTCCCAATATGCTGTAAGTCCTTCTCTGTCTAAGACAACTGGATTAATTAAAATTCGCGATTCATTATAAGACTTTTCTTCTTCATTTAACAAATCTTTATTTTTATTTAATATCTCTAAATGAGTATTTTTTAAATATACAATTCTCTTAGGAATTCCAAGTTGAATAGCGGACATCGCCATCACTTCATTTTCTTTACAAAATGTATCCAATTTTTCAATATTTTGTTTTAATTCTTTATCATCTAAAATATCTACATTCTGAGACACTTGTCTTAAATAATCTCCATGTTTTATAATAGTTAATTGTTGTATTTTATCCATTGTTAATCTTTATACCTTTCTTGATATTTCTTTAATAATTCTTCATCTTCAAAATAATTAATTTTCATCGCACTTTTCACTTCTTTTAAAGTCCCATTAGCAATCTCACTTGCATGTTTTGACCCATTTTTTAAAATATCCCATACTTCATCAATTCTTTGTTCATAATATTTTCTTCTTTCTCGAATAGGTTCTAGAACTCTTTCAATGACTTGAAATAAAAACTTTTTAATTTTGACATCTCCAAGTCCACCTTTTTCATAATGAGCTTTCAACTCTTCTAAATTTTTATATTCAGGTAAAAACTTCTGAAAATCTTCATCACTAGCCAAAACATCTAAATAAATAAACACTGGATTATCTTTCGTATTTCCCGGATCTTCTACACGAATATGATTTGGGTCAGTATACATTCCCATCACTTTTTTACGAACCGTCTCAGTGTCATCAGCTAAATAGATACAATTTCCTAAACTTTTACTCATTTTAGCATTTCCATCGGTTCCCGGTAATCTTAAAGCTAATTCATTTTTAGGTAAAACAGCATTAGGTTCCACCAAAACTTCTGAATAAGTTCGATTAAAACTTCTCACAATCTCTCTTGCTTGTTCAATCATTGGAAGCTGGTCTTCTCCAACGGGTACAATATTTGCTTTAAAAGCTGTAATATCTGCTGTTTGACTAATTGGATAAGTAAAGAACCCAACAGGAATATTTGCTTCAAAATTACGAAGTTTTATTTCATTTTTTACAGTAGGATTTCTTTGTAAACGAGAAACCGTAACTAAATTAGAATAAAAGAAAGTAAGTTCTGTTAAAGCAGAAACTTCTGATTGAATAAATAAAGTCACTTTTTTAGGATCTAATCCAACAGATAAATAATCTAACGCAACTTCTAAAATATTTTCTCTAATCTTTTCAGGATAATCCGCATTATCTGTTAAAGCTTGAGCATCGGCAATCATAATAAACATTTCATCATAGTGACTTTCATTTTGAAGTTTCACTCTATTTTGTAAAGATCCTACGTAATGTCCTAAATGAAGTCGACCAGTTGGTCTATCTCCTGTTAATATTATATTTTTCATGATGAATCACTTCTTTCTAATAACCATTCTATCACAAAACAATCAAAAGTTTAAGGCATTTTAACAAAAAGAAAACATCTTTAACAGATGCATCTTAATTCTTCTTAGAATCTAAATATTCTAATATTTGGTCACGACAATGATTATTATGGATAATCACGGCAATCACACCAGCCGCGGTAATAAAAAGATTCCATAATACAATAGCAGTGGTATTTGACTTAGTCTCAGTCGTTTTTCCATTTGCCATTTCTTCAAATACATCATAACGATCACTACTATTATATAGTTCTGTAATAGCAGATTCAATAGAAGTATTCATACTTTCTGAATAGCCAACAAATGTCTTATCACCAATAATAATATAAGGAATTCCAAAATTACTATCATTATCTCCAAAGAAATCTCCTACTGTATCCATAAGAGCTGAGTTATCATCGTCATTCCAAACTTCAAAAGTAATCATTTTAAACATCGTGCCATATTTACTTACTAAAGTATCATTCACATAATTTAAAAATTTTTGACAGAATTGACAACCTTTTCCACGGAATACATATATTGTAATTTGATCATCTGTTTCCTTATAATTATCTAGTTTAGGTGTAATTCCTTCTTCAGCTAAAGCACCTGCTAAATTTTTTATATTATAATCTGCAATATTAATTTTTTCAGCAAACACTTTCATAGGAAATCCTAAAGCAAAGATAAGAAATAATAAAATAAATCCTTTCTTTTTCATTTACAAATCTTAACTCCTTTCAAATTGCTCTTATTATACCACTCCAAATAAAAAAAGAAAGAGCAAACCCCTAATTTTCATCGTTTCTTCACATAGAACTTATACTTCAAGTGGTTCCTTTTCTTCTTTTTTGATATCTTCAAACATCTTAGCCATGGTTTCACTATTATGAGTTAATTTCTTGATACTTAATTCTTCTGCTTTGACATTCGCAAGTCTTAAATTGTTCTCACTAGAAAGTAAGGCTTCTTTTGTTTTTTGTAAATGATCTATCGTCTTATCAATTTCTTCAATTGCTTTTTTAAATTTATCACTTGCAATTCGATAATTTCTTCCAAATCCTTCTTTAAAAGCATTCATATTTTCTTCAAAGTGAGAAATATCAATATTTTGATTTTTAACAATTTGTAATTCTTTTTTATAACCCAAAGAATTCATAGCAATTCCCCGAATTAAAGTAATAAGCGGAATAAAAAACTGAGGTCGAATGACATACATCTTAGGATATTTATAAGAAACATCCACAATTCCTGAATTATAATATTCATTATCGATTTCTAGAAGTGAAACTAAAACCGCATATTCACAATTCTTTTCATTTCGATCTTTATCTAACTCTTTAAAAAAGTCTTCATTTTTATGTTTCGAAAGCGTTTCATCTGCTTCATTTTTCATTTCAAACATAATAGAAACAATCTCTGTTCCATCTTCATCATAATCTTTAAAAATAAAGTCTCCTTTAGAACCAGTTCTTGCATCATTATCTTTCTCAAAATAAGCATGAGGAAACAAGGGTCTTAACTGATTAAATTCATTATGACAATGTTGTTCTAAAGATTCCCCAATCATTTTAGTCGATTGTTTAGCTTTAAAATCTTTATAATATGCAATCTGTTCATCTTTATTTTTAATCTTTTCTTCATAACTTTCTTTTAAGTTTTTTTCTTTTAATTGATATTCTGTTTCTTTCAGTTCAATTTGACTACTTAAAGTATTAATTGTTTTGTCTTTTTCACTCACGGCATTTTTAACAGCCAGTTCTTTTTCTGTTTCTTGTCCTTTTAAAGTATTCTTAAGTTCACTTATTTCCATCTCTTTTTGAGATAACATTTCATGATACTTTTTTTCTAACTGAGCCTCGTTAAGCTCTAAAGCAGAAGCTTTTTCTTTTTCAAACTCTTTTTCTCTTAATGCTAATTCACTTGTAAACTCTTGATTACGAATCTGTCTTACTATACTTTCATAATCTGTTTCATTAATTTGAAACACTGTTCCACATTTTGGGCATTTTATTTCATTCATATTTACCACCTATTCATACTTACTATCAATCCCAAAATATTCTTCTAATGTAATCCAATCCCCATTATTATAAAGCTTCTCAGCAAGTTCTTTTCCTACATAACGTAGATGCCAAGATTCATGTTTATAACCAGTAATATCATCTTTCCCATAAGGATATCTTAAAATGAGTCCATAACGCCAAGCATTTTCATGAACCCATTTTCCTTCAGGGGTATTGGTAAACTCATCACTAATGCTATTTAAGTCAAAGGCAAGTCCTGTCTGATGCTCAGAATGTCCCGCTCTTGCTGAATATGTATCTGCAGCTTCTTTACCATCTCGAAGAACATATCCAGAGTAAAGATCTTCTTGAAGAGAATAAGAACGATATCCACTAGAAATATATAAGTTAAGTCCTAAAGGAAGTGCATCTGAATTCATTTCTTGAAAAGCTTGTTTTGTTTCTTCTAAAAGCCCATTTCCATAAGAACTAGGGATAGGATAAGTTTTATTTACAACAATAATTCCATCAATATATGTAATTCCATTTTTAACTTCTCCTTTAAAACCTTTACTTGTTGTAAATGTATAATCTTCTGGTATTTCTTCTCTTTCATTAGGTCTTTCAATAATATGTAATGTAAAATCTTGGATAGTTTCATTTTGAGAAGAATCTTCTGCAACATATTGTAATGCATAATCTCCAACTTGATTAATGTCATATTCTCCATTGACTTTCACATCGATTTCTTCACCAGAGTTATCAGTTACCATGACATCCTTTAATAGTTCAATATCAGTTCCAACTAAAACAGTCAAACTATCACCTGATGTAATCACAGGTTTCGTGGTATCAACAACTTGAACTTTGAAAGTATAATCTTCTTCATTTCCTTGTTCATTTTTGATTTTTAAATGAATTTCTTTTTCACCTAAAGTACTGGTATCAATCTTCTCATCTTGAGAAATAATCTCACCATGTTTTACATCTTGAACAAAAGACATTACATTCACATCTTCATGAATTTCTGTAGTTAAATTGGAACTCAACATCACTTTTACTTTTCCAACTTTAAAAATAACAAAATAAAGGAGCACACCTACTACTAAAATAATAATTAAAGTGCATAACACAATAACTTCTTTTTTTAGTTTAGTTCTCTTTCTCATACGCAACACTCACTTTACTCTACATTATTCTTTTCCCTTTCATTTTATATCAAATTTCTAAAAAAATCAACTTACTAAAAGTGTTATAAAATAATAATTAGCAAAGAAAAACCACTGAAATTTAATCAGTAGTTTCATCTTTTAATGCTTCAATGTCTTCTATTGTTAAACCTGTAACTTCTGCAATATAAGAAATATCTGATTTTTCAAGCATCTTTTTAGCAACTTCTTTTTGATTATCAAGCATTCCTTGTTGCAAACCTTCTTGTCTTGCTTTTTCACGAAGTTCTTCTTCAACTTGACGGTTGTATTCTTCTCCATCATAGTAAAGCATTAAGTCAATGTCTTTTAAAACATCATCGGCTTGTTTCCAAATCTTTCCCATTAAACTATCCCCTTTATAGATTTTCTTAAGTTTTTTTCTATCTGAACATGCAAATAAGTAAAGATATTTCTCTAATTCACTTGCATTTCTGATATCATTATAACCTAATTTTCGTAAATAGTCTAGATTAATATCGATGATATAGACAGGAAATTCACGAGGTTTATGACTTTTTGCTTCCATCATTTTACTCATATAAAGAAAATTATTATCACCAAAATAA
>CANRDF010000074.1 GCA_947629255.1 uncultured Bacilli bacterium
AAATATCAAAGAAGTTTCTACTTAGGCGATATTAAAGAAGATGAAATTGAAGCAAGTTTCCATGATGGTACTTTAACAATTGAAGTTCCTAAAGTAAATGCTGAAGAAACGAAAAAATATATTGAGGTCAAATAAGTTTGACTTCTTTTTTTTTGTGTGTCATAATAAATCTAAGGAAAGAAGGTTATCTTATGAATTTTATTAAAACACCAACAAAAGGGATGAGAGATATGCTTCCAAAAGACATGGTATTAAGAGAATATGTTTTAAAAGTAATGAAAGAAGTCTATGCTAAATTTGGTTTTGAACTTATCCAAACTCCAGTGGTAGAACATATTGAAAATTTAACAAGTAAACAAGGCGGAGAAAATGAAAAACTAATTTTTAAAATTATGAAACGTGGAGAAAAATTAAATGAAGGAGATATAAATGACTTAGATTCTTTAGTGGACTCTGGACTTCGTTATGATTTAACAGTTCCTTTAGCCAGATTTTATGCGAATAACATGCCTTTGTTATCCACACCATTCAGAGCTTTTCAAGTCGGAAATGTGTATCGGGCTGAAAGAAGTCAAAAGGGAAGATTTAGAGAGTTTATGCAGTGTGACCTAGACATTCTAGGTGAGAAAACAAACTTAGCAGAAATTGAACTCATTACAGCAGTTATTACCTTTTTAAGTGCATTACAATTTAAAAACTTTACGATTCGGATTAATGATCGAAGAATTCTTACTAAAATGGTAGAGTATGTAGGATTTAAAGAAGAACTTTTAGATTCGATTTTGATTGCCTTAGATAAGTTAGATAAAATAGGTGTGGAAGGCGTGACAAGTGAGTTATTAACACTTGGCTTAGAAGAAGAAAAAGTCAAAAAATATTTAAATTTCTTTGCCAAAGATACTTCTTCTGTCAAAGATTTCTGTGAGTCTTTCCAAATGGATGAAAGTGTTGTTTCAAATTTAGAAACAATTATGGAAACGGTACAAAAGAATGTGGATGCCACTTTAAAGTTTGACCCAACTTTGGTTCGAGGAATGGGCTATTATACGGGACCTATTTTTGAAATTATGGTGGAAGAAGAAGCATTTGCCATTGGTGGTGGGGGAAGATATGACAAGATGATTGAAAAATATACAAATCAACCAACTCCTGCTTGTGGTTTCTCTGTTGGATTTGAAAGATTGCTTTTATTATTAGAAGAACGTGGATTTATGTGTGGAGAAGAACAACCAAAATTTGCTTATATTTTAAGTGATGAGAACTCTTTAGATAAAGCATATGAAGAAATTAATCAAAAAAGAGAAGATGGTTGTGTTGTCAAAGTTCTTTATCGAAGTAAAAACTTTAAATTTCAAAGAGAGACTTTAGAGAATGACGGATACCAAATTGTGGAGGTAAATTAAGATGGCAAAATTATATTTTAGACATGGAGCAATGGGAAGTAGCAAAACTGCAAATGCTTTGATGGTTCGTTTTAATTATATGGAAAGAGGTCAAAAAGCTGTTTTACTAAAACCAAAGATAGAAAATAGAGATGGGGAAACTATTGTAAAGTCAAGAATTGGTTTAGAATCTAAATGTGAGTTTGCCGAAGATTATTTAACAAAAGAACATTTAGAATTATTATATGCTGGTATTGATTTGCCTAATGCCATTATTGTCGATGAAGCTCAGTTTTTAAAAGAAGAAGAAATTGTAACTCTTGCAAATATTGTAGATGACTTAAATATTCCTGTGATTTGTTATGGACTTCGAACTGATTTTCAAGGGCATCTTTTTGAAGGCTCGAAAAAATTAATGGAAATTGCTAATGTAATTGAAGAAGTTCCTACGATTTGTTGGTGTGGAAGAAAAGCACTGTTTAATGCAAGATTTCAAGACGAGAAAATTGTGAGAGATGGAGAACAGGTTTTTTTGGGCGGGAATGAGTCTTATATTGCTTTATGTCGTAAGCATTTTCGAGACGGAAAAATTCATGCGTAATTTTGGGTTGCACAAGCCCTTTTTTTTTGCTATAATTTTTACAGAATAGAGGGAATTTGTATGAACGAAAAAATTATTCTAGAAAATCCAAACGGAGAAACTGAAGAAAGAAATGTGATTTGTCATTTTAAATCTGTAAGTGATGATAAACCGAACATTAAGAATGTTTCAGTTTTAGTGATAGATAAAAATGAAATGAACAATGGCAATAAAGTTCTAGAGTTTCTTTGGGAAAAAGATGGTATTTATCAAGCTATTAATGATGATGTTGCTTGGAGTGAAGTGAAAAGTGTTTTTGTAGATATGATCAAAAATAATTTGGATGTTAATAATCCAAAAGTGAATTTTTTGGTATTGCCTAATGTAAAAGTTGCATTAGGTGGTGGAAGGCCTTTAGCTGTTAATGATGTTCAAGTTAGTACTTTAGTGAATAATGTAAATACTTTTAAAGCTCAGTTACAAAATAGTCAACAGTTAGAACAAAATAGTATTACAGAAACAGTTACTCCAGAAGTAAATGCAGAAACAGTAACGCCAGAAACAACCCCAGTTATAAATGAAGTTCCTGTTATGGATACTCCAGTGGAAACTCCAGTAGCAGAAACACCAGTTTTTCCAGTTCAAGAAAATGTAAATATGGAAATGCCAGCCGTTGAAAGTCCAGTGGTTTCAGAAAATGCTCCAGTAATGCCAGAAGCAACTCCAGTTACGAATGAAGCTCCTGTTATAGATACTCCAATAGAAACTCCAGTAGCAGAAACACCAGTTTTTCCAGTTCAAGAAAATGTAAATATGGAAATGCCAGCCGTTGAAAGTCCAGTGGTTTCAGAAAATGCTCCAGTAATGCCAGAAGCAACTCCAGTTACGAATGAAGCTCCTGTTATAGATACTCCAATAGAAACTCCAGTAGCAGAAACACCAGTTTTTCCAGTTCAAGAAAATGTAAATATGGAAATGCCAGCCGTTGAAAGTCCAGTGGTTTCAGAAAATGCTCCAGTAATGCCAGAAGCAACTCCAGTTACGAATGAAGCTCCTGTTATAGATACTCCAGTAGAAACTCCAATAGCAGAAACACCAGTGGCACCAATTCAAGATAGTGTAAATATGGAAATGCCAATTCCTAATGAAAATCAAAGCGGAGTAGAAATCATTGAAAATAAAGAAAAAGATTATTCTGTATTAACAGAGTTAGAGAATATTCATGAAAAGTATAACCAGCTTAGAAAACATATAGATGAAGAAGAAAAGAAAGAAGTAAGTGAGTTTTTTCAAAAAAGATCTGAAAAAATAACTCAAAATATTCCAGAGAATGTTATGCCATTTCCAGGAACTTCAGACGTAGGAGCAAATCCAGTCCAAGGAGATGGAATGACTCTTGGTTTAGAGAAAGCTGCTTAAGTTTAAGAAATAATCTTAAACTTTTTTTCATATGATGTAATATGAAAGAAAATATATTATATGCTTATCATATTGATATTGAAGGAATAGAAGAACACAAAGATTATTCTGTATTTCAAATAGAGGATACTCTTTATTATTTTACAAAATTAAAAAGAACAGAAAAAGAATTTCAAGAGCTTTTACAAGTTTGTGAAGAATTAGTAAGAAAAGGTCTTAAAATATTTCCTTTTGTTTTAAATGTAAATCGTTCTTTTATTACTTTAGTAGGTGGAATTCCTTATGTTTTGGTATGTGTCCAAGATCCAACCATTGAATATGGTTTGATGGATATCTTAGAATTTCAAAAATTATTAATTTTAAATAATGAAAAAAGTGCTTTATATCGGAATGAATGGGCAAATTTATGGTGTGAAAAAGTAGATTATTTTGAGTATCAAGTAAGAGAAATGGGAAAAGGGCATCCAGTTATTTTAAATAGTTTTAGTTATTATGTAGGACTTGCTGAAAATGCTATTAGTTATGCAAGATATGTGGAAAAAAGAGTTCCAAGACCTAAAAATTTACCGATTGTTTTATCTCATCGACGAGTAAGTTATCCAAATACAAGACTTAATTTTGATAATCCTTTAAATTTTATTTTTGATTTAGAAGTTCGAGATGTAGCAAGCTATATTAAAAGTATTTTTTTTAAAGATTCGATTTCAGCCATGATTGATTTACAATCTTTTGTGAAAATTCGAAAACCTGATGTTTACAGTGCATCTATGCTTTATGCAAGACTTTTATATCCTTCTTATTACTTTGATTTACATGAGCAGATTGTGGAAGGGGATTTAGATGATGATGCTTTACTACTTATTATTGATAAAGTAGAAGACTATGAAAAGTTCTTAAAAGATGTTTGGTTTTTCTTAAAAGATTATGTTCCAATTGAGCCGATTCCATGGATTATAAAAAAAGAATCATAATTCAACATTTATGACTCCTTTTAAATCAGGGATATCTTCTTTTAGATAGGCTTCAATATTGTCTTTAATGGTGACATCCTGGAATCCACAAGCTGCACAAGCACCAGAAAGCTTGATATATAAATAACCATCTTCATATTTAATAAATTCAATATCACCACCGTCCATATTTAAAAAAGGACGGATATCTTCTAATTGTTCTTTTATTTTTTCAATCTCTTTTTCCATGAAATAACCTCATTTCTTTTTCTTATTATAAAAGTTTAAACTTCACAAGTAAAGAAAAATTGTTTATAATAGTCACAGTGGTGAAAAAAATATGAATATTTATAAAAAAGGAGATGTTGTAGAAGGATGTGTAACAGGTTTTGAAAAGTATGGAATGTTTTTATCTTTTGAAAATGGTTATACAGGACTGATTCACATTTCAGAATTAAGTGAACATTTTGTGAAAGATGTGATGGATTATGGGAATATTGGAGATGTCGTTCCTTGTGTTGTATTAGATTGTGATGAGGAAAATAAAAAACTCAAATGTAGTATTCGGAATACTGATTATGGAAATTCAAAAGACCGAATGATTGACCATGGGTTTGCACCTTTAAAAAAACAACTTCCTATATGGATGGAAGAAAGAATGGAAAGCATAAAAACTGATTCAAATGACATAAAAAAGAGTGAAAATGAATAAAATGTTGGGAAAAATGGTTACAGTTTTGTGACTAGCACAAGAAAAGGGTGAGAATTTTAACAATTTTCACCTTTTTTAAACTATCACGGGAT
>CANRDF010000075.1 GCA_947629255.1 uncultured Bacilli bacterium
AAGAGATTTTTGACAAATGCTAGTCTTTTGTGCTATCATGTATTTGTAAGGTGATTAAATTGAAACATAAAATATTTATTCCATTTCAAATCCTTATTATTGTAGTCCTTGTTTTTGGAGCTAACATTAGTGCGAATAAAAACTATGCTAGTGTTTCCAATGATGCAAGTAATCGTGTGATTAATTTAACAACGATGGCTTTAAAATTAGAAGAAGATATTAAAAATGATTTATATAGTGCGAAGGATACATTTACTGGAGATATTACTGGATATGGAGCTGATTGTCCTTTATGTGGTGGTACTCTTGCTTGTAAACCTAGTTATTATGTAAAAGATGGAACAACAACCTATTTTGATAATGATTATGGAAATGTAAGAATTGTGGCGTCTAGTCTTAATTTGCCATGTGGCACGATTGTAAGATTTCAACTCAATCATATTTCACCAGAACCTATTGTCGCGATTGTTTTAGACCGTGGAGTTTTGGGGAATGATTTAGACTTATTGATGCCAAGTGAAGCCTATGCAAATCAATATGCAGGACGGACTATGTCTACTTATGATGTATTACGTACTGGATGGACTCGTTAGAGTCTTTTCTTATTTTGAGGTGATTTAGATGGAGATAGTAAGAGCAAAGAAAAGTTTAGGACAAAATTTTTTGAAAGATGAAAATGTCTTAAAAACCATTGCGGATAGTTTTGAGACTAGTGATAACGATGTGATTATGGAAATCGGACCTGGAATGGGGTCTTTGACTAAATATTTAGTTAAGAAACCTGGTAAATTGGTTTGCTATGAACTGGATGAAAGAATGAAAGCCTATTTAAACTGTTATGAAAGTGAGAAGTGCCATATTTTTTATGATGATTTTTTAAAACGAGATTTCAAAGAAGATATCAGTGATAATGAACATCTTTATGTTATTGCGAATATTCCTTATTATATTACGATTCCAATACTCGAACATATTTTAAATAGTGAAGTTTTAGTAACAGGAATGACTATCCTTATTCAAAAAGAAGTTGCCCTTCGTTTTACAGCTAAACCAAAATCCAAAGATTATGGATATTTTACTGTTTATTTAAATCATTTCTTTGATTCTACTATTTTATGTGATGTGTCTCCTAGTGCGTTTACTCCTGCTCCAAAAGTCACAAGTTCTGTGGTCAAAATGACTCGAAAAGAACATGTGGAATCTTTAAATATTAAAGAGTTTCAAAAATTTTTAATGGATGCTTTTAAGCAAAAAAGAAAGATTTTAAAAAATAATTTAAAGCCATATAATTGGGATAAAATTTATTGTGTATTAAAATTGTTGGGGTATCATGAAAATGTAAGAGCAGAAGAAATATCTTATGAAGACTATGTAAGATTATTTAAAGAAATATAAAAAACAGGATTTTCTCCTGTTATCTTGTATAACCTTCAGTTTCTGCTCTTTTTTCATCGATTTCTGCTTGAGCTAACTGCAATGCAGTATCTTGATCTAGACCTTTATTTAAGTATTTTTGAAGAGTGTTTCTCATTTCTTGTTCCCAATATGCTTCTTGAGCTTGTTCATCTTTTCTGTCTGCTTCTTGTTCCCAAGAGCTCATTCTTTCTCTTCTTTCTTTTTCAGCAAGTAGAGCTGCTCTTTTCTCTTCTTCTTTTTGCATATAGTCTGGTAACGGTTTATCTCTTCCAATTGGTGTTGGCATATTTCTCCCTTCTTTCTTAATTTTATTTTAGCATAATTGAATATATTTACAACTTTTTTTCGTTTACTCGTGTAAACAAAATGTAAATATGATGTTTTAAAAATGTAGCATGATATTTTCATTTTTTCATATACTTTTTTAGGTGAAGCCTATGAATATCAAGGTTGGAGACTTTGTTACTCGTATTAAATATAATCATGACGTTATCTTTAAAATTTTATCAATTAAAGGAGAGACGGCTTATTTAAAGGGAAAACATGTTAGGCTTTATGCAGATGCTCCTTTAGAAGATTTGGTATTATATAAGAGTGAAGAGCGTGATACTCATGAAGACGATGAAATATTTAATGATTTTATAGATGGTGATAGGGGAGATTTTTTTTATTTGCCTGCCAAGGTTTTGCATATTGATGCAGATGAAGAATACTTAAATCGTTGTTTGAAATTTTATAAAAGAAATCGGGTTATGGCGATTGGCAAAAAAATCAATGAAAGTGATGTGGCTAAAAATATTCGCAATCTACTTGTGGAATACCAACCTGATATTGTTGTCATTACGGGTCATGATGCCTATTATCCTAAAAAAGGAAGTAAAGAAGATAATAAAAATTATAAAAATACAGAAAATTTTGTGAAAGCAGTGAAAGAAGCTCGAAAATATGAGAAAAGTCATGAGAAACTTGTAATTATTGCCGGGGCTTGTCAGAGTAATTATGAAGAACTTATTCGGGCAGGTGCTAATTTTGCTAGTTCTCCTAAACGAGTGAATATCCATGCTTTGGATCCAGCCATCATCGCGACTGTTCTTTCTATGACAGAGAGAAGTAAACAAATTGATTTGGTAACTTTGCTATCTAAAACAAAGTATGGTGCGAATGGTATGGGTGGTATTATGTGTAATGGTATGATGTATATAGGCTTCCCCAGATGAGAGGAGAGTTATGAATTTAGATATCGTTCGTGATAGAATAGAATCTTTTTTAAATAAAGAAGTATCGATTGAAGTTTATGGAATGCGTAATAAAAACTTCCATTATTATGGGACTGTTTCGGGTGTTTATCCTTATGTTTTTACCGTTTTAGTAAATGGAGTAGAGAAAAGTTTTAACTATGCAGATGTGATTATTGGTGATGTTGTGGTAAAACTTGCGTAAAATACTTGCAAAGTTTGAAAAGTTGTTTTAAAATATAGGTATAAGTTATAAATTAACTTTAGGAGGAGTTATATGAAGATTACATCTGTAAGCGTTCGCAAAATCGCGAAAGAAAATTCAAGATTGAGAGGAATTGCATCAGTTTTAATTGATGACTCATTTGCAATTCACGACATCAGAATTATCGAAGGAGACAATGGTTTATTCATTGCTATGCCTAGTAGAAAAACTGCAACTGGAGAATATAAAGATGTTTGCCATCCAATTAATCCAGAAGTAAGAAACGATTTTACTGAAGCAATCTTAGAAGAATACAATAAAGCTTCTGAAGAATAGAAAAGTTCTAGAGAATTCTAGAATTTTTTTTGGCTTTTTTTCATATACTTTGTTAGGTGATAAAATTGGAACAAGCAAATATTGAATTAATTCCTAGCAATCATGAAGTTCGGATTATTGATCGACGTGAAATTCATTTAACGGGTGTTAAAAAAATTACAAGTTTTGATCATGAAGAATTTTTACTTGAAACAACTATGGGTGTCTTATTATTAAAGGGAAGTAATCTAGAAATTTTAAAATTGGATACACATGATGGAAATGTGCGAATTAAAGGTAAAATTAATAGTTATCAATACTTAGAAAATGGAAAAACAAAATCGAAAGATGAATCTTTTATTGCTAAGTTATTTAAATAATGGATGAAGTTATTCAATTATTTTCTTTTTTTGTCTCTTTTTGTATTGGTTTTGTTTTTTCCATAGTGACGAAGTTTCATTTTAAATTTGTGGATTCTTATCCTAAAATATTACAATATCTTCTTACGCTTTTGTATGTGATTGATTTTGTTTTGCTTTATGTTATTTTAATGTATCATATTAATGGGGGAGTTATTCATATTTATTTTCTGGCTTTTGTGTTTATAGGATTTTTTTGCTCGGAAGTGGTTCAAAAAAATTTTAAGAATAATTATCTGTTTCAATTTTTTGCTAAGTGGAGAGGTAAGTGATTTTATGGACACAAAAAAATAGAATTTTTATTTTCTATTTTCTTCTTTTAACTTTTCAATTTCTGCTATTGGTAATCCTGTGACCTCTGATATATAACTCATATCAGATTTTCCTAACATAGCTTTTGCAATTTCAATGTTCCTGTTATTCGTAGCTTCTTCAGCTGCTTCTTCCTTAGCAAGAGAGATTCTTGTATTCGTAAGACGTTCTTTGTCTTCTTCTTCAGAAACTGTCCTTATAAATGTTCCATCACTATTTAATATATACATTTTCTGATCAAACTCCTTTACTAATTCATCTTTCTTGGATAACTCCACAAGTTCTTCTTCACTTGCTCCTAACATTACTAGATGAATATTCTCTTTGTCTCCTTGTATGTTCTTATCATACCATTCTTTTTTGACATTTTCAATATTGATTGTAATCATTTTAAAATGGTCGACATAGGGAGTTAAGGTTTCTTCATCTAAGAGCCTATAAATTTTCTTCTTTCCTTCACTTTCATTCTTATTGAAATCGAAGTCAATATGGATAAAGTCGCTCTTGGTGTCGTATTCTTCTCCTCTTTGAACTTTTTGAGAGTAAAAAGAAGTAAAATAAGCTAAGTTTCGTACTCTTGTTGCAAGGTCAAAGCTTGTATTCACTTCCACATTGAGAAAATTGCCATCTTTAGTTTGTAATAATACATCTAAAACTTTTACTCTTTCTTTTTTGTTACGAACAGCAAGTTCCGTTGGAAAGAATTCTAAAACTTCCACAGGTTCTTCTAAAGCTTCAGACAAAACGGCATTCATAAGCCTCGTATCATCAGGATTTGCAAAAACAGTTTTGAAAAGTCGATCGGTACGTACACTTAAGTATACGTTCGAATCAGTTGTTGTATCTGTCATAAAAATTCCCCCTTTGAAAGATACAAGACGTTATTCTACACTAGAGGGTATGTCGAAACTTGTCGAATGATGTCGAGATCCAATCATATAAAACCACCTTCATTAATTGTTCTTATAAAATAATTTTTTTATTTGTGTCTAAAAAATGTAAAGTAGCATTAATTTTAAAGAACCGTGATTGAAAAAATATTTTACTAATGATATACTCTTGAATTTGACAGTTGTAGCATAAAAATAACCTGTAAAGCCATATAAATAAAGGGATTGCAGGTTTTTAATTTTA
>CANRDF010000076.1 GCA_947629255.1 uncultured Bacilli bacterium
GCAATATTAAAACAGGTAGCTGCGAGTTCATTGACATCCTTTTGTACAAAATAAGCATTCCATAGAGCATAACTTATCCCTATTACACTTAAAAAGATAATAAATGTTCCTAATAAAATTATTTTTTTTCTTTTAAATGGGGGTTGACTAAGCAACCCCCCCCCCACATGTATTTTTTTCCATTTGGAGGCACCTCTTAGTCTTTCTATTTTTTCTTAAATTAATTATAGAAAAAAAAATTTTATTTTGCAACATTTTTCTTTATTTCCACTATTTTTTAAGTGACTCTTTTATTGCACAGGTAATTTATCACTCACAACATTTCGTTATTTATGTTTTTTCTTTTTCTCATGTTGTTTCTTTTTCATAAAGTTTAATTTTTCTTCAATATGATGAATGAGTTCAAATTCTTTTTGATATTTTTTAAATAAAGATGGAAATGCTTTCATGACTCTTTTTGGAAGAGCTTTCTTACCTTTTAATTCTTTGGTCAGCATTTTTTCAAACATTCCTGGAATCTTGGAAAGTTTTTGATTTTTTAACTCTTCGACAATAATAATATGATTTCTTAAACGATAAGCTACAATAGAAGAATAAATTGTATCTAGTAAAAAGATGATACCAATAATAATTGTAAGTGTAATTAAAACAGAATCTTTAATTTCAATTAAAAAATCACTAATATAGGGATTGGCTACATAAATAATGAGTAATGTTCCCACTCCAAAAAGTAATGAATTTTTTAAACAAATACGTCCTTGTAAATTAAATCTTTCCTTACTATAATCCCACCATTTATTCTTAAATGTTTTTTCAATAAACCATCCTCCAAAATATTCTAAAGTTGTGGTAATAAGAATTCCTAAAATAAAAATCAAAATTGGATTATAAGAAAAAGGTTCTAGTAAATAAATTAAAAGCATCGCACCAATGCCAAATATAGGTAAAATGGGTCCACATAAAAAACCACGATTGTTCCATCTTCCCTCATCGATCGCGCATTCTACCATCTCTACAACATAACCAATCATACTAAATAAAATAAATTTTAAAAAGAATAGAGAAAACTGTAACATACCTCGAAACTCTCCTTTAGATTTATTATAGCATAGTTTATACTTTTTCATGTATAAATTTAAAATTTCTAACATACAGTGTTTTAGAAAGAGTGATGAATTATGATTAATAAACAAAGCGTTTGGTTTGTAACTTTATTTAGTTTGATTTTAGTTTTATCGATTTATTATGTAACTTTAAATGACAACAGTCTTCAAAGTATTATAGATAATTTTGATAATGAAGAAGTTTCTGTTCCTGTTAGTGTGAACGTCGAAGAAAGTTCTGTCTTAGTTTCTTTAAGAGTACAAGAAGATGAAAGTGTTTTAAAACAAATGGAAAATTATCAATCGATTCTTTTAGATAGTACAAAAACTAGTGAAGAAAAAAATAATGCTTTTAATTCTCTCATGGCTTTAAATCAAAAAAAGGGAGACGAAGAAAAAATTGAAAAGAAAATTAAAGATGAATTTCAGTTAGATAGTTTTGTGAAAATTAAAAACGATACCATTAGTATTGTGATTGCTAGTAGTGAGCATAATAGTACTTTGGCAAATCAAATTATTCGTTCGGTTCAAAAATTATTTACCCAAGAAAAATATATCACGGTAAAATTTCAAAATGCCTAGCGCATAACCCAATATTCCTCATAAACTACCATAGAGATTAATGTTATGGGGAAGTAGGTGAAAAAGTTGAAACAAAAAATATTAACCAATCGGGAAAGAGAAATTTTTGAAAAGTTAATTCAAAATAAAAGTACAAAAGAAATTGCGAGTTCTTTAAAAATTAGTGAGAAAACAGTCCGCAACCACATATCAAATGCTATGCAAAAACTAGAAGTCAAGGGGCGTGCCAGTGCTGTTGTGGAACTCATTCGTTTAGGGGAGATTGAAATTTAATCAATCTTTTTTCTTTGTCATGAAACACTTCTACTTATCATAAAGTGAAGTAAGGTGATTTTTGTGATTAAAGAATCCATTAAAAGAAAATTTATTGTAACTTCCTTTGCCTTACTTGTTTTTGTTTTAACCCTTAGTTTTCCGAGAACTAAAGAAAGTACAGGCGTCACATCGATTGCTTATCAAAGTGGAAGTACTTCCCCCATTTATTTATTAGATGAATCCAATTATGTAGCAAGAATGAATATGCATATTGATGGAAATAGTCCTATAGATGAAGCAAGAAACAGAATTGAAACATTAACAATTGGAAGTAAGCTAGCCAATTACATTCCTACTCTTTTTGAACCTATTCTCCCAGAGAACACCAAAATTTTAACCATTGATTTACAAGATACTACTTTAAAAATTAATTTTAGTAAAGAACTATTAAGTATTCCCAAAGGTTTAGAAGAAAAAATGCTAGAATGTTTAGTCTATTCTTTAACGGAAATTGAAGGAGTCAAAGGAATTATTTTGTTTGTGGAAGGAAACATTCTAGAGAAACTTCCTAATTCAGATAAAAGTCTTCCTCCCCTTTTAACAAGAGATATTGGTATTAATAAAACTTATGAATTAAGTAGCATTAAAAATGTTTCAAAGACAACCATTTATTATATTGCTAAGACGAATCAAACTTCTTATTATGTTCCCGTCACTGTTTTAGAAAATAATGACAAAGATAAAATTGAAATTATTATTGAACATTTAAAAAGTTTACCAAGTGAAAAAACAAATTTAATGAGTTACTTAAATGCTTCCACTGAACTCTCTAATTATGAAATATTAGAATCTCAAGTCTTGCTTTCTTTTTCTAATCTTTTATATGAGGGTCTTGCTGCTGAAAATATTTTAGAAGAAGTCAAATATTCGATTGCTTTATCGATTGAAGATAGTTTAAATGTAGAAAGTGTTGTATTTTTAAACACATAAAAAGGAAGTTTTTTTATTCTTCCTTTATAAGTGATAAAGTAAGCTCGGAATCTTCTAAAACAACTGGTGCAGGACGTTCTCTCATACGATCTGCATCTGTTAACTCGCTTCGATAAGCATTGTCTCTAGGTAAGAAAACTTCACCTTTAGCTCCTGCTGCTCTGAAACCTAAATAATCAGTAAAGAATAATGGAAATTCACCAGTCGCTTCTAAAAAGAAACGATCTAATACAGCATCTGATACTGCACTCCACTTTCCTAAAGCTCCAACATAAAGATTCTCAGTCACAACAGAATATTGACCTCTAGCCGTAAGTTGTCCAATGATATTGTTTCCATAAGTGCTTACCCATGTACGACTATTTAATCTAGCACAGAAATGATTCGCAAGTAAATATCCTGAAAAATAATTTATTCCTGAATTATCATCGGATTCATAAGTAGCAACAGCTTGAACAAAATCCAAGTCACTTTCATTTATATTAAAATAAGGTAAGACCACTTCTAGTTTTTCTTCTTTTGGAATCTCTCTTAAAGTATTGAAATCTCTAATCATTTCATAGATATCCTCATAAGGTCTTCCACATTTCTCAGCTTCTAGCATGATACGATTGGCAATTACTGAAAAGTTTTCATAAGAAATCCCATATTGATTTAAGAAGTTTTGTAAAAGTTCTTCGTTATTTTCCTCATTATCTATGGTACTTTCTATTACTGGCTCTTCACTTAATGAAATTTCTTTTGCAAGAGCGTTACTTGTAAGACCTAACGATAAAGCAAGTGTAAGTATTGCTTTTTTCATCATATATTCTTTTTTCATCTTTATCCCCCCTTTTTTTTATTTTACCAATGTTCTGGTTGTACGACTCTTTGTAATTTTTGAATATTACATAATTCTCTTTCATCCATAATGCTATGGAAATAACTATCTGTTAAAGAATTATATGGCTCATAATAATCGACTGAATTCCATATAGGCATATAATGGTTTGTTTGATATTTATTTCCTTTTGATGTCATTTGAACATAAGTTCCTTCAGCAAAATTCACATAATTTGCTTTGAATTCAATATAGAATGGAATTCTTAATGGCGTAAGTCCTAAATCTTTCGTGTAAGCATAAGCGCATAAAGCATCTAAGCATCCATAATTTGTGATTCCCATATTTTTTTTGTAAGAAGATTCTGTATAAACTTGGAATTGCCCAAGTAGGGTGAATTGGTCATAGACATCGCCACCCTTTTTAGAATAGGTACGATGTTTTGTTCTACCAATCGCCGTATCAGTCACTCCAAAAGAATCACAATAGTTTGGTGTATTATTAGAATTTCTTTTTGCTTCGGCCATCACAATAGCTTCTGATATTTCTAGTTCTTCCGCGGTCATTCCCCATCTTTCTTCAATGTATTCTCGTTTTTTCTCTAAAGGCATGACGGCCACTAGATACCAAACTTTAATTGCTTCATCTTCTGAATAATGAATTCCATACTCTTCACTTGCTTTCACAAAATTAGTTACCATAGTATCAAATTCAGATTGAGTAATACCTCTTTTATTACGTATCCATTCACCCATTTGAGCAGTTGTTGGAAGTGTATGTTCTTCATAAGTTTCAATATATGGGTCAGGTTTTGTTTTAATAAATTCTTGATGAGAAGATACTCGATTGTCAGCATTGGTGTCATAAGGATAATAAATTTCCCCATTCAAAACAACGGTTGAATAATGACCCTCACTTTGTGTATCAAAAGACTCTGTACTCTGGTCAATTTCAATCTTTGAAAGTTCTTCATCTTCTAAATTTTCTTGTGACATAGAAATCTTATTATATTTATTTAACATTTGTGATTTTCCTGAAACATCAACCGCGGTTAAAGCTCCTAATAAAGCGAGTAAAGCTCCCCTTTTCACAGCATAGTTTTTTCTCATACAAAAACCCCCTTTTCTCGAGTGATTATATTAACACTTTTTTTACACTTTGTCAAATGTAAATCTGTAAATAAAAGGGGCTGAGTAGAAATGAATAATTTCTATTCAGTTCTTTTTTTGCTTTGGAAAAGGAAATTTTTCGAAGCTTA
>CANRDF010000077.1 GCA_947629255.1 uncultured Bacilli bacterium
TAGGTTCATCATATCACATATACCCCCCCCCCAAGTCAAGTTTTTTTTATTGTTTTGTTTCATTTTATTTAAAAATTTACAATTATTTTACATTTTTTTGAAAGTTATAAGTTTAAAATCCATGGCCTCCGCCGCCTCCACCGCCGAAGCCGCCACCAGAAGAAAATCCTCCACCAAATCCACTTCCACTTGAAGAAGTGCTTGAGGCAACTCTTGCACTATAAGTTGATTCATTTAAACGTATAGATTCATGAATACTACTTGATATATGAGTTGCAATATGAAAATCAATCCATGAGAAATTATAGTTTACATTATTTAAATCCATTTCTTTGATTTTGACATTCATACTTTTTTCCACTTGATCAGCAATTCCAAAGACTGTTGCATAAACAAAATATCTTTCCCATAAAGCAATTTCTGGTAATTCTTTTATTTCAAAGTTTCCAAAATCTTTTAAGAAACGTTTCATAGCTTTCCATCTTACATAATCTTCGTTTCCTTCTTTGGTTCTTTTCTTAATAAACATGGAATAAATAAAGAAAGACGCGCCAAAAAGAAGAACAATTCCACTGTAAAGGAATGGCAATCCAAAGAATAAAACAAAGAAATTAATAAATAAGGCTATTAGTAATAAGAAGATACCAGTAATGACTGGAAGACCATTTTCTTCATAAAACTTTTGTCTATCTGCATCATTTTTCACTGAGTTACGCCAGTTTGTATATGAGTTATGAAATCCTTGATATGTTTTTGCCGAAGTTGCATACTCTTTTAAATCTAAAGATGTAAATTTATTGTCACTTCCTACTTTTTCAAAAAGAAAATGAACTAAAGATTCTTCTGTATTATTTAAATTGTCTTTATTAAGTAATGTAAATTCATAATATTTTGTAGTTGATTTTTTCTTTGTCATTTCTTTTTCTTCTACAGCAATATTTTTCTTATAAATTAAATTTAAAATAGACGCGGTTAAAGCATTCTCCGTTACTTTTCCATTCATTAAAACATCTACGACTTCGACATTATAACGATCAATAAATTCTCTATTATATTCATGTTGAAATTCACTTTTATATTCTCTATCATGAAAAATATAAATATAAATCCACCAAAAGATGATAAAAATGATATAGCTAATACTTACCCCTTTCACAATATTTGTTAACTTTTTAGCTCTTTCTCTTGTTTCATTAGCTTCTGTTGCTCTTTTTTCTTCTATTTCTAAGATTTGAGGTAACGCAATTTCGTGAGTTATTTTTGTTTGATCTACATTTACTTGTGTTTTATCAAAAGTCATACGAATATCAACTGGTGAATTTGCTTTTAATTTTTGAATGGTCGCGACAATGGTTTGATTATCTAACTTTTGAATCTCACCATTTAAGTCTCCATGAGCCCAAAAGCGTAATGTATCTTGATTATCTTCTTTTGGTAAGGAAACACGAATTTCTACATTCTGAATCGCATCATCAAATTCATCACCAATAAATGTCCAATAGATTTCTGCGACATCTTCATGTTTTACGATCACATCAGGAATTTTATATTCTAAATAAAATGCGATAGTTTCTTCTTGTCCTTCAAAATACATTCGATAGGATTTTCCATCTTGCATACTCGATTCAACAAATTCCCCATCTTCTGCATCTTCTTTATAATAGGCTTTTTCAAGTGTGATAAAATCTTCCTCTTCAAACATTTGAAATGTTGGAATTTCGTTAATTTTCTTAGCTTTTAAAATCACATTTTCTAAACTGCTTCCGTTATAAATCGCATCATTTAAAAAAGAAACGGGATCATGATAACTTAGTTTACTATTTCGATAACTAATCATTCTTTCATATCCATGAAAGGTCCCAGTTAAAACAATAAGTTCTTTCACTTTCATATCGCCATTTTCTAATATTTGGGCATCCACAAAAAGATCATCCACATCATAGTTTATGGCATGAACTGTAAAAGGAATCATTAAAATAAAAATCAGCAATAATTTTTTCATGTTTCACCACTCTCAAAAAGAAGCTTACTTTTGTAAGCTCTAAAATTCTACTTTGACATTTTCTCTTTCGTTCTCTTCTGCTTGAAAGAATTCTTCTTTATCAAAATGGAACAATCCTGCGATTATATTTGATGGAACCATCATGATTTTATTATTATATTTTAAAACTGTATCATTATAAAACTGTCTTGCATAAGCAACTTTATCTTCTGTTTCTTGTAATTCTTTTTGTAATTCTAAAAAGTTTGTATTTGCTTTTAAATCAGGATAACTTTCTGATAAGGCGAATAATCTTGGTAAAACATTCGATAATTCCTTATTTGCTTTCATCTTTTCATTTGGTGTAGTTGCAGATGTATAATTATTACGTGCTTTTACAATTTCTTCTAAAGTTTCTTTTTCATGTTTTGCATACCCTTTTACTGTATTTACAATATTTGGAATTAAATCAAATCTTCTTTTTAATTGAACATCAATTTGACTCCATTGGTCTTTCACTCTATTTCTTAAAGTTATAAGATTATTGTACACTCCAATTCCCCATATCACTAAAAGAACAAGTAAAACCCCTATTACTATTAAAACGATTAACCATCCTGGCATCATTCATAACCTCCATTCGTTATTTTTATTCTATCACTTTTTATATGTGAAATCAACCTTCTTTTACTTCAATCACAGGGCGAATAAAAGCAATGGCCGTTGAAAATTCTAGTCGAAGTCCAGGCCCATAAATATGAACTTGATTTTGGCCTGTCGCATTCATATTACTTAAAATATGGAAAGGCTGACCAATACTAGTCCAACTACTGCTATTTGCCGCGGTAACTTCTGATTGTAAAGGAATACGCACATAAATTTTTCTTGATGCATCATAATGAAGAAAACCATCATCAAAGGCAAGAGCATTTAATTTTCCTAAATCCAAAGCTCTTTGAAGTCCTGAATGAGACTGAAACCAATTCATTACAATAGTGCTTGGAATTCTTTGTCCAAAATTTTGAGTTTCCACTTGGGTAGTTGTTGGAAGCCAACTTGCTTTTATATATTGGGTTGGATTTCGTGGATCGTAAAAACAGTTTTCTCTTCCATATATCCCAACTGGAGGAGTATTGATATTAAAAGCAGGAACTTCTCTACAAGAACGTACTTGACATGATGTAGCATCGCATGTTCCATAGTAAGCTGTATTCGTTGTTTCAATACTGGAACCTAAAGCATTTACAATTTCACCACGAGTCAAGGTTCTTTGTAATATGAGTACTATAGACGTGCCTTTATCGTTGATGACTTGCCAGTTTTCTCCTGCAAAAGAAACAGTAGAACCAACAATATAATTTTTACTCTCTAATTTATCTATAACAAATTCTGCATCTTGTTCTAAGCCACTTCGAATTTCATCTTTTACTGCTTTTAATAAGATTCTATTATTGACATCCTTCGCTAATAACGTGATCATTAACATTAGAAAAACAAGAAAGAAAGAATAAATTAAAGAAGTAGCCATAAAACCATTTTTTTTCATTGTAACCCCTTTCTAAAATATTTTTCTATTCTTGTTCTTGTTTTTGCTCTTGTGGCACTAAGTCTTTTGTTTCTTTTTTCTTAGACTCTTTCTTAGAATCGTTCGTACGAACTCCAAATAGAATTACAAGATTTTGAATACTGAATAAAACTTCTATAATAATTAAAACAATGGATACAAAAGCATTTTCTGAAATATTAGGAATAGGTTCGATCATAAGAAGAATCGATGCTAAAATATTTATGCCAGCAAGAGATAGAAGAGCAAGCCAAACCCTACTTTCTTTTGATTTTAGAAACATTGCAAGCTCTACTCTCTCGGCATTTAAAATAAGTAAATACCCTCCAAGTAAAATCGTTATCATATTTCTTAATAATTCATTTTCAAAAAAAGATACAAATCCAAATGCAAGTAAGACAATTCCAGTCATTAGTCTTTTGTTATAGATTCTTTCACTTTCTGGTACTCGAAAATATAAAAAAGTTGAAATCACTCCTAAGGCAACCGCGATATAACCAAAAATAGAGATGGCTACAGATAAAAAATTTTCTGGATTCCGAAACAAAACGATTCCAAACACAATGATAAGGATTGCTCCCACAAAAGAAGTTGTCGCACTTTTCTTAATTCTTTTTAAAATTTCTTTTTCTTGTAATATCATATACATCACACTTTCTATAACAAAATTTTACCATTATCTAAATCGAAATACAATCTAAAAAATGAAGGAAGAAAATCTAAATTTATTGTAATCAACAAAAAAGGCTTTTTAGGCCTCTTTTAACTTTTCAATTTCTTCGATAGACAAACCTGTAACTTCAGAAATCAATGAGATATCACATTCTTTTTCCAACATAGATTTTGCAATTTCAATGCATTTTTCTTTACGTCCTTCTTTACGTCCTTGAGCAAGACCTTCATCTTTTCCCACAGTACGTTCTGAATTGAGCATCATTTGCATATCTTCTTCATCGGTTGCAAATCTCACAAACTCTTCATCTTGATTTAACTCTATGACTTTGTCTCTAAACTTATCCATGAATTCATCTTCCCCTCTTGGAAGTGCATTTAATTCAGCTTCATCCATATCAAATATGGATAAATACCGAAATAGTGTTCTTGCATCTTCATCACTTGCAGTATACCATAATCTACCTATTTCGTCCATAGAAAATTCCAATACTCTTCATTTGATTTTTAATGAAATACAAAAAGGCTTTTTAGGCCTCTTTTAGTTTTTTAATTTCATCGACAGACAAACCTGTGACTTCAGAAATCAATGAAATGTCACATTCTTTTTCCAACATAGATTTTGCAATTTCAATGCATTTTTCTTTACGTCCTTCTTTACGTCCTTGAGCAAGACCTTCATCTTTTCCCACAGTACGTTCTGAATTCAGCATCATTTGCATATCTTCTTCATCGGTTGCAAATCTTACAAATTCTTCATCTTGATT
>CANRDF010000078.1 GCA_947629255.1 uncultured Bacilli bacterium
CATTCTTGAAAATTAAAAAAAGACAAGTCATTTCAACTCATCTTTTGATAGTTTTTAAACAAACTATCGGAAGAACCCTAAGATGTATAAGGCGCCTTTCTTTTGTCATTTTGTAGACAATTAGTCTTCGTGAAAGTACTTGTGTAAAACTAAAATAATTACAACAAGTATAATTAAATATTCCATTAATTATTCCTTTCATAGGACCACCCTCTTCCAAATAAAATTATAATTAAATATTTAATCATCAAAATTAAATGGACTGAGGTAGAAGACACCTAACAATCATAATGTATCTCAATGTCATTATATAACAATAATAAACTGTTTGCAATAGTAATTTTTAAAAATGTACAATACCTTCTCGATACTGTACATTTTCTTTTTATTTATCTCTTAAAACTGCATTTAGCTCTTTTTCAACATGTTCAATTGTTTTATTGAAAATGTTCATAACCTCTTCTTCTGTTAAAGTTCTTGTTTCATCTTGGAATGTTAAATGGAAAGCAATAGATTTCTCATCTTCTTTGACATTTTCACCAACATAGACATCAAAGACTTCAATGTTTGTAAGGAGCCTTCCACCTTGTTTTTTAATAATATTTTCAATATCACTTGCAAAAATATCTTTTTTCACAATGAATGCCATATCTTTTTCCATGCTTGGATATTTTGGAGCATCTTTGAATTTAATTGGTTTGATATTTCTAATTAATTTTGGAAGAGAAAGCTCTACAACATAAATTTCATCTTTGGTAACGTTTGGATGAATTCTTCCAATGATACCTACTTCTTCTCTATCGACAAGAATGCTTGCTGAGACTCCTGAATGAATTTCAGGATATTCTTTTTTCTCAAATGTATAACGATTTTTTAAACCTAGAGAATTTAATAAATCTTCTACAATTCCTTTGACTAAATAGAAATCTATTTTTAAAGAACTGTTATTCCATGTATTTGTAATGTATTTGCCTTTTAGTAACATAGCGATTTTGGTATCTTCTTGATAGTCTAAGTCATAAGTTTTCGCTATTTCATATAACATGACATCTTCTACTTTTCTTGATTTGTTGTATTCATAAATGTTTAATAAAGATGGTAGAATGGTTGTTCGAATGACAGATTTATCCACACTAAGAGGGTTTGGTAAAACAAGATTTTCTTTGTTTTCATAACGGAACAAACGTGCCATGTCTGGAGATGTTAAAGTGTATGTTTTTGTTTCGGTAAGACCTAATGCTCTTAAACGTTTAGAAATAAACTTACGATATTTTACATCACCTACATATTCTCCTCTTCGAATTGAAACTTTTGGAAGTGTAGATACTAAGTTATGATAACCATAAAGACGGCCAATCTCCTCTGCTATATCGTTTACATTTGGATCAATATCTAATCTTCTTGATGGAATAGTGACTGTGAAAGTATTATCTTTTCTTTCATATTCAAAACCTAATCTATTAAGTTCTACTTCCATATCTTTTGGGTCGATTTCAATACCAAGTAATTTATTTACTTTGTCAGACTCAAATGTGACAACTTTTGGAGTTTTATCTACTTTATCATGTTTGACTGTATCAGATAAAACCTCACCACCTGCATATTCTTCTAGTAAATGACAAGCTCTTTCAATTGCCATGTTCGTATATTCATAACTAAGTCCTTTTCCATAACGAATAGAGGCTTCACTTTTTAAATTTAAGTGACTTGCTGTATTTCTAATACTTACGGCATCAAAGATAGCACTTTCAATTAAGATGTTTTTGGTTGTTTCATCGACTTCGGTATTTAATCCACCCATGACACCTGCAATGCAAACAGGTTTTGTACCATCAGTTATGACAATATCTTTAGAGCTTAAAATTCTATCTTTATTATCTAGGGTTGTAATGGGTTCATTTTCTTTGGCATCTCTTACAACAATGTTGTCTCCTAGTTTATCTTTATCAAAGAAGTGAAGAGGTTGCCCAAATTCTAACATGACATAGTTTGAAATATCGACTACGTTATTAATTGGACGCATCCCGGCATCAATAAGACGTCTTTTGATAAATTCTGGAGATTCGCCAATTTTAACATTTCTTACCATTTTTGCAAGATAGTATTGGCATTTTTCTGTTTCAACTTTTAGATTAAAATGTTTGGTGACTGAATCACTAATTGGATGGGTCTCTAGAGTTGGTAATGTCACTTTTTTATTTAAAATGGATGCAATTTCATAAGCAAATCCGATGTGATAATAGCAATCGTTGTTACGATGTTTATGAATATCTAATTCGTATTTTGTAGAGTCCATGTGTAAGTATTTCATGGCATCCATTCCTACAGGGCAATCGCTTTCACATTCGTAAATTCCTTTGGCATAAGTTTCGTCTGTTTTTTCTTC
The DNA here is from genome assembly GCA_947629255.1 of uncultured Bacilli bacterium. Classification (GTDB taxonomy): domain Bacteria; phylum Bacillota_I; class Bacilli_A; order RF39; family UBA660; genus Ventrenecus. Next base: position 2,387 of record CANRDF010000078.1, read on the forward strand.
AAGACCAAGTTCAAATAATGCACAAATCATACCATTTGATTTTTCGCCACGAATTTCACTGGCTTTGATTTCAAAATTTCCAGGTAATACAGCTCCAGGTAAAGCAACAATGACTTTGATACCTTCTCTTACATTAGGCGCTCCACAGACAATTTGAGTGGTCTCATTATCACTGATTTTCACTTCACAAACGTGTAAATGGTCAGAGTTTGGGTGAGCTTCACACTTTAGCACTTCACCAATCACTAAATGGTCGATGTGATTTGTAATGACATTTTCAACATTAATTCCTGCTTTGGTAATTTTAACAGCAAGTTCTTTTAAATCTTCTTCTTTAATATCAATATAATCTGATACCCATTCTAAACTAATCATTTTGAGCCTCCATTCTATCAAATCCATTATTTACTCTTAAATCGGTTAAGTAAAATGTTCTAATATCGCCGATTCCATATTTAAGCATCGCAAGACGTTCTGCTCCAAAACCAAAGGCAAATCCACTCCAAATAGATGGGTCATATCCACAGTTTCTTAAAACGTTTGGATGAACCATTCCTGCCCCGGCAACTGTTATCCAACCTGTGTTTTTACATAAAGCACATCCAACACCTTTACATTTGAAGCAGCTGATATCAAGTTCGACACTTGGTTCAGTAAATTGATAATAACTTGGACGTAGACGTGTTTCAGTGCTGCTTCCAAATAAGTGTTTCGCGATGACATCGAATGTTCCTTTTAAATCGGATAAACTAATATCTTTGTCGACTAAAAGGCCTTCAATTTGCATGAACTGATGAGAGTGAGTGGCATCGTCATCGTCTCTTCGATATGTTTTTCCAGGACAAATCATTCGAATTGGTTCTAGACCTTTTTTCTCTAACATGGTTCTTGCTTGTACTGGTGATGTTTGACTACGTAAAAGAAGTTCTTCCTCTTTTAGATAGAATGTATCTTGAGCATCTCTTGCAGGATGTCCTTTTGGAATGTTTAAAAGTTCAAAGTTAAATCTATCCTCTTCAATTTCTGGTCCATCTACAACATCATATCCCATGGTCATTAAAAGGTCTTCTACTTCTTCAATAATTTTTTCTAAGATGTTTGGACTACCCATTGGAATATGGGTTGCTGGTAATGAAATATCAATGCTTTCATTTGCTAGTTTCTTATTTAATTCTTCGGTTTCTAGTTCTTGTTTTTTGTTGTCATAAACATCGTTAAAACCATTTTTGAGTTCATTCATTTTCTCGCCATAGGCTTTTTTTTCTTCGTTTGGAATTTCTTTAATTTTGGCATTTAATTCCGAAATGATTCCTTTCTTTCCCATATATTTTACTTTTAAATCATTGAGTTCATTTAATGTTTTTACTTCTTCTGTTTCTTTCTTAATTGTTTCTAATAATTCTTGTGTATTCATAATTCTATTCCTTTCTTTATTTTTTTAATTACTAATTCTCTATCTTCTCCACCTACATAATAAGCATTCATTCCTAAGCTTTTCGGAACATTGTAATCGTATTCAATATTGTCTCCAATAAAGACACATTTAGCAAAGGGTGTATATTTAGCAGATGCTTCATAGGCTTTTTCATGTGGCTTATTTGCAAGGCTTCCAAAGACAAAGGTATCAAAGTATTGAGTTAAATTTGCTCTTTCTAGTCTGTCTAATTGAGAAGGTCCAAACCAATTGCTACATATTGATAATCTTTTTTGTTTTTCTTTTAATAATAGTACAAGATCAATGATGTCTTGCATTTTTTCTGATTCTAGGATTTTCCCATTAAAATATTGCCATTTGTATATGAATTCTATAGGAATATCTAAACCATGTTGTTTATAAAATTCACTTAATGTTGTCACGTCATAATTTAGATATTCTTTTTCATAAATTTTTAGTAATTCATAATTAGCTGTTTTAAATCGTTCTCCTAAAGAACTTCCTAGTTCACTTACAAAGAATCTTGCTTGGCTATCCCAATCTCCTTTTAGAAGTGTGCCATCTAAATCAAATATATATCGTTCCATTTAACCTCCTTCATAAAAAAAACTATAAATATAAGGACGAGAAACCCGTGGTACCACCTTAATTTATAGTTTTCAAAACTAACTTATTCTCATAACGGTGAGTGTCCGCCTAAAGTTTGGCTTTAAGACTCAGAAAGTGAATTCATAAGTTTTTCTTTGTTTAGATCTCACCTTTCCTAAACTCTCTTTGAAAGAAAATCTCTTATTACTACTCTTTCTTCTTCGCTTTACGATGTTTATTATAACAGAGGTATACGTCACTTTTCAAGTGTTTTTTGCCTTATTTGTTATTGTAATTCAATTTTAGCTAATTAAATTTAAATCATTATTTGTATGAGCTCATATGGATGTTCTTTGCTTCCGTCATTCCCGAGTTTCGTACTTCATAAATTAAAAAAAGTTTAATTTTAATTGAAATTAGGCTTTTCTTTTGAAATAAAATAT
>CANRDF010000079.1 GCA_947629255.1 uncultured Bacilli bacterium
TAAAATTTATTTGCATTTATATCTTTTATATTTTCGTCAATGCTACCTACTACATCATTACTTCCTGTATTCCAAGTCACGGTATCTATCATATTTTTTAAATTCTCTGGCATCCCATTATTTCTAAAATCGCATGGAGATGTTCGATTCCCCATATATGTATAACATAATCCCTCTTGTTTGTTCCAATATAAGCTATTATTTGCATACTCTTCTGTTTGTATTTCTCCATTTTGGCTTTCTAATTTATTTAAATCATATCCAGGATTTAAAAGTTTCATGACATCTGCCTCGCTCCATTCGTTTACTCCCCATGAGCCATTTACTTTATTTGATGAACTATCGTAAGAATATTCTCCAATGCTTTCGTTTTTAATTATTTTTACTCTTTGGCCTTCTGGTGTATTTACTAATCCTATGATTCGCCAAGAAGCCTTAGGGTCTCCGACATGATGGCTAATCTTACATATTCCTTCATACCCTTCATGATCAGATATACATTCATCTTCAGAAGCATATTCTGTAGAATGATAAGTTTCTGTATAACTATAAATACTTTCTGGTTGTGTACAATCTTGAACAATGACTCTACCATAAGATTCATATTCATCTTTTGTACTTTGACATATTTCTAAATTTTCAAATAATTCAGAAGCAACGTAATCTTCTTCGACTGAATATTTATATTCTAACAAATATGCTTCCTCTGTATTTAACTTTGATGTACACTCTGTGAGATCCACAGATTCACCACTTTCTTCTAAATATTTCATATATTCACTGTGGTCAGCATTACATTTTTCATTTGAATCAAAAGCATGTGTATATTGACTATAAAATGCATATGTATCAGTAGTATATTTATCACCAACTGCTACATAATTATTTGGATTTTTTCCTGCATATCTATATTCATCTTGTTTTAATCTTTCTTGATAATAGCTATCTTCTGTATAGGTGATATCTGCATCATTGTGAGCGACTTTATATAAACCTGATTCTCCACTGTCATCTGCTTTTGTTTGTTCTGCTAGTATTGTATCTACTAATGACTTCTTTGCTTCTTTTGCATATGTTGCTATGACCGTAATCTTACTTGCATATGTTTTATTCATAGCTTCTGTATCTTCCATAGTTAAATCTCCATCTAACCATAGTCTTAATTCATATTGTTTTTCTTTCTCTGGTTCTAAATATCCTATCGTTAATTTATATGCTTTGTCTGATCTTGCATTTCCCTCTGTTTGTCCTTCTATTATTGTTGGAGATACACTGTTACTTTCTGTTAATTCTTGTATACTTCCTTCTTTTCCTACTTCATTTAATTTTACTTTTAAATATTTTTCATCTAATTTTTCTGTGACATCTTCTCCACTATTTAATTTGATCAATGATTCTAAATTAATTTGATATTTGGCATTTGCTTTACAATTATTTTTTATTGTAAAAGTAAATGGTTTTAAACTTTCTCCTTCTTTATCAGATATAGGATACGCTTTCTCTAAAAGAATCGCATCTTTTTCATTTTCCATTGTAATATCAAAACAACTTGATGTAATAACATCTTCATCTGTTTGAGATAATCTTAATTGCCAAAATGCATAAGTAACTCCTATTATACTTAAGACTAATGCACATACTCCTATAATTAGTAAACTTGTTTTCTTTCTTTCCATAATTTTCATACTCCTATCATTTATTATGTATTTCTTTTTCTATTTCATTCTGCTCAATTCTACTTACTATTATCATTATATAACTGTTTGGTTATAATGTAAAATAAAAATTTCTTTTCTTTACACAAAAAATGAGAAGTTATTCATTATCTTCTCATTTGATGATATAAATTTTCTACATAATATTTGATAGCATAATCTTCGATATTTGTACCATTGATACCATTATCTAATAAAAGATCAATTTTATCCGTTAATTCTTTTGATACAAAATTCATGGTAGTATTTCCAAAAGTATAATTATGTAATTTTGCATATTCTTCATCTTGGAATACTTGATATGCTAATTCTAAAATTTCTTCAGATTTTTCTTCTAATGGTAGAATGCCTAAAGATGTTTCAATTTCTTGTAAACTTAAATTCTTTTCTAATAAGATTTTTAATTTTTTTAAAAGTCTTTTTTCTTCATTCACATTCATTCAAATCTTGCTTTCACTTTTTTACTTACCATAGACATATCCGCAACTGAACCAATTTCTTCTGTAAGTTTTTTCATAATGATTCCCATTTGTTTCATAGATTCAGGTTTTACTTCATTAAACACTTCTTCTATTTTCTTATCAATTTCTTCTTCACTTAATTCTTCTGGTAAATAAGATTTCAATATTTCTATTTCACTCTCTAAAGAAGCAATCTCTTCTGTCTTATTATATTTTTGATATTCTTCAATACTATCTTTTCTTTGCTTGACATTTCTTTTGATGACGGCAAGAACTTCTTTATCTTCTAAATCTTTCTTTAAAGCAATTCCTTCTAATTGTAAAGCACTTTTAAGCATACGTAAAACGGATAAACGAAACTTATCGCCACTTTTCATAGCGTCTTTCATATCATTATTTACTAAATCTTTTAAATTCATTTTTATTCCCTCTTTCTAAACCTATTTTATAACAAAGAAAAAAGAATTGCAATTCCAATTCTTTAATAACTACGATGTTTTCTTGAGTTACGAATATTTTTCTTTTTCTCTTCTCTTCTTTTTACTCCAGGTTTTTCATAATGTTTTCTTTTCTTTAGTTCGGAAGGGACACCACTTCTTGCAACAGCAACTTTAAATCGACGAATTGCCTTATCAATGTCGCCATCTTTTACAATAACTTTATTTGAATTCATACTTTTAATACCTCCCTTCACATTTACTACTAACGATTATAGCACCGGAAAGAGGAAGTTTCAAGGGGAAATCGACTATTTTTGACTGATTGCCTGGATTAAATTCTTTTCTGATTTTTTCAAAAGAAAAGAGTGTTACACACTCATCAGTTCTGTTTCTTTTTCTTTATATTTTTCATCAACAATTTTATTAAATTTATTGATGCTTTCTTGAATTTCATCGAGGCTTTTCTTTTCTTCATCTTCTGGTAATTCTAATTTTTTAATCTCATTATTCGCATCTTGTCTAATATTTCTTAAAGCTACTTTGGCTTCTTCGCATTCTGCTTTCGCTAGTTTTACATATTCTCTTCTTCTATCTTCTGTAAGTTCAGGAATCGTTAAAATCACCATTTCTCCATTATTGGTTGGTGTAATTCCGAGATTTGCTTCATTAATCGCTCTTTCAATTTCTTTAATGGTACTACGATCAAATGGTTTAATAAATAATTGTCTTGCTTCTGGAACAGTAATATTTGCTAAAGACTGAATTGGTGTTGGAGTTCCATAGTACTCCACCATAATTCCATTTAACATCGATGGATTTGCTCTTCCTGCTCTTATTGTTGTAAGTCTACTTTCTAAATTATCAATGGCTTTTTGCATATTTTGTTCTACATTCATATTTTTTTCCTCTTTCTATTGACTTAATAATTCTTCACGAATTATAAAATCTTCTAATTCACTTTTTGGTACTCGACCAACAAATTCTTCTTGTAAACTTCCATCTTTATAATACATCATATACGGAGTATAGGGAAGATGTTCTTTTAAACGAGAATCTTTATTGATCCAATTTTGATATTCTTCACTTCCTGTATCGATTGCATCTCGATTAATATAATAAAGGGGTAAGTCATACATTTCTTTTACTTCTTTTAAAATAGGTAAAAATAAATCACAAGTTTCACATCGATATCGAGAAGAAAGAAGTAAAAATGTTTCTTTCTTTTCTAATTTGTCTAAAATTTGATCTATGGATAATTCTTCTAAAAAATCAATTTTGTAATTTAATTCATCATTTTCCCCAAAGACTGAATTATTCTTATTTGGATCTTTTTCGATAAAATGAAGAGCGATTTGGTCTCCAAAGGCTAAAAGAAGTAACACTCCTAAAAATAAAATACAATACGCGATTTCTTTTTGTTTCTCCGATAAATTTAATATCTCTTTAGGCCTTTTCATGAAGAACCTCCTAAAAATTCATTCATAGCCTGCATATACTCTAAACCTTTTTGATATTTTTTTGATTCGGTCCAATAATTCGCGACTGTCATATTCCCCATCACCATTGATGTTTCATCATCATAGTAAATAATTTCCCCATTTTTCACCATAAGTACTGTTGGAGCATAAATATCAACATCTTCATTATCTAATACTTTTAAATGAGGCATTAAAATTTCTATCATATGCTCATAGTAGTAATTATGTTCTTTACGATCTTGTTCTAAATTATAGTAATAAATCGTATCAATCTTCATTTTTTTAGCACTTTCATTTAGAATATCTGCAATAGATGCACTCCACTTGTTTTCTGGAAACCCAACAAAAATAATTCCTGACCCACTATTTAAGAGTTCTAATATGGTTTTTGAATCTCTTTCCGTAAAAACATTATCTTCGGTAATTCCATATTCCTTTGTAAAAATTTGAGCATCTGATTCTTTTTTCTTTGGCGTATAGTCTTTCGTTCCTAGATAAATAAAAGCTGCGATTAAAAAGATAAAACTCAAGATATAAAATATTTTTTGGCCTAATGTCATTTTCTTTTTCTTTACGTTCATACTTCCACATCCCTGGTACTATTGTACCAAATTTTTAGAATAAAAAAAAGACACTTTTTGGAATTGTGTCTATTTTTGTTACAGTTTTGTGACTAGCACAAGAAAAGGGTGAGAATTTTAACAATTTTCACCTTTTTTAAACTATCACGGGA
>CANRDF010000080.1 GCA_947629255.1 uncultured Bacilli bacterium
TTTCCCTATTTTACAACAGGACATTTTGTTTTGAAAATCAAAATTAAAAAATAGGAAATTTTGTTTTATTATTCACACATTTGTCAATTAAAAATGAATGGATTCATGATTTGGTTCACTATATAAATCTTCAAATTTTCCTTTTCTTGACTGAATCATAAGTCCTAATATACCAATGATAAATAAAACTATGGAAACTAACTGAGCCACTCTAAAAGGTCCAAGCATCAAAGAATCGGTTCTTAAAGATTCAATAAAGAATCTTCCTACACTATACCAACATAAGTAGAAACAAGTGAGTCCTCCGACTTTTAAATATTTATAATGTTTTAAAAGAAGTAAAATAATAAATCCTAATAAACACCATAATGATTCATAAAAGAACGTTGGATGATAATACACTCCATTAATATACATTCCATCGATAATAAATTCAGGAATATGCCATGCTTCTAAAGTCGTTCTTAAAACATCAACACCATGTGCTTCACTATTAAAGAAGTTTCCCCATCTTCCTATTGCCTGAGCTAAAATTAAACCAGGAACTACCATATCTGTAATTTTAAATGTTCGAACTGCATACTTCCGACAATAAAAGACTAATGTTAAAAAACCGGCAATAATGCCTCCATGAATGGCAAGTCCACCTTCCCATATTTTTAAAATACTAATGGGATTACTTGCATACTCTGTCCAATTAAAAATGACATAATAAGCTCTTGCCCCAATAAAGCCAAAAATAATCACCCAAAAAAACAAATTAAATAAAAAGTCACTTGGATAATTATGTTTCTTTCCTTCTCTTAAAAAGAGAAACATAGCAAGGATTACTCCTACTAATATTAAAACAGAATACCATTTAATTTCAAAATTTCCAATAGTTATTAATACTGGATTCATATGATAATCTCCTTTCGAATTCTATTCCATTATATCATGATTTTTCTTTCTTAACAACGAATATTCCGATTGAAATCTTCGAAGTGCATAACTTCTTTCATTTAAGTATTTAGCAACTTCTTCTAAATATCTTTTATAAGATTCTCTTTCTTCATCTCTACATTCTTTAAAATAGCATTTTTGAAACATAAGCATATTATAATCATCTGCCATTCTTCGATCTGGAGATGTAATATGGGTATAACAAGAAAGTCCAAGACCATGATGTCCTTTATTTTCTACTTCATAAATACTTTTTGGATATTGTCCCAAAACAACGGCAATTTCATTGAGATACACTTGATTATTTTTTTCTTGTCCCAGTCTTTTTTGTAATTCTTTTAAGTTTTGTTCGTATAAAAAATTCATGACATGATTTCTGTATAAAAAAGGAATATCTTCTTCTTTTGCAAGTAAAGCCATTTGATGATTCATAAAAATCATTAAGGTTTCATTCATGTGTTCTACTTCTGTATAAACTTTTGGATGTGTTAAATAATTTACTTCGGCATAGGTTTCATCGATTTGAAAGTATCTTTTCAAAAAAGGGATTAATTCTTGAATATTCTCTAATGTATTTAAGTAATAAGTGTCTTTTGTTCCATATTGTAACACCCGAGAACCATTCTCATACGTATCATTTTTCTTAATATAAACAGGTTCTATTTTAATTTCTTTGTTTATAATTTTTCCTATACTCAAATCAATCGTAAAATATGCACTGAAAGATTGTCTTACATATCCTTCATTAAAGCCAAAAAAGTTTTCAGCTAAAAGAGGTGGAAAAAGATAAGAAAAAGGTTTTTGATTAAAATAAATCGTATTTCCTCTTCTTGTTCCTTCTTCAAAAAGAATATCATTTTCATTTAAGTAAACCATAGGATTGGTAATATGAATTCCTAAATGATAAATAGAACCATCTTTTTCACAACTAAACCCATCGTCTTTGTCTTTTACATCTTCCCCATCTAACGTATAAACAACAGTCATATCTTTGGTTTGTTTTCTTTCTCCATATTTTAAATAAAGAAACTTAGCTGATTCAAGTAATCCTTCTGAGAAATCTTTCGAAACTTGAAATTGATACATTAGTTCTTTACAAGAAACTTCTGGGATTACAAATGTTCCATTTTTTATAAAATTTAAAAATAAAACTCGCCACTTCCTTAGAAAATAAATATAACGTTCTTTCACTTTACAATCTTGATACTTTTCAGCTTCTTCTAAAATTTTATCTAAATTTTTAGCAATATCCGCATTCATATATGGTTTGTTTTTTTCAAGAAAAAACTGAATAAGTCGATCATAATAAATTAAATCATCTAAATTCTTTTGTTGTTCATCTTTGACATACGTTTGTAAGACTAAAATATATTTTTGAAAGATATCGACTAGTAATTCATAACCCGCATTATCTAAAATATTCATTTGATGAGGTAATTTTTCAAAGACATCTTCAATGACTTTTCTATTTTTAATTTGAAATACTAATTGATAGACTAAATCTCTTTTACTTTTGTCATAACTTTCATCAAATTTACTACAAAGTTCTAATGAAATGATTTCTAATTTTCCTAAAGTCTTCTTTAAGATTTTTCTATTTTCATCTTTTTTATGAGTGAGTAAGACTTGTTTGATTTTGGCTCTTATTTCTTGAAATTCTTCATAAATTCTTTTTTGTTCTTGGGTATTTAATTCACAAGCTTTGGATAAATAACGAAACATATTGAAAAAGTAAAGATAGTTTTTGTTGGAATCGAAATGGTCAATATCATATTTTAAAAGTTCTACGGTTCGACAAACTTTTTTATATTTTTTTAAGTTTTTGAGTGGTTTGGCAGACCCCTTTATAAATCCATTTCTTATTTCATTTAATCTTTCTTCATTCATACTCTTACCCTCTTAGGATAAGTATATCAAAAAGATGCAAAGAAAAAAAGTCTTCTATGACTTTTATCTTACAATACATTTTTTCCCACAGAAGACTACTGCATATTCTTTTATATTTTGTACTTTATCTAATTCTAATTCTTTATAATATTCTTTTTCTTTCATTTGTTCTTTGGCAATACTAGCTAACTTCTCCATTTCATTTTCACTCTCAGCTATTTTAAACTCAAAAATACATCCAAAACTTCGATCTTCTTTTTCTATTAAAACATCATATCTTCCTAACCCTGCCTCTCTATTTGATTTTATAATATAATTTTGTTTTAAAAAACCGCTGAATAGACCAAGCATATATCCATGATAAAAATTCTCTAATTCATCATGATAACTTATACTTTGTAATAAATCATTTAAATAGTTCTCCATAACTTCTTTCTTTCCTAAAATAATGCTTTCCATAAACTCATCATATTCAGGATATATTCCTATCTCTTTTTTAAAAGTGATACTTTCAATCATTCTTGTCATTTCCATTTTTACTTCTTGATTTGGTATTCTAAAATATTTTTTTGTGACGTTAGTAATAGGATTCGTATAATCTTGATCATAAGTCAAATAACCTGATGCAAATAAAAGATTTAAGACTTTAGATAAATCATTTGTCTCATCAAAATCTTGATAAGTGACTCGATTATCATAAAAGAAACTTACACTTTCTCCTTTTAATAATTGTTCTATCATTGATTTATCTCTCTCATTAATATCACTTAAAAGTTTTTTGATAAGAACATTCCCTGATGTGTTCATCCAATAGGGTTCTAGCACTTTTTTGGAAGCATAATTTAAGATACTCCAAGGGTTATAAATAGAAGTTTCACTAAAGTTGTAACCATCATACATATTTTTTACTTCATCAGTAAGTTCTAATCCATAATACTCTAATAATTCTTTTGTTTCACTCCCAGTAAACCCAAATGTATCATTATATTCTTTTGTCATTAAATCACATACATCTGGATTATTCAAATCACTAAAAATACTTTCTTTACTAACTCTTAGAACTCCTGTCATCACTCCAAACTTTAAAGAATCATTTCCTTTTAATGCACTTGATAACACACTTCTTATTAATTCAATGACCTCCTCATAAAAACCTTTTATATATCCTTCTTGAATAGGTATATCATATTCATCAACTAATATAATAGTCTTTTTATGATAATATCTTTCTAACCATTTTGATAATTGATAAATAGAATTTTTATATTCATCTGCATTTGCTTTTCCATCCCGAATATTTGTATATCTTTCAAGTTCTCCTTCATTTAATATTCCCATCAAATATTCTTTTTGGGTGTATACTTCTTGTATTTTAAAAACAAACTGATTATACACACTTTCATATGTATCTTGTTTTAAATCTTTAAAATCCAAATGAATGACTGGATACTCTCCAAATTCTTTATAGTACTCATTTTTTTGAATAGCTAGTCCATCAAAAAGATGAATATTTTCTTCTTTCTTATCAATATCAAAGAAATTTTCTAACATCGAAATAAATAAACTTTTTCCAAATCTTCTTGGTCTTGGAAATAAAACTACTTCTTTTTTTCTTTGAAGAATTTCCGCAATTGCAATAGTCTTATCTACATAATAACAATCATTTTCAATTAATTTTTTAAAATCATCGGTTCCTGTTGCAATTTCTTTCATAAGTATCCCTCTTTTCTTGTATTGATTATAACAAATATTACTTTATCATGCAAGTAATACATGTCTTCGACGGAGTCTAAATTTATCGGAATGCATAAAAAAAGAAAGAACTCATGGTAAAATATACCTAAATATAAAAGATAAA
>CANRDF010000081.1 GCA_947629255.1 uncultured Bacilli bacterium
CATTGGAAAGGACTCTTCCCTCCTGTTGGAATTTCAATTACTTTTCGAAGCAAAGGAATATTATTCGTCTCTAGGGTATATTTACCAGGACCAAATAAATCTAAAGCTTTTCCATTACTAAAGAAAATTGCTTCTTGTCCTTCATGAACAATTAACTGAGAACTAGTATTAAATTTGGTATTTGGATATCTCCATATAAAATTATCATCATCTTTTTCTTTTTTAATTACTTCAAATAATGCCATACTATCCCTCCTTTACTCGGCATCATATATTTTTACATACTCTTTATTCTCTCCAGAATAAATATATCCCATTACGCCATAACTTGTCTTAATTCTATACCAAGAAGAACCGTCAGATTGTTTTTTATCTTCTAAAATAGTATAAAATTCTCCTTGATACACTTGACCTACCATATCACTATACAAAGAAGGCTCTTTTCGAATGCGAATATAATCATTGATAACTTCTAATTGTTTTACGGAAGAATTTCTTTCGTTTCCTTGACTATTTAACAATTTAAAATTTGAAGGACTTCCACAAACATATCCCTTAACAGAATTGCTTTGCTTTATCTTAAAGCATTCATTAGATCCCTCATAAGAAGTGGATAAGACAGTATAAATTTCTCCTTTTTTCGCAATCCCTATCGTTTGATACTCATCTTGAAATGGAGATTTTCTTACTGCAACAAAATTTGAAATGATTTCAATCTGAGTCTTAGATTCATCACGATCATTGCCATGATGAGAAAAGACCATTGGAAAAATAGTTATGCCATAAATAACGATACATAATCCTATCCCAAGAAGAAAGAACTTCTTAGGAAATGGAAATCGATCTTTCCGAGTAAAATTCTCACGAATCGTTTTATTTTTTAATAATAGTCTATCTTTTTCTTCACCTTCGACAATCGTTTTTGTACTAGTATCTAAATTCCAAATAGGATTGACCAAAAGGAAAAGAAATGATAAAAAGACCGTAAACCAATATAATAGACTAGGAATACAAATATAATGTAGAGCAACTTCTAATAAAAGGAAATCTAAGAAGAAAACTCCAAGCATTACATAATTCGAAACATGAACAAGTTTTCGATTGCGCAGTTTTAAAAATCCCACAACCACTATCAAAAGGCTAATCAAAGATTGAAGGATTACTAATATATTAGAAATGGAAACCATACCATTATTGCCAAAGAGAACATTTGTAATTAAATGATATCCATTAGAAAAAGCAATCGAAAAGTTTTCCTCTATAACCAAAAGACTGCATAGCAAGAAAACAAAAACTAATGCGATAATAAAAAGATAATACCAAGTTGCTCGTTTTTCTTTGACAATCGTAACTTCATAGCGATTATTTCCTAAACTAGTTACTCCCTCTAATACCTCTTGAACCTGTTTTGTTGTCTTTTTATCTAAAGGTTGTTTTTTACTAGTATTATTAGAAGACATCAACTTTTCTATGCCATGAACAAGATCTTGCATAGCTCCTACTTTATCCATATTTTGAGCTTGCAACATAGAAAATTCTTCGGGAAGTTCATAAGCATCCATTTGACTATAAACAGGTACTAAAGACTTTGCAGAATCTTCCTTCATAAAACTTAAGTAACGACTCCACTCATTTTTTACCCAAACAGACTCTAGGTTCTCGGTACTCGTTCCTACTACTAACATCACTTTCGCACTATTTAAGGCAGAGAAGATATAAGGTTCATATTCCGTTCCTAGTTTATCCTCTAAAGTAATTCTAGAAAAGAACACTTTATAGCCTTCTTTCGTTAATGACTGATAAATGTTTTGAGCAAGGACACTATCTTTCGTTCTTTCCCCTTCACTATCTGTTTCTTTATAACAGATGAAAATATCATACGGTTCTTCTTTGGATGAAATATCTAAAATTCTCTTTTGAATTTTTTGAATATAATTTGCTTCTTCTTCATAGAGTTTTAAAGCCTCTCCATAAGAATGTTCTTTCACAAAACGATAATCCGAATTCACTAACACAGATTCATAATTCGCACGATGACACGTAGGTACTTTCTTCTTTGTTCTAGGGTCATCGACATATTCAATTCCATACTTACAAAGCACTAATCCCCAGTGTGCTTCTACTTGTTCTTGATCGAGTTTTAAAATAGATTCATAGATTTCATAAGCTTTATCAAACTCACTATCTAATCGTAACTTATTCGCCCGATTATATAAATTGACTATTTTTTCATCCTCTAATGAGGGAAGAGTCATAACACTTTTACAGTACAAACATTTACCAGTATTTGTACCCTCTATTGGTTCAATATCTCCCCCACACATTTTACACTTCAATATCATAAACTACTCCCATTATTCTTCTTTCGGTAAAAATTTAAAGTTGTCATCATCATACTCACATTGATTGTTTGTACAAGATTTATAATAAGACACAATATATCCATGAACTCCTAAATTCGTTTGGATTTCTATGGAACGTTGATACCCATCTTCATCTATTTGAATATTGATTACATCATAAACTTCTCCAGGGAATAAAACGGCTACCGGATGTCTCCAACCATCTTGCACACTTTCATATAAGGAAGTCTGATTGAGAATTTGAATTTGACTAACACCTGGATTTCTCGTATTGGATTGAACAGGAAAAGGTCTTGTAAATTGAAAGCCAATGAAGAGTAATAGAATGAACGCCACTCCATAAAAAATAGGATGAAGGACAAACTTTTCTTTTTCAACAAATTTTTCTTTTAATTTTCTATTTTTCTCTTCTTGAATATCCTTATTTTTTTTATTCAACATCAACATATTGGTTGATAACTGCCATTTTGGTCTTATTAAGAATAACATTAAATTTAAAACAATTAAAACCAAAATAGAAGCACCCGGTTTAAATCCACAAGAATGAATAAAAACTAAAAAATAACCTTCTAAAGCAAAATTAATAAGATATAAAATTTTAGAGGCCTTATTCATTTTTCTAGATAATAATCCTATAAAGAAAGCAATCAAAGTAATGAATCCGACAATTACCTGAATGAGATTAGCTCTCTCTTTAAGAGTAGATACCAAAACAACATCATATTGGAAAGATCCGGCTGGATTAGATATTGTGTATGATGAGAAACTTGCCATCCAAACGGCCATTAAGAAAGATACCAAAAAAGTAACTCCAATAAAACCTTTTGATACTTTTTCTTTTAAGATATTCGTGGCATATCGCTTTTCATTACCAATCATAGAACTTTCTTCATCTTCCATACGCTCTTTAAATTGGTGATACATCTCTTCCGTAACATTCGTTTCTTTAGATTCTTTTTTGGTATTCATAATTTTTTTAATACCACGAATAAGATCTTGCATAGCTCCTACTTTATCCATATTTTGGGCTTGCAACATCGCAAAACTTTCTGGAAGTTTATAGGCATCCATCTTACTATAAACAGGAATTAACGTTTTAGACTTATCCTTTTTCATAAAGTCTAAGTAACGACTCCACTCATTTTTTACCCATACAGATTCTAAATTTTCGATACTGGTTCCGACAACCAACATCACTTTCGCACTATTTAAGGCTGAAAAGATATAAGGTTCGTATTCGGTTCCTAGTTTATCTTCTAGTGTAATTCTAGAGAAGAAAACTTTATATCCTTCTTTTATTAAGGCATCATAGATATCTTCTGCCATCACACTATCATGAGTTCTATCCCCATTACTATCGGTTTCCTTGTAACAAATAAAGATATCATATGGCTCTTCCTTAGAAGAAATCTCCAAAATTCCCCTTTGAATATCTTGAATTGTTTTCGCTTCTTGCTCATATAGTTTCAAAGCTTCTCCATAAGAATTTTCTTTGACTACTTTGTAATGAATATCATCAAAAATGGATTCAAAATTTGTGCGATGACAAGTCGGAATTTTCTTTTTGGTTTTAGGGTCATCTACATATTCTACTCCATATTTACAAAGAATAAGTCCCCAATGAGCCTCTACTTGTTCATTATCTAACTCTAAAATAGATTCATAAGTGGCATAAGCTTTATCAAATTCATTTTCCAACCGTAAATCATTTGCTCGATTGTATAAATTTAAAATTCTTTCATCTTCTACAGTAGGTAACGTCATGGTACTTTTACAGTACAAGCATTTTCCTGTATTTGTGCCCTCGATTAATTCGACATCCCCTCCACACATCTTACACTTAAATATCATAACTACTCCCTCTTATTCTCTTCTATTCCATCCATTTTTTCTTATTTTCAAATTCTTTTTCCATCAATAATTCATGAATCATTTCTTCTTCATTTTCAATAGATAATTCTTCAATCCGATCAACTCGTAATTTTTCACTCATCAAAATGGCTTCTACTTTATCCACCGATTCTTTTAGGTCATCATTGACAACAACATAGTTATAATTGGTATATTGATTAATTTCTTGATAAGCTCTTTTAAAGCGAGAAATAATTTGTTCCTGATTCTCATCGCCACGCATTTGAATTCTTCGTTTTACTTCTTCCATACTAGGTGCCATAATAAAAATTAAAATAGTTTCAGGGAACTTCTCCTTAATCTGTTTAGCGCCTTGTACATCAATCTCTAAGATAACATCTTTTCCTGTATCTAATTGTTT
>CANRDF010000082.1 GCA_947629255.1 uncultured Bacilli bacterium
GTCGTTTCTACTTCATTCTATTGCTTCTCCATCATTTTAATCAACATTGCTCATTTCCGATAAATTTAGAATCCGTCTGTCTGGTTTCATAAGGCTTGAGCTAGTTCAAAATATAAATTCCAATATTTAGGTAAGTAGCAAAGATAGTCCAAATGATATAAGGAATTAAAAGATATGCAGAAATATGCTCTTTTTTGAAATATAAAAAAGTTAAAAGAATGATTGAGGCAAGTAAAAGAAGAATCCAAAAGATAGAGAATAGACGAATCTTTAAAACAAAGAAGAAAATAGGCCATAATAGATTAATAAAGAGTTGAATATAATGAAGTTTTGCTGTGAAATCAAATTCATACTTTTTTCGATAGAGATAGTAAGCGATACCCATAAGAAGATAAAGAATTGTCCAAACAATAGGAAAAAGAATTCCAGGAGGAGCAAGAGGAGGTTTATTTAAACTTTCAAAGTCCATACTTCCAGATATAAGAAAACCAACAATTCCACCTAAGACTAAAGGTAAGAATATTTGGAAAATTGTTTTTATTTTTTCATTCATTTACATCACCATTATTACTATACGCGAAAAAGTTTATAAATATGTTACAATGTTATGGGAAGTGATACCATGGATTACGAAAAACTTGTAGAAGAAGAATTAGAAAATCTACCTAAAAATGATTTAGAAAAAGTAGGAAATTTATATTTAACAAAATATCAACAACAAGTTTTGGAGGAATACCATATTCCTTATCAAACTTGTGGAAGTGCAAAAGAATTACTTTTTTTACTTTCTGATATTGTTGATGAAGAAGAGTATGACGAGTTAGAAAATGTTGCAAATGAAATAGCAGAATTTAGTTATTATCACGAAACTAGAAAATAATTTTCCTTTTATTTAATTAAATAGAATTGACTTTCCTATATTTTCTAGATACACTCGATATGGGTTTGATAGAACAGACGATGCTTTCTTTGTCCCCTCTGTGTCGTTGTAGGTGGCACGGCGCGGGTGTAGAGTGTTCGTGGCGTAGCAGTAGTTTTCGCGTCGTTTGTGCAAGACTATTTTTCAAAAAAGTTTAAGATGATAAAACAAGAACAATAGAGTCAAACCTAAAAGTCTTAATGACTTTTTATGTGATAGATAGGATTGGTGAGTAAATTTTTTGAAAATCAAAAACCTATCTTTTTTTATAGTTTTATATATTTATTTACATATTATTTACAATTTTAATATATGTAAACTATACGTAAATTAAAATAATAAAAATATTCAAAAATGTAAAGTGAATGTACAATTTTTAATTTTTTTAAAGAAATTTGCATAAAAAAAAAGGAAATTGGCACTTTTTCTTGAATATATATATAGGAGGTGAATTCATGTTTGTAAAACTTATGAATGATAAGCTCTTTATGACTTTATTTGGTGACCCTGAAAATATCTTTGCCATCGAATATTTTTTAGAATGTTACCGAAATTTAAAAAAGGGTTCTTTAAAGGGAAAAATTCATTTGGCTTTCGAGAAAACTCTACAACGAAAAAATATCGAATCGAAAACAAATCGATGTGATATTGTAATTGTAGAGGATGATGTAGTCACGAATATTGAAGCTTATACTCAATTTGGCAAAAATGAGATGTTTAAAAGTGGAGTTTATGTTTGTAATTTAGGAGATTTCTTCTTATCTAAAATGGAAAAATATAAAACCATCAAGAAAATTGTCCAAATTAATATTGTTGAAAAATTAAGTGATGCCATATTAGAGAAACAATGTGAAAGTGCTTTAACGGTATTTCCTCTTACGGAAATGTTGGAAATTGTCATCATAAGACTTGACATGCTTGATAAAGTAGATTATAATCATGGTGAAAGAACAAAAGATTATGTGACATTTCTGAAGTACTTGAAAGCAGAGAATAAAGAAGAACGTATTTCTTTTGAGAAGAAAGGTAGGATTTATCAAAAAATGAATGAAAAAATTTTAAGTATTATAAGGGCTGAATTAAATCCCAATGATTTTGATCATGATTCATGGTGTGAAAAATTTGCTGAAAAACGTGGAATTGCTATTGGTGAGAACAAACTTATCTAAAAAATGATATCCAAAGGAAAAAGTGATGAAGATATCGCGAATACCACTGAAATTGATATTCAAAGAATTCGAGAACTACGTGCAGCAATGTCTTAAAGAGAAAGAATGGTTCTTTCTTTTTTTGCATCCTAGGAAATTTCATAAAAAAATATAAAAGCAAAAAAGCCTTATAAGCTTATCGTTCTTGTTTTTTTCTATGTAGTATAGTAAAATAATATCAGAAAGAAGGAACACTCATGAAAAAAATACCTTATGGAATTATTAATTATCAAGAACTAATAGAACAAAATTATTATTATGTAGATAAAACAATGTATTTAGAAAAATTGGAAGATGTTGGTAAAACTTTATTTTACTTACGACCAGGAAGATTTGGAAAAAGTTTATTTACAAGTATGATGTTTTATTATTATGATGTAAATAGTGAAAAATTGTTTGAAAATTTATTTCATGACACTTATGTTTATCAACATCCAACAGACGAAAAAAATAGTTATTATGTTTTAAAATTTGATTTCTCAGGAATATCTGAAAAAAAAGAAGAAAACGATTTAAGAAAAAGTTTTAGAAATTGTGTTAATACTGGAATAGATGATTTTATACAAAATTATCATATTTCCTATGATTATAATAAAGAAGAGGATGCGGATGATATTATAAGATCTTTCTTACAATATTTAAAAGGATTAAACTTAGAACATAAAATTTATATTATTGTAGATGAATACGATAATTTTACAAATGCTATTTTAGAAGGAAATGCAGAACAATTTAAAGATATTGTTGGAGGTATTGTCAAAAGTTTTTATGCAAATATAAAAATATATGTAAAAGAAGGTATAGTAGGAAGATTCTTTGCAACAGGAATTTGTCCAATTACATTAGACTCTATGACAACAGGATTTAACATAGCAAGTGATATATCTAATGATTTGGAATTTAATAGTATGATAGGGCTTACTCATGAAGAAGTAAAAGAATTATTAAATGATGTCGTATTAGAAAAAGATAGAGAAAAAATTTATCAATTAATGATTGAAAATTATGATGGCTATTTATTTCATAAAGATGCCAGTGAAAGAGTATTTAATGCAACATTAGTTATGTATCTATTAAATTATTACCAAAGATACCAAAGCATTCCAGAAAGTCTTATGGATAAAAATATTGTATCAAATTATGGAAAGATTGGAAATTTATTAAAATTACAAAATAATTCTTATTATGAAGAAATATTAGAACAATTATTAAAAGAAGGAAATATATCTGGAGAACTGATTAACAATTTTAATTTGTTAGTTCCTTTTACTCGAGATGATATTATAAGCTTATTATATTACTTTGGATATTTAACAATTAAAGAAAAAAATATATGGAATGAAAAAACAGTATTTCAAATACCAAATAAAGTAATGAAAGATGCTTATGAAAATTATTTTATAAATTTAGTAAATTTAAAAATAAATGAGGGAATAGAAGAGGAATACTTTAAAGAACTATTTGAAGAAGGAACTATTCATAAATTAACTTCATATGTCACAGAAATCATGAATCAAATAGATAATCGTATGTTTTTAAATTTTGATGAAAAATATATTCAATTTATTTATACAATTTTATTAAGACATAATGCTTTATCCGTTTATACAGAATATCCTTGTAATAATGGTTATGTAGATATTTGTATATTATCAAAAGAAGAATTAGCAAAATATAATGTTTTGATTGAACTAAAATATTTAAAAAAGAAAGAATATAGTAAAAAAGAATTAGAAAATAAAGAACAAGAAGGAAAAACACAATTAGAAAATTATGGAAAAGATAATCGACTTCCTACTCCATTAAAAAAATATTTAGTTATATTTGTTGGAAGAGATTGCAAGTTATTAGAAGAAATTGATTGATTCATTCTTCTTTTTTATTTTCTTTTTTTTTGAAAAATCAGACTTGACTTTTCTTTCAGTATTAGATAAATTAAATATGGGTTTGATAAAAATGAGACGATGCTTTCTTTGTCAATAGCAACAATCCGTGGTTCAAACGTGGTGGTAATTTCACAGACGGCACGGACGCGGGTCTCGCGGCATTCAATAATAACAACGGTCATGCGAATGGTAATAATAGTTTTCGCGTCGTTTGTGCAGACTATTTTTTAAAAAAGTTTAAGATAGTAAAACAAAAACAATAGAGTCAAATCCGAAGTCAAAAGACTTAAAAATTTTAATGATTAAAAGAAAGGTAAGTAAATTTGAAAATCTTTCTTTTTTTGTGATCTCTAAAAAATAATGCTTGACTTAAATGTCTCTAAAAAATAATGCTTGACTTAAAAACATTTTCTAGATAAATTAAATATGGGTTTGATAAAATCAGACGATGCTTTCTTTGTCAATAGCAACAATCCGTGGTTCATACGGGGTGGAGCTTACAACAATGGCACGGAGACGGGTGTTGAAGCTTTCAATAATACAAACGGGAATGCGAATACCAATAATAGTTTTCGCGTCGTTTGTGCAGACTATTTTTTAAGAAAAAGTTTAAG
>CANRDF010000083.1 GCA_947629255.1 uncultured Bacilli bacterium
ATTTTTAATAAGTATTCTTGAGAAGCCTCAGAACCACTTGAAAATATTTTTTTAACAACTTTGTCACTTATAAGCTTGTGTTTTTTTTCTTGAGTCGCCGTTGCCATGTTATCCTCCATTTCTAATCTCGCCCAATTTAGACAAGACAGTTTGCTATTATACACAAGAGGGTATGCGAAACTTGTCGAACGGTGTTACAACCACATCATATATCACCACTCTCAAGCTTTCAAAATGTTATTTATATCTATTTAGATTCATGTTAAAATAGAAGTTGAAGAAAGCGAGAATGTTATGAGTAAAAAAATTGTAAAAATTATTTTTATTGTTGTGGTGATTATCTTATGTGTTTCTGTTGTATTTGTTTTTGCTATTAATGCGTATGTAAAATTTTCAAGTAAAACACAAATTGTAACTGATTATTCAAATGTTGATTCTGTCGACTGTATTCTTGTTTTAGGTGCAGGAATTACTGGAGATAAACCAAGTCCAATGTTAGAAGAACGGTTAGTTAAAGGAATTGAATTATATCAAGCAGGAGTTGCGCCTAAGCTTATTATGTCTGGAGATCATAGTAGAGAAGAACATGATGAAGTGAATGTTATGAAACAATATGCTATTGAAAACGGAGTGCCTTCTGAAGATATTTTTATGGATCATGCTGGTTTATCTACCTATGAAAGTATTTATCGTGCAAAAGAAATTTTTCAAAGCAAAAAGATTTTAATAGTCACTCAGGAATATCATTTGTATCGGGCTTTGTATATTGCAAGACAACTTGGAATTGAGGCCATAGGAGTTCCAACTGAGCATCATTCTTATCCTGGAGATACAGCAAGAGAAATCAGAGAAATTTTAGCTAGAAATAAAGATTTTGTTCAATGTGTCTTTAAACCAAAGCCTACCTTTTTAGGAGAAGTGATTCCTGTTTCTGGGAATGGAGATATTACAAATGATAAATAGTAGTCTATAAAATAAAAAGGCTTCAACTTTCCTTGTTCAAAGAAATAAGAGAAGCAAGGAAGGTTGAAACCATTGGACTTAATAAGACATGACCCGTAATACAAGAGATAAGTAATAAAAGGGAGAATAGGAAACGATACTCCTTTTTCCATTTTATATGATGTAAAGCTATGTATAAAATATAAAGATAAAGAAGTATTCCTAAAATACCAATACTATAAAAGATATCAAAAATATCCATTTCAATTTCTTTTGTTTGAGTGATTCTTGTTCGTCCTAGACCTAGAAGAAGACCAAGTGGTTTTTCTTTTATATAAATTTCATTAATGTCTTTTAAGAAAGAAAGACGGCTACTAAAAATAACATGGTCAATGTTTTGAACTGTGAATAATTCGGAAATGGAATCAACTTCATAATATCTTAAAGAAGTTTTGATGTTGGTGTAAAAGTCACTTTTAGGAAACCATAGAAAGAAGAGTATTAGAATTCCTGTAAAACCAAGAAGAATCTGTTTCCAATATTTTGTAAAAGATTTTTTAAGTTGTTTTCTATGTTGAAATAGGAGATAGCAAGCAATTATTATGAGACAAGCATACATTGTTTTTGTTCCTAAAAGAAGGGTCATCAAAATAATTAGAATGATGGATACAATATTCATTCTTTTCTTTTCTAAAAAATAGAAACAAGTAATGGTAAGAAGAATAATAAATGTATTTGCAAGTTCATTTCCTGTAAAGAAGTAAGATAAATATAAATTCTTTTCTGGGTATAACTCATTCATATTATGACCAAGTCCAAATGGATATGGAATTAAATATAGAATTAAGTAACAAAGAAGTACTTTATAGAGGTCTTCTTTTTTTAATGGATAAGGATAGGTTTGAAAGAAAAGAATCAAAATTGGAAAATAAAATATTTTCATGAGATGACTAAGTTCTGCAAAAAGAGTAGAGTGATTGTAATATTGATAAGTAAGATAGACTTCACAAAAAATACATAAAAGGATTAAGAAAAACAAAATTGTTTTTTTATCTTTGTGATACTTTATAATATAGAATAAAGCAAGAATAAGAAGGATTCCTTTTACGAGAAGCCCAATACTAAAATAATGATTCCAACTACATATTCCTGTTAAAAAATCTAAAAAAGGGAAAGTTAGTAAAATCGTTGGAAGTATCTTTTCTTTTTTCATAAGACCTCTTAAGAAATAGAACTTATGAAAGAACTTAAAGAGTTTCCGGCACTGACACGAACACGAGGAAGAGCATAAGGGTCCATACCAGGTCTCACTTGACCCCATTCTGTAGTAAATGCTAAAGAAAAACCTGCTTCTTTCACCACTTCTTTGGTTAAGTCTGTATAATCACCATATGGATAAGCAAGGGCAGTCGCGGTTCCTAATAAGTCAAATGAAGTTTTTAAATCATTAAGTCCATCTTCTTTTGAAGCACACATGAAATAGCCTCCATGACCTTCTGTACAACCTGCTTTATGCATATCGTGCGTATGACTTTCAAAAGTCACAACGCCAGTGCCTCGATAATGACTCACATAATCTGCTTTTGGATCAGTCCAAGAAGTAACAACAAAGAAAGTAAGTGGAACTTGATATTGTATTGCAAGAGGAACAGCATAGGTGTAATCTGAATCGTTCCCATCATCCATGGTTAAAATAATACTTTTTTGAGGTAACATTATTTTTCCATCAACATAGTCTCTTAATTCTTGCATTGTTGGGAAGTAATAATCATTTTCTCTTAAATATTTTAATTGTTCTTCAAATTCTTGTTTTGATAAATAGTTTGCATCTTTATAAGGACTAGTATCTGCATCATAAAAATAATGATACATTAATACGGGTACGCTTCTTGCATTTTCTGTCACCTTAACAGGTTCTACAGTAACTGTTCGTGATGCGGTAGCGCTTTCTTCTTCTGTTTGATAGGTATAAGTGAGTGTGTAGTCTCCAGGTCTTTTGACAATATTACCTGTGACAATAACTTCACTAGTCACATCTTCACCATCTTTATTCGTTGCCTTAAAACCGGGTTCTACATAATCTTCATAGTAATCTAAAGATATTTTTTCATCTCCATTCAAAACAATGTTTGCTTTTGGAGGTTCTGTCTCTTCCTGCGGAGGACTTTCTAAACTTTCGGTTTTTCCACAGCCTGTTAGTAAAAAAATAAGGCTGACAATTAAAATTTTTTTCATTTTCTTCACTCTTTTCTAGACAAATTGTATCATTTTTTTCCTAGGCTTGCAATCTTATTTAATGTGGCGTATAATCCTTTTTAAGGAGGTAACATGAAAGAACAAGTTTTATATATTTACATGGATGACTCTGGCGTGCTTCATTCGAATGAACCGTGCTGTGTATACGGTGGAATCGCGTTTTTAAGTGAAGAAGAAAAAAATAAGTTTACAAATAAATATCAAGAATATATACAAAAAATCAAACACTATTATTGTAAATACAATGTAAATAATTGTAAACAAGAATCTCCAGAGATAAAAGATACGAATATCCATTATCAACACAAGAAAAAAATATTAAAATACCTAGAAAATGAGTTTTGCTTTGCTGTGATTATTGATAATAAAAAAGTAAGCCCTGAAATTATGAAACAAAAAACGGCAAGAGGAAGGTTTCGAGATTATACAGAAAGAATCTTATTAAAAAGAATTTTAACTTATTTCATCAAAGAAAAATTATTAAATCCCAATGAACCTGTTAAACTTGTTCTTCGTATTGATGAACAAATCAATATCTTACATTTAGAAAGAGATTTGCTAGAAGATATTCAAAAGGAATTTACTAAAGGCATGTCGAACTTTAAATACTTTATGTATTTTCCACCAATTCTGCATAGTGACTTAAATATTGATTTGAAGTATGTGGATTCGAAAAGTGATTATGGGGTTCAAGCATCTGATATTATCGCGGGAGAGACACGTAAGTTTTATAAAAAGAATCAGTTAGATAAATTACAGTTTTTAAAATTGAAAATCTTTTTGCCATAGAGTATAAATGAAAGAAAAAATTCCATATTAAATATGGATTTCAAAAAATAAAAAAAATTAGCACTTGATATTGACAAGTGCTAAAAAAGTGCTATAATGGAATCATGAAAGGAAATGGTGAAAAATGAAATTAGTACCAAGAAATTATTATTTCGATGATTTGTTTGATAGTTTCTTTGCAACGGAGGAGAACTCTTTAAAGAGCGATATTTATGAAAAGGATGGTAAATTCCATATTGAAATGGATATTCCTGGATATCGTAAAGAGGAAATCAAAATCGAAGCAAATAAAGGAAACATTGTCATCACTGCTGAAAAATCAAATGAGGAGAAAGATGAGAATAAGAAATATATTCGTCGTGAAAGAGTATATGGAAAATATCAAAGAAGTTTCTACTTAGGCGATATTAAAGAAGATGAAATTGAAGCAAGTTTCCATGATGGTACTTTAAC
>CANRDF010000084.1 GCA_947629255.1 uncultured Bacilli bacterium
CAAAAATGATTACTAAAAGCAAAACAAAGAATAAATCTAGTTATAGGACATTACCTTTATTTAAAGAAATTGAAGAACTTTTACTATATACTAGAAAAATGCAAGAATATTATAAATCACAATTTAGAGATAGTTATAATAACCAATATAAAGATTATGTTTGTGTAGATGAGTTAGGAAATTTAAGAAAACCGGACTATGTTAGTCATAAATTTAAACAAATATTAAGAAAAAATAATTTAAGAGAAATAAGATTTCATGATTTAAGACATAGCTGTGCAACATTACTTGTAAAAAAAGGAATATCTTTAAGGGAAATTCAAGATTGGTTAGGACATTCAAGCTCACGAACTACTGAAAGATATGCTCATTTGGATTCAAGTTCAAAAATAAAGTCAGCTAGTGCTATAGAAAAGGCATTAAGTTTTAGCACCAATACAGAAAATAAAGAAATAAAAAAAGATATATTAGATCTGGACTCTAATACATCTACATTAGAAAATATTTCAAATTGTTAGAAATTTGTTAGAAATCTCTAGCAATTTTTTAATTAAAACCTCAAGCTTAATCTTACGAAACACTTGAGGTTCTAATGGTGCCAACAACGTAGATATTTACAACTCGTCAGCTCTCTTAGGCGACTGATACAAATATCAATCAATTTATTCAAGTATATCATATTTTTAATAAATTACAATATAATTTACTAAAAATTATATTTTTTTAGTTACTGTTCAGACTATTAATCCACAAAAGAGTAAAAATATATGAAAATAAAAAATAAAAATCCACATAGAAATATAATAAAAAGTGAATAGTAAAAAGTCTGTAATATTAATAAAATATAAGTGTTACAGACTTTTTTGAATTGTTTAGTATATAATATGAATATCAAAAAGAAAGGTGGTAAATTATGTCAGGATATACTGGAAAAGATTTTTGTAAGCAATTAGAAGAAATAATGAAAAAATGTGATAATTTATCACTTGAGATGAAAACGCAGAAAAAAGAGTATAATGAAAAAATAGAAAAATTAACTATTGAAAATAAAGAATTAAAAGAAAAGAATGAAAAACTAACAAATGAAGTTGACAGATTAAAAAAACAATTAAACAATAATAGTAATAATTCCTCAAAACCACCATCAACAGATATAAAAAGAAATATACCGAACAATAGAACAAAATCAAATAAGAAACCCGGTGGACAAAAGGGACATGTAGCACATTTTCTTGATAAAAAAGAAATTGAAAGGAAAATAGCAAATCAAGAGTTAAAACATGAAATAATAGATATTGGAAACATTGGAAAAGAATATATATCCAAATATATTTTAGATATAGAAATAAACGTTGTAGCAAAAGAATACAGATTTTACAAAGATGAAAATGGTAAATACAATATACCAAAAGAATTTCAAACGGATGTCCAATATGGAAATGAACTAAAAACAATGTGTAGTATTTTAAACACAGAAGGAATAGTAGCCATTGATAGACTAACAGACTTTGTTAGTTCTATTAGTCATGGAAAAATAAACATATCAAAAGGAACGATTGTAAATTTTCTTAATACCTTATCAAGAAAAAGCGAATATGTTATTGAACAAATTAAGCAAAAATTGTTAAATTCAGAATTAATGTATACAGATGCTACAACAGCAAGATGCAATAACAAAAATATTTGTGTAAGGAACTATTCTACTAATGATTACACATTGCTAGTTCCAACACTTGGAAAAAGCAAAAAATATATTGAAACAAGTAATATTTTGAATAGATATACTGGAGATTTAGTACATGACCATGAAACAGTAATGTATAATTATGGAAAAAGACATGTAGAATGTAATGTTCACATATCAAGGTATTTAAAAGGTTGCAACGAAAATACAAATAATAAGTGGGCATTAAAAATGCGTTCTTTTCTATGCTCTTTAAATGAATATAAAAAAGAACTAAAATCTAAGAACATAGGAAAAATAGAAGAAGAAAAATTAGAGAAGTACTCAAAGAGGTATGATGAAATCATAGAAGAAGGATATCGCGAAAACAAGAAAATAAAATCTAAATTTCTAAGGCAAGAAGAACAAAGATTATTAAATAGATTAAAAAAATATAAAGAAAACCATATGATTTTTCTTTATGACTTTAACATGCCATTTGATAACAATTTATCTGAAAGAGACTTAAGGCACGTCAAGTCAAAGCAAAAAATCTCTGGGCATTTTAATAGTATGAAAGGAATCGAAAATTATTTGAATATAAAAAGTATAATCGGAACATGTAAAAAGCAAGCAATCAATTTTTATGAAATAATATCTGATTTATACAAAAATACCCCAGTTACTATCTAAGAACTGAGGTATTTTTGTGTTTTAGTCTGAACAGTAACTTTTTTTAAGACAAAAAAAAGAAACCCTATAAGGGAAAAGAAATAGTTTTCTTTTTTTGATTAGGTTTAGATAACCGTATCATCATCGTTCAAGGGCATAAACTGACCGAATTTGGTTTTGACAACTGATACATAACCGTTGTTTTCCATATTGGAAATCAAGATGTCATGTTTGCCGTCATTTCCATAGGCCGCCTTAACCTGTTCAAGGGTCATCTTTTCGCCTTGATAGTACCAACTAGATACATTCTTTCTGTCACCTGTAAGAGTCTCACCATCCACGACTATTACAGTTCTATCAAAGAAACGAAAACCAAAACAATCATCTGAAAGTTCAATCTTCTTTACATCCCGTTCGGGAATTTCGCTGACAGATGTTTCGCTGACGATGATGTCAGGGTACAAATACTCAACATAGTGCTTTAACATAGTAGTCCTCCTAATCTTTCAGTTTGTTACTAGATTACCAGTAACAATTACCAAAATGGTACAATTATTATAGTTCGCTGTACCTACGAATATTATAATTATATTGTACCATATTTTACATAAAATTGCAAGTTTGTACAGCTATATTATGTGTAATAAAGAGCAAAATAAGCTGTTAACGTTCATTTTATATACATTTTACTTATAAATCAATTCACTAAAAACAATTTCTTCGGCTTGTGCCTTCATGGAGTTCATTGTTCCTACCCAATATAATTGTTCTGTATTTTTCATATCTTCTGTCAAATGGCTTTTTTCTTTTAGCTTGTTAATTATTAGATTTACTCTTTCTTCGGCTGTTTTTTGTATTTCTTTCAAATGTGTATTTAATGTTCCGTCAATAAGCATTATGGTATATTCAGCCTTTTTGTGTTCTTTTAGGTAATTTAATCTCATTCTTCCATATTTGTTTAGTATGATTTTTTCTTGCTTTGGTGCTACTATATTAGGTATATAATAATCTCCTACTAATCTATATTCAATTCCTGTTTTTTCATCTATTTTTGTTTTTGGTAATTTATTATCCATATCATTTTCCTCCTAAAATCTGGTATCATTATTTTTCTTTTTAATCTTATTTATTTTATTCTCATCTGGTATAGTTACTTTTCTATAAACGTTATTGGCAATTTCATTATCATTGTCATCAAATATACCATTTTTATATAGGTCATCACTTACAATTTTATAGTTCTGGTCTTTATCATAGCAAATTCTTTTATGAAAGTGACTCATAATACTATGCCAAAAGCCTTTAAATTTCTGCAATTCTTGTTTTAGTTTTTCTTTTTCAGTTTGTAACTTTTCTATAACTTTATCTTTAAGAGATATTTTACTTTTTAAATTACTTATTTCATCATCTTTTTGCTCTAATTGATATTTTAATGAACGATTTTCTTTCTCTATTTCAAATGCAGAATGTTCAAAACCTTTAATTGCTATATTTAAGTCATTTACACTTCTAACTGTTTGAGTAACATTTGATACATCTTCAATATAATTTTTGATTATATCTATATTCTCATTTGAAATTTGACTATTATTTTTATTAAATGGCATAGGTTTCAAATTATCTAATAATTGAGTAACTTTTTTACTTGCATTATCAAGTGATTTTGTTTGTTTATTAGCCTCAAATAGTTTTTGCTCTTTTTGTTTTAGTTGTTTCTTCATTTCTCTATAATCACCCATATCCTTAATGTCTATATCTCGATTTCTGCCTTTTTTCTTTTGCTTTAATAGTGAATTTTCGCAATAAACTTTGTTATATGATTTTATACAACTTTCTCTCATTTTATCTTGTATCTGTGTCAATGACTCTTTTGTAAATACTTTTGATTTTGCTGGTTGTTTACTCATTCCTCTTTTATAATTATTTTTTATTGGAACGCCTACAATGTGCATATGTGGAGAGGTTTCATCAAAGTGTATTACTGCATTTGCAATTTTAAATTCTGGCACAATTTTCATTAAATCTTGTACTTGTTCTTTATAAACTTGTATCATTCCTTTTCGGTAATAATCATTTTTATCGTTCCAAAACTCCATATCTCCAAG
>CANRDF010000085.1 GCA_947629255.1 uncultured Bacilli bacterium
TTTGGCAATCTCTTTGTCACGGTCATCTTGTCCTTCTAAATAAGCAGCTCGTTTTTGAAATTCTTCTTTGTTATAGAATAATCTCTCGTCAAAATCTCCTGATAACTCTTTCATTTTTTCCCCAACTCTTTCCATCATTTCATTATCTTGATATATTTTTTGCCTTAATTTTTTATCCTTACATACAAATACATAAAGGAGCCATTTTAAATCTTCTTCATTTAACTTGGCAATTTCAGTATAATCTAAAGCAACAAGAAAATCAAGATTAATGTCCACGATTTCAAATAAATCATCATGTTTCAAATGATATTTTTCGTTCATCACAGTACTGTGATAAATAAAATCATTTTTCCCATAATAATCAAAATTGTTGAGATTAATTTGCCAAACCTTTTTAATATTTTTGTAAGGTTCATTTGGTTTTGTTTGACGAATGACTAAATGTAAAACATAAACCGTATTTTTAATTTTTCCTTCTTTGTAACTATTATAGTTTACCTCAATGTTGATGTAACCATCAGGAATTTCAAAAATACTATCTGCTTCCGAATGTTTTTGATTAATATTTTCAAAAAGTCTACCATCATAGTATTCTAAGTTTTCCATGACATACTTTTTATCAAGACCAATGGTAAGGGCGATGATACTCGCGACATAATCCTTATGATTTGGGTCGCCTAAAATCATGGTTGCAATATCATCCCGTAAATACATTTTGTCTTCATCTTTTACTTTCTGGGCCAAGACATTCACCTCCTGTTTTTAAGAAAGTGATGTCTATTCTATCCCAAAAAAGTGAGTTTTCAAGCCATTCGACAAAAGATAGCAAAACTTCCTATTTTTCGACAAAATTTTTAGGAAAAAACTTGATATCTTTTTTCGCAGAAACGTAAAATATATGATAAAATGAAAAAGAGATAAAAAGAGGTTAGTTATGAAGAAGTATTACAAAAGTTTAGATTGGATAAGAATTCTTGCTTGTATATCCGTGTTATTATATCACCTAAATGTCCTACCAATGGGATATCTTGCAGTATGTACATTTTTTGTTTTAAGTGGATATTTATCTGTTGTATCATGTATGAAAAAAGAAAATTTTTCTATCTTAAAATATTATAAAGAAAGATTTTTAAAACTCTATATTCCTTTACTAATAGTCGTATTAATATCTATTTCAGGCGTATCTTTCTTTCCAATCATCAATTGGCTAAACTTAAAACCAGAAACAACAAGTGTTTTGTTAGGCTACAATAATTTTTGGCAACTTAGTGTAAATCTTGATTACTTTGCAAGACACATATCAAGTCCATTCATGCACTTTTGGTATATAGCCATCTTACTTCAATTTGATTTAGTTTTCCCAATTCTATTTGTAGCATTCAAAAAAATTGGTGAGAAAATTCACAAAAGTGTACCGTGTATTCTTACGTTTTTATTAGCTCTATTTGCAACCGTATACTTTTATTTAATCAGTGGAAATAACAATACAATGTTCACTTACTATGATACATTTTCAAGAATGTTTTCTCTTATCTTTGGAGTATGCTTAGGTTTTGTTCATACAAGCTTTGAAACCTTAATCCCTAAATCTTTAAAGAAAAAGCCATTTGTTTATTCTGTATTTATCATCTATTTTATAGCTCTTGCATCTTTGTTTATTTTTGAAAAACCAGGACTATCCATGCCAATCCTTATGATACTAGTCACTCTTATCACATGTAGAATGATTGACTATGGTACAACGTTTGCAAGTGAAAAAACAAACTGGTTCAGTAAAAGCATAAAATATTTAGCCAACACTAGTTTTGAAATTTATCTAGTCCAATATCCAATCATTTTTCTCTTTGAATATATCGAACTAGAGAGTTCTCTAAAACTAGCATCAATCATAACCCTTACTCTAATCATTTCCCTTTTGCTTCAGTTTGCTTTAAACTTTAAAACCAAGAAATGGATATATCTAAAAATTCTTCTTTGTGTAGCTTTACTTCCTATCACTTGCTATGGAGGATATCTCTACATCATCACCGAAGACCATACCGAAGAGATGCGCGCCTTAGAAGAAGAACTTGCTCAAAATGAAAAAATGGTTGAAGAAAAACAAGCAGAGTATATCGAAAAACTAAAGCAAGAACAAAACGACTGGTTATCCACATTAAGTAGCATTGAAGATGGAGAAAAGAAAATAGCCGAAGTCGTAAAAAATCTTCCTATCGTTGGAATTGGTGACTCCGTTATGCTAGGTGCCGTGAACAGTTTATATAAACAGTTTCCAAATAGTTATTTTGATGCTGCCATTTCACGAACAGCTTGGGTAGTCAATGGTATTTTAAAAGATTTAATTGCCGAAAACCATTTAGGAAATCCAGTCATATTAAACTTAGGTGTCAATGGTGATTGCTCAGAAGAATGTAAGTTAGAAATACTAGAAACATTAAAAGGAAAAGAAATTTACTGGCTAAACATTACCGATAGCATGAATGCAACACTTCATGTGAATGAAAAACTAAAAAGTCTAGCTGAAAAATATTCAAACTTACACATCGTTGATTGGAACCAAGCATCCAAAAATCATCCAGAGTATTTTATATCAGATGGAGTTCATTTAACAAGTGCAGGCATTACTGCATATACCAAAACAATTTATGATGCCATATACGATGTTTATGCTGCAGAATACAGAAAACAAACAGATGGTATTATTGAACAGCATGAAGCTGAACTTAAGAAAAAGATAACCTTCTTAGGAAACGATATTCTCTTAAATGCCTATGAAGAATTAGAAAATAGTTTCCCAAACGCCAAATTTGACATTGAAAAAGAAACCACTTATGAAACATTAAAACAAAGTATTGAACAAATGATAGAAGAAGAAAGCTTAAATTATAATGTTGTCCTAGCCATCGACTCATCTTTAACTTTAACAGAAGAAGAATATGAAAGTTTAATAAAGTTATGTAATAATCACAAAGTATACCTCATATCCACAGAAGATTTGAGTGCATTAGAAACAGAAGATGTAAAAACCATAAACTTAAGTAAACACTTACAACAAGAAGTTTTCCTTTCTGATAAAATTCATTTAAATAAAGAAGGAAATGAAAAATTAGTTCATATTATCGAAGATTTATTGGGGCTGTTGGGAAATTAAATAATTAATTTCTCGACAGTTCTTTTTTTATTATAAAAATTAAAAACCTAGAAAATATAGTACTTTCTAGGTCATTCGTGATACAATAATCTTGTTCAAGGAGTTGTATCACGTGAAATATTTTAACATAAAAAGGTCACTTTTCATAGTACCTGCAGAAGAATGTAATGAAGAATTTGAAAAAATAGATAAATTTATGAGTTTTTTAGAAAATTCAGGAGTAGGAAAAATAATTGAAAATGTAAAGTATAAAGATCATATGTGTAAAGGTCGTAAGGGTTACAATCCTTATAATTTATTTGCCATGATTATTTATTCTTTTTCTAAATTTAAAGCAACACTTAGAGATATTGAAGATAAAAGTATTTTTGATATAAGAGTAATGTATATCATGGAAGGTGAAATACCAGATTTTTCTACGATATGTTTGTTTATAAATGAATATATAGTCCCATATCAATATGAAATATTTACTTGTATCACAAAGCAAATCATAAAAGAATTTCAATTAGAAATCGTTGATGTCTTTTTAGATGGAACTAAAATAGAAGCAAATGCTAATAAATATAAATTTGTTTGGAAACCAGTTAAATTTCATAAAAGATTAGATGAAAAAATCAAAAATTTATTATTGGAAATAGGCTATGATAACTTTAATGCTAAGACACTTATAGATTCAAAGACATTTAGTGATGATCTTCAAGATTATGCTAAAAATAACAAGATAGATGTGAATCATATTCCCCATGGAAAAGGAAAAAGATTAACTAAAGAACAAAAGAATTATAAACTAGGATATGCACATTTAATAAAATTACTCGAGTATGAAGAAAAAGAAAAAATCTGTGGTGAAAATAGAAATTCTTATTTTAAAACAGATCATGATGCAACAGCAATGGTATTAAAGGAAGATTACTATTCTAAAAATGGTCATGATTTTCATGCTGCCTATAATGTACAAGCATTTGTATCTTCCTTATTAATTGTAATGTATGGAGTTTTTCAAGACAGAAATGATATCAAAACAGGATAAACGCATGAGTTAATAAAACGGTTCTTCCGATAGTTTGTTTAAAAACTATCAAAAGATGAGTTGAATAACTTGTCTTTTTTTACTTTATGATAACATGTAGAATATGATTAGGAGTAGGAAAATATG
>CANRDF010000086.1 GCA_947629255.1 uncultured Bacilli bacterium
ATATCACATTCGACGCGAATTCTCAACCCATTTCTCAATACCTTATTCAATTTTCCATTTTCATCTCTTTCAAAAGAGAAAAAATGTGTAGTATTTATAAAATCAAGAAGAACATTTTTGCTTTCTAAATCAATTTTATTATGCTTGATAATAAATTCATTGGATATTTCTTTTGGAGCACTTAAATCAAATTGTCGTTTCAATATAAACCTAATTAGATATTGGTCTTTAGTTCCATTTTCATCATATCCACCAATTATCACATAATCTACTAAAGCATTAAAAATTTCTTGGTCAAATTCTTCCATGATATCCTTTGAATTTAATAACTGTTTAATTTTTATTAAACCATCTGAGATAGATTGTTTATCTTCTGCTATTAATCTTAACTGTTCTATTTTTATTTGCAATGTATCCAATTTATTGTTATACTTTTCAAGTTTTTCACTATAATCTTCCTCTGATATTTTATCTTCTACCATTAAATCAAGCAATTTGCTTTTCTTTGATTTTATATTTGAATACTCTGTGTTTAGTTTTTCTAATTCTTCTTGTTTACTGTCATTATTCATTGTCTGTTTCATAATATTCAAAAATTCATCTGCCTCAAATTTAGTATTTGAGCATAATAGTTTATAACTATCTACAAAAGCCTCTTTTATGATTTCTTCTCTGATTGTTTTTGAATTCTCACAATTTTCTTTTCCTTTTTTAGCAAAACTTATGCAAGACCATGAAGGAATACTCTCCCCCTTTTTTCCTATTACCCTTCTTCTTGTAAAACAGTTACCACAAAATCCACATCTAATTCTGCTACTAAATGCAAATTTTCTACCTACATTGCCTGTTCTTCTTCCATTTGCTCTTGCTCCACATCTTTCTTTTAGTATTTCCTGTACTAATTCAAACTGCTCTGATTTGATAATTGCTTCATGATGTTCTGATACATAAAACTTATCTGCTTCTCCTAAATTTTTATATCTTTTATGAGATAATGGATCAGCTGTGTAAGTTTTTCCCTGTAGTACATCTCCCTTATATTTTTCATTTCTTAATATTCCTCTTATTGTACTATCATTCCATTTGTTGTTTCCTTTAGGACTTTTTATTCCTTGCTTTGTTAGCATTTTTGCAATACCATTTGCACCATGTCCTTCACAATATTTTTCAAAAATAAATTTAACTACTTCTGCTTCTTCATCAATTATCAATAATTGTCCGTTTTCTGTATCATATTTATATCCATAACAACTATTAAATCCGACTAATTCTCCTCTATTCATTTTCATTTGCAAACCTAACTTTACATGTTCAGATATATTTTCACTTTCCTGTTGTGCTACTGCACTTAATGTAGTTAATAACATTTCACTCATTTTTGTATCTAAAGTATTTAAATTATTTTCTTCGAATAGAACTGCAACATTGTTATCTCTTAATAATCTTACATTTTTCAAAACATCCATTGTATTTCTTCCAAATCTTGAAATAGATTTAGTTAATATTAAGTCTATTTTCCCAGACAATGCATCTTGCATCATTCTCATAAAACTTGCTCGCCTATAATCTGTTGTACCAGATATTCCTTCATCTGCATAAATATCTACAAATTGCCACTCTGGATTATCATTTATTTTTTCATAATAATATTTCTTTTGTGATTCATAACTATTTAATTGTTCTGCTCCCATTGTACTTACTCTTGCATAAGCTGCCACTCTTAATTTTCTATTTATGACCTTACCTGTTAATCTGTCAATTCTTCCTTCTTTTTTTGGTATTTTAATTATTTCCATTTCTACCACCTAACCTTTCTTTATTTTCAATTCTAAAGGTTTAGGCATAATTGTACAAACTTGCAAATTTTCTTTTATTTTTATTTTTGCACATTTGCATATTTTTTCATCTAGTGTACTATTTTTTTCAATATAATTAATTGCCCTTAATTGCATTATAACCTTAAAAAACGACAATTCATATTTTTCTAAATTATTGATTAAAACTTTCCCTACCATTCACTCACATCCTATTGTTAAATACAATACGAGTGAAATGTTATTAATTATAATCACTAAATGGCAAATCAGCTTAATTTGCTCCACAGGAATTACACCTCTTCGCTCTTTTACGAAGTTACCCTCATTGCTTGGGACGCTTCTAACGCTCGAACTGTGACTAGGTAAGAGTATCATTATTTTCATTATTCTTCATCACCCTATTAGTTGCTATCTAACATTTCATAATATAAGTATTTATCGCTCTATCTTTTAGATGTCTTGGCGTACCTATTAAATTGGCTCATAATAATGAGAATGTATTCAATGATTTTAATATTTAATTATTGAGAAAAAAACTCCCTCACTCTATAAAGGAAAAATTTGGTCTTTTGTGCAACTTTTTTTGAAAAAAGTCCAAAAAAAGAAAATATATGAGTATTTATTTACCCATATATTTTTAATGTGTTTATATATTTTTAATTATTTAATGCATTTACAATATTTTCTGCAATTCTATTTATTACAGGAACTACAACACTATTTCCTGCTTGCTTATATAATCTTGCATCACTCATATCTGTTGGTAACTTATAGTTTTTTGGATATCCCTGTGCATAAAAACATTCTATTGGTGTTAGTTTTCTTATACCATAATCAGTTTTTATCAAAGGTACATTATGACCGTCCTTCTCCCATATTTGCTGTAAGTGTTGGTACTAAATTACTTTGATTTTTTCTTACATATTTTCTTCTCCACTGGTAAACTGTATTATCATCATCCATTTCTTCTGATAGTAGTTTATATATTTCGCCTTTATACTTTCCTTCAGTATAATAATACTTATCATCTACTTTAGTTTCAAAATTAAATACTTCCTTTATTCCTCTTTTTAATTCAATAGGTAGTGGCATTTGAAAATTATCATAATCAACTTTTTCCCTAAATGCTATAACATATATTCTTTCTCTATTTTGAGGTACATTTCCATATTCGCATGCATTTAAAACTTGATATCTAATTTTATTCTTATATCCTGCATTTTCTAAACTTTCTATAATTGTTCTAAAAGTTTTTCCTCTATCGTGTCCTACCAAATTTTTTACATTTTCAAGAAATATAACTCTTGGCTTTCTTTCTTTGAAAATTCTCTCCATTTCAAAAAATAAATCTCCTGTTCGATCATCCTCAAATCCTTTTCTATATCCTGCTACTGAAAATGATGTACAAGGAAATCCTCCAACCATTATATCAAATTCTGGTATTTCTTCTAGTTTAACCTGATGTATATCTCGACAATCAACTTTATTATTAAAATTTTTTTCATAAGTTTCAACAGCATATTTATCAAATTCATTCGCATATGTAATTTCACAATTATTTGTTTGCAAAAATCCTAAATCTATACCTCCGACACCTGCAAAAAGGCTACAAATTTTATACATTTTTATTTTTCTCCTTTCGTAGTGCGGCGTGCCGCATTTTTATTGTTAAAATAATAGAGTAATTAACACTCTACCTTTCATTATTTTTCAACTATCCTACCACGTCTTATATCAAATATTACAGTAGGTTCTAGCCCTCTTTTATTGATGATAGTTTCTATTATTCTTATATGTGGTCTTTTACCCATTTTTTGATAATCTTCCACAGTAGCAGTTTTTGATACATGAATTTTCTTTAATTCTTCAGAATTAACTCCAGTATCATATACAAATAACATATTTAAGTCTAAATCGAATCTTAGAAAAACTAAATCATCAAATTCACATTTTGGTCCAAAGCTACTTAAATCATAAGCAAAATTACTTGTAGCTTTAAATTCTATTTTCTTTCCGTCAATACTTTTAGCATCTCCACCTGTACTTTTATTCCAAAGTAAATTTAAGCAATAGCAACCCATAGGTTCACTGATTGCATCTGGCATATTTATCCCTCTTGATATTAAACTTTTTACATAAGTATTTAAATCTTTCCATTTAAAATATGCATCACAAGTTTGCTGAATTCTTGGCTCATCAATTTTTATTAAATATTCGTTATTCATTTTTTACCATTAGAGTGTTATTACTCTTTTTGAATTATATAATATTTTTTAAAAATTTTCTACAATTTACAGCAATTATTTTAAAAAAATTTAAGCAAATATTTAATTGAAAATTTTTAATTATCTTTTCATTGTTTATGCTTCAAATTTTTTTACTAATTTATTTTAATTAAAAAAGGGGATTGGGGATATTCCCCATTTTTTACAAATGTATATACATTTGTCTTGCTTGTTAGGACATAAGCTTTT
>CANRDF010000087.1 GCA_947629255.1 uncultured Bacilli bacterium
TCGTCTTTTTTAGGAACCTCTTTTACTAAAGTATTATCTTTATAAAAAGCAAATTCTAAATCTCCCATTCCTTGAACTTGACCATTAATCACATTTTGATCTATCTTTACTTCAAAGATAGCAAATGTTCTATAAAGAATGACACAACTTATTAACAATATACAAACAATTGTAAAAATGATAATTCCAATTCTTTTGTTATCCTTCTCTTTAAATCTTTCTAGTTTCATAAATGCCTCTTTCTATTATATATTCAAATAGATATATTATAACAATATTATATATTTATTTGAATATACCGTCAATATATACTTTTGAATATATGAGAAAATATTTACAAGAAGGTGAATCATGAACATAGAACGTTTAAGAGAAATAAGAGAAGATAAAGATTTACTTCAATCAGATATAGCAAAACTATTAAAAACAACCCAATGCCAATATAGCCTATATGAAAATGGAATTCGTTCCATTCCAATTGAAAAATTAAATATTTTAGCCGATTATTATGAAACAAGTACAGATTATTTACTTGGAAGAACAAATGAAAGGAAGCCATATCCCAAAAAGAAATAAGGATTAGGCTTCTTTTCTTAATTCAAAAACATAAATATCTTGTAAAGAATCATCAGTTTTATTACAAGTTGTTAAAACAAGCTCACTTTCCTTAGGTTGTACCAAAGAAATCGTTCCATTTTTCTTTACATGCTGAATATTTTTTAACACATAATCATAAGATGTATTGTTGTAATAGATTGTCGCGACGTCTTCAAGTTGTAACTCATTTAAGTGCTTGAAAAAAGCAATGGAGCTTGTTCCAGAGTGACTTGCTAACACAAACGAGCAAGCATCTCCAGGAAAACAATCCGAAGAAATCACTTCAATATTGAAGTCTACATCATTTTGCCAAGAAGAGTAGGAGTAGAAACCTCTTTTTAAATTAATCTTTGGAATCTCTAAAACTCCTAGATAAGTCTCTTTTTCAGTAGTTTGAACCATAGGAGTAGAAGAGGTTTCTTCCTCAAAATATTCTTTTATCTGTGTTTCATTTGTTTGTTCTATCACAGTATCTTGATATTTAACAAAAGATAGTAAGAAAATTCCACTAAAGAGAAATAGAATTCCTAGTATTCTTTTTATCATATAAGAAATATCCTCCTAAACAAATAGGAATAAGTAGCAACATGGAAATTGAATCTTGTTTCGTTTTCGGAATAGAGTAATTCACAACTTTCAAAGTATCATAAACAACCGGTGTTAACTCATCTTGATAAGTAAGATTTACTTCAAAGACAGTCTCACTTAACAAATACCCCTCTTGAGTTTTAATTTCTTTCACCAAGTAACTACCTAAAGGAATTCCTTTAATAGAAGTAAATCCATCTTGATTAGTCGTAAGAACTTCTACCACATCCCCAGCATGATATAAAATTTCATGATTTGCATCATAGATGTCTTCATTCGCAGTAATTTCAAACTCAATTCCTTCTAAAGGCTCTCCGCGTTCATTCCTTTTTTCGATTTTAATTCCTCCCACAACAGCTTCATTATAGAATGATAACACGATAAGGTCTGAAGATTCTTCATCAATTTCAAACTCTAAAGGAACTGGATTCCATAAATATCCTAGAATAGGTTGTTGAACTTCTTCTAATCGATATTTTGAATAAGGAAGGCCTTTAGTTATAAACTCACCTAAATCATTCGTATAATAAATACAATCATCAGTTTCGCATACATATTTGTTTTCAATTAAATCATAAATTTTAAAAGCAATATTAGCAAGTGCTACTCGTTTTTCAGTCCCATTTTCTCTTTTAATAATTTGAACTTTTTTCCTCTTTAATTGGTCATAAACCGTAATAGAAATTTCCTGTTCATAATTATCATCCGTAAGAGAAAATTCATACTTTTGAGGATCTAACTGATACCCATAAGGAGCTTCCATTTCTTGAATGTAATAATCTCCTAATGGAAGAGAGCTACTCACTATCTCACAATGATCTTGAATCGTAAGTTTTTGAATTAACTTTCCTTTTTGGAAAATGCCATAAATAGCTCCAGCAAGAGTAGAAGTACCAAAACTTTGACAAGTTTTTGACTCACTATCATACTTGATTAATTTGATACTCCCCATATGCGGATGATCATACATTGTGAACTCTTGAACATGTGTATAATTCTCTGAAGTAATAGAGAGTCCGTATTTTTGAGTATCCAAATCATAACCATAAGGAGCTTCCATTTCTTCAATATAGTAGTCACCCAAAGGAATATCCATGCTTACACCCTCGCAGTTATCTTGAATAGTGATTGTTTGGATTAATTTTTCGTTTTGGAAAATTCCATAAATAGCACCTTTTAACTTTGAAACTCCAGAAGGAGTACAAGTTTTTAACTCACTGTCATACTTGATTATTTTTACTTTTCCCATATAAGGATGATCATACATCGTGAGTTCTTGAACATGGGTATAATTCTCTGAATTAATAGAAAATTCATATTTTTGAGTGTCTAATTCATACCCATAAGGAGCTTCGATTTCTTGGATGTAATAGTCTCCAAAAGGAATATCTGTACTTATTCCTTCACAATTGTCTTGAATTGTAACTTTTTGAATTAATGTTCCATTTTGAAAAATTCCATAAATAGCACCTTTTAATTTTGATAATCCAGAAGGAGTACAAGTTTTTGTCTCACTATCATATTTGATTAATTTTACTTTCCCTTTATAAGGAGTATCGTACATTGTAAACTCTTGAACGTGTGTATAATTTTGTGAAGTAATAGAAAATTCATATTTTCGAGTATCTAACCCATATCCATAAGGAGCTTCTATTTCTTTGATGTAGTAGTTTCCTAAAGGAAGATTAGAGCTTACACCTTCACAGTTATCTTGAATAGTAACTTTTTGAATTAATTTATCATTTTGGTAAATTCCATAAACAGCCCCTTTTAACTTTGATGCTCCAGTAGGAGTACAAGTTTTAGTTTCAGCATCATACTTTTTAATTTTAATGGTCCCTTTTTCCTCTTTATCATAAACGGTAATCTCCTTGACTTGATTCACATTTTCATGAGTCATTGTAAATGGATAACTTTGCGAGTCCATTTCATACCCGTTAGGTGCTTGTATTTCTTTGATGTAATAATCGCCAATCCCTAATATGGCATCACTTTCTGCCATACATTGATTGTTAATGGTAAGTTTGGTAACTAAGGTTCCATCTTTTTTATAAACTCCATAAATAGCCCCGGCAAGCTTAGAACTACATTTTTTAGAATCCTTATCAAGTTTTAACAGTTTCACTTTACCTGCTACGACCTCCAAAGAATATTTGGAAGAAATAGGATTATAACTTCCCACTTCCATAACATCTTGAGTCTCAGAATTTACAAATACAATCGGAGTATGTGAATAAATAGAATCTGTTTTTTGCATTTGAAATTCTATTTTGCCAAGCGAGCTTGCATTGACCTCCAAAGTATTTCCTTTTTTAGAAACGGTAGATATTTTAGTCTTAAGCTCATAATGACCTAAAACATTGTTCTTATCACTCAAAGTTACTTTTTCTCCAAGTAATAATTTCCCAGAATCAAATTGAGGTGTTTTGTAATGATTTTGTAATAATCTTTCCATCTCAGCCTGTTCGGTAGCATACTTATCATCAAGTCGTTCATTGATATAAACGCTTGGTGTAAAATAAATATCATAATCTCTTGGAACGGTTTTCCAAATCATATACTGCGCAACAGCATACCATTTAACATCAGTGTGATCAGTAACCTCATCATGATAATTGTATCCATAGTAAGCAAGAAGCATAACTCGTTCCCATTGTTCAGATGTCATACTAGCATAGGTAGCAAAATTATTTTCGTAACCAGTATACTTATGAGTTTCATCAATAGCCGTCCCTGGTTCAATACAGTAAACAATTTGATGATCGCTTGCCCTTGCCATCACATAGATGTGTTGAGAAGTGGTAGTCCTGTGACCTGTGGTATCCCGTTTCCAAACATACGCCTCAGGAACAGGTATATATTTTACTAGCATCGTATCTTCTAGTGCATCAACCCCTTTTAATGCAGCAAAAATTACTAAAATAAATAGTAACAGATACATTAAATTTTTTTTCATTCTTTTTTCACCTCCTATATATATATACAAAAAAAATTGCCGATTTCCTTTTTTTTTTCGAAAAAATCGTTCGACAAAATTCGACAAATGCCCATTT
>CANRDF010000088.1 GCA_947629255.1 uncultured Bacilli bacterium
TTGCATTTCAGATTCAATAGGACATTTTAACTTATAATTCGATTAAAAAAAGCGGACATTTTAACTTAAAAGTCACATAAGT
The DNA here is from genome assembly GCA_947629255.1 of uncultured Bacilli bacterium. Lineage (GTDB taxonomy): Bacteria > Bacillota_I > Bacilli_A > RF39 > UBA660 > Ventrenecus. The sequence goes on from CANRDF010000088.1 coordinate 83, forward strand.
CTAAAAAGTATTTGACTTTACTTAAATTCTTTCATATAATAAGAACGTACTTAAAAACATTAAGACAAGTTTATAAAAGAAAGTGAAAAAAGAGAATCTAATATTTGGTGAAAGTTAGATCATGGAATTTTATAAATATCACTTATAGATTGTTTTTAACGGGTCACTTACGATATCAGTGATGAAAGTAAAATGTAAGGATGGTACCGTCCCTCTCAAGGACTCCTTTGGTATCGTCCTTTTTTTATTAAAGGAGGGTATATGAAAACAGAATATGAATTAAGAGTTTTAGAAGTAAATCATGATAATTTAATTCATTTATTAGAGTCTCTTGGAGCTATCAAACAATTTGAAAGACTACAAAGAAGATATGTTTATGATATTGAACCAGGTGTTGAATCTAAATGGATGCGTTTAAGAACGAATGGAACAAAATCAACATTAACCATTAAAGAAGTGCAAGAGAAGACTATAGAAGGAACAAAAGAACTAGAAATTGAAGTGAGTGATTTTGATAAAACTTATGAAATCTTAGAAAAGTTAGGATACTCTCCAAGAGCCTATCAAGAAAATAAACGAATACAATATTTGTTAGATGGTGTAGAAATTGATTTAGACTCTTGGCCTAAGATACCTGAATATGTAGAAATAGAAGGAAAAAGTGAAGAAGAAGTAAGAAACACGTTAAAAAAATTAAATTTAGAAAATGAGAAAGTGACAACATTAGATGTCGAAAGTATTTATGAAAGTTATGGAATAAAAGATACAAAACATAAATGTTTGAAATTTGAGGAGGAAAAGAAATGAAAAATTTTAAAGAATTAGATAAAAGAAATACAAGTGAAGTAGAACAAAGTATTTTGGAATCTTGGGGTGGAGTTCAGGGTATTTATGAAAAATCATTAGAAGAAAGAAAAGATGCTCCAAAGTTTGTCTTTTATGATGGACCAGCATTTGCTAATGGTTTTCCAGGACTTCATCATATGGTATCAAAAAATTTAAAAGATATTGTTTGTAAATATCATGTTATGAAAGGAAAAAATATTATTCGTAAGATTGGTTGGGATACCCATGGACTTCCAATTGAAAATCATGTTGAGAAAAAACTAGGCCTTCGTAGTAAAAAAGATATTGAAGCTTTAGGAATTGATAAATTCAATGAAGAATGTCGTAAGAGTGTTAGAGAAAATGAAGCAGCTTTTAAAGATTTAACCAATAAAATGGGTCAATTTATTGATACCGAACATCCTTATCTTACATTTAAAAATGAATATATTGAAACCGAATGGTGGATTTTAAAGAAATATTTTGAAGATGGATTATTCTATGAAGGAAATCGTGTCATGCCATATTGTCCTAGATGTGGAACAGGACTTGCTTCTCATGAAGTTGCGCAAGGGTATAAAGATGTAACAGTAGAAACCGTCATTGTTCCAATGAAGTGTAAAGATATAGATGCTTACTTCTTAGTTTGGACAACAACTCCATGGACTCTTTTATCCAATGTTGCTTTATGTGTCAATCCAAATGAAAATTATGTATTAGTAGAAAGTCAAGGAATTAAGTTTATTTTAGCTGAGAAACTCGCAACAAAAGTTTTAGGCGATGACATTAAAATATTAGAAACTTATGTAGGAAAAGATTTAGAATATAAAGAATATGAACAATTAATTCCTGAATTAGAGATAAAAGAAAAAGCTTTCTTTGTTTGCTGTGATGAATATGTTACGATGGAAGATGGAACTGGTATTGTTCATCTTGCGCCTGCTTTTGGTGAAGATGATGCAAAAGTTGGCAAAAACTATAATCTTCCTTATGTAAATCCTGTTGGAAAAGATGGACGTTATACAGAAGGTCCTTGGAAAGATATGCTTGTGTTTGATGCAGATAAAGTAGTCATTGAATACTTAAAAGAACATGATAAATTATTTAGAAAACAAAAAATGACACATAACTATCCTCATTGTTGGAGATGTGATAGTCCACTTTTATACTACACACTACCTAGTTATTATATTGCGGTTACTAAATATAAAGATAAAGTCATTGAAGCAAATCGGGAAGTGAATTGGTATCCTGCTTATGTAGGGGAAAAGAGATTTGCCAATTGGCTTGAAAATATCAAAGACTGGGCGATTTCTAGAACACGTTATTGGGGAACTCCAATTCCTTATTGGACTTGTGAATGTGGTCATAGAGAAATGATTGGAAGCATTAAAGAGTTAAAAGAAAAAGCCATTGAAGTAATTAAAGATGAAGAATTAGATCTCCATCGTCCATATATTGATCATATTCATTTAAAATGTCCTAAGTGTGGTAAAGCTATGACTCGTATTTTAGATGTATTAGATTGTTGGTTTGATTCGGGTTCAATGCCTTTTGCTCAGTATCATTATCCTTTTGAAAATCAAGAGTTATTTGAATCTCAATTTCCAGCTGACTTTATTTGTGAAGGAATTGACCAAACAAGAGGTTGGTTCTATACTTTGCTTTTAATTTCTACATTTGTAAAGGGTTGTTCTCCATATAAAAATGTTTTAGTCAATGACTTACTTTTAGATGCTGAAGGAAAGAAAATGAGTAAGAGTCGTGGAAATATTGTTGAACCATTTACCACGATTGAAAAATATGGAGCTGATACAGTTCGTTTCTATCTTCCTTATGTTTCACCTGTTTGGACTCCATTAAAATTTAATGAAGAAGGATTAAAAGAAGTTTATTCTAAATTCTTAAATCCATTTAAAAATACCTATAGTTTCTTCCAAATGTATGCAAATACCGATTCTGTAGATACCGATGAATGTCAAATTCCAGTCGAAAAAAGAGAAGAAATTGATTTATGGCTCTTATCTAAATATAATGGACTTGTAAAATATGTGACCGAATCTTTTGATGAATATGATTTGAATAAAGTCGTACGAGCTATTGCAAGTTTTGTCTCAGATGATTTATCAAATTGGTATATTCGCCGTAATAGAAAAAGATTTTGGGGAAGTGAAATGAATGATTCTAAGAAATCAGTTTATATCACAACATATGAAGTTTTAGTAGGACTTTGTAAATTAATCGCCCCAATTACACCTTTTATTGCGGAAGAAATGTATCGAGATTTAACTGGCGAAGAAAGTGTTCATTTAACCGATTATCCTGTTTATGATAAGAAACTCATTAATCTAAGTCTTGAAGAAAAAATGGATACAGTTAGAGAAATCATTCGTTTAGGTCGAAATATTAGAGAAGAAGTAAAAATCAAGGTTCGTGAACCACTTCCATGTGTATACTTAGATGGAAAGAAAAAGAGTATCTTAGGCAATTTAGTTCCTTTGATTGAAGAAGAGTTAAATGTTAAATCAGTAGAATTTATTAGTGATTTATCTGAATACATGAATTTTACGATTAAACCAAACTTTAAAGAAGTAGGTAAGATCTTTGGTTCTAAAATGAAAGACTTTACTGAGTGTTTATCTCATCTTTCTACAGAAGAAATGGAAAGTCTTGAAAATGGCGAAGAAGTAAGTACAACCATGAATGGAGAAACTTTAGATATTACTCCAAGTATGGTGGATATCAGAGTCGATGCCAAAGAAGGATTCTTTGTCGCGATGGAAAACAATTTATTTGTTATCTTAAATACTGAAAGAACTAAAGATTTGATTCTTGAAGGAATTGCTAGAGAATTTGTAAGTAAAGTTCAAAATTTAAGAAAACAAAAAGACTTTGATGTTGTAGACCGTATTATTATTTCCTATTATGGAACAAGTCGTTTTGATGAAGTCTTGGAAAAATTTGAAGATTATATTAAAGAAGAAACACTTGCTTTAGAGTTTAAAACAAATCCAGAACTTACAAACTCTTATGATTTAAATGGCGAAGAAGTATTAATTGATGTTGAGAAAATCTAAATAAATTAAAGAAGATTATTTTTAACCACTATATTAAAAATATATTAAAAAAATATTGACCTGGGGGGGGGGTATATGTGATATAATGAATCTATGATAGAAAGTAGGTTCATTTTTTATGGAAAGAAAGAAAACAAGTTTATTAATTATAGGAGTATGTGCATTGGTATTAAGTATAATAGGAATTACTTAT
>CANRDF010000089.1 GCA_947629255.1 uncultured Bacilli bacterium
AATACAAACGGGAATGCGAATACCAATAATAGTTTTCGCGTCGTTTGTGCAGACTATTTTTTAAGAAAAAGTTTAAGGTAGTAAAACAAAAACAATAGAATCAAACCCAAAGTCATAAAAGGCTTAAAAATATAAATAGATAGAAAATGGTAAGTAAGTTTATGAACATCGTTTTCTATCTTTTTTCTATGATTTTCAAATAATTACCAAAAAATTGTATCAAATAATTACCAAATCTACAAAAAATGAAAAAAATTTTGAAAATTTGCAACAAAAGGCTTGACTTGGGGGGGGGGTCTTTGTGATAGAATGAACTTATGATAGAAAGTAGGCAATTTATGAAATTAAAAAGATTTAAAGAAAGAGATAACAAGAGAATAGGAATTATAGTATTTACAATCGTATGTATTTTGTTAGTATGTGGAGCAGTTTTGTATAGAACGTTTGCAATATTTGAAGTGAAAACAAATCAAAATGTAATAAATGGAGAAGTTCAAAGTATGGGCGATATAGAATTTGCGTTTTATCAAGATGATGGCAGTGGAGATAAGATAGTTAAAGAAGCTCCAAAAAAAGGAGAGGGTTATTCTTTAGATACTAGTTCTAGTTATTGTGTAGATTTATTAAATGATGAGCAAGTTAGTAATGTTAATTGGGATTATGAAAATTGGGAAGTTAGAGTTAAAAATGTGAATACAACTAAAACAAAATGTTATCTTCATTTTAAGAAGATATATAAAGATACTGTATTAAATGGTGCAGATCCTGATTTAATGAATGGAAGGCTTGTCCCAGTAAAAATAAGTGATAAAGAAAAACCTACAGGTTCCACATATGTAGGACCTAATGCAGGTGGACAAGTAACAAAAGCAGATATCACACAGGAATGGTACAATTATGGAAGTAAAACTTGGGCGAATGCAGTAATATTAAAATCTGGAGTAGAAGATAACTATAAACCTGGAGATGAAATAAAGGAAGAAGATATCGAAAGTTATTTTGTATGGATACCAAGATATAAGTATAAATTACAAGAAAGTGAAAGTACTTATACTGGCTATACAAGTGTGACAGCAAAAGGTAATCAAGCAAATGTTCAAAGTTTTTATAATACAATCAATGGAAACAAAGGAGCAAATACTGCATTTGATATAGTGTTTGAAACTAAAAATAATACTCCTAGTACTGGAGCTACTCAAAACACTTATATAACACATCCTGCTTTCCTAAGTTTTAATAGTAATGGATTATGGGTTGGTAAGTTTGAAACTGGATATAATCAAAATAGTGATAACACAAGTGTAATGCCAGCAACCCCAGATAGTTGGTCGTATAGTGGTGCACAGCAAAATACTGAAGCATCAACCAAAGTCATCATTAAACCAAATGTATATAGTTGGAGAAATATTCAAGTAGCGAATGCCTTTTACACTGCCTATAATTATAAACGAGATTTAGAAAGTCATATGATGAAGAATATGGAATGGGGAGCTGTGGCTTATCTTACTCAGTCCAAATATGGAATGTGTACAGAAGGTGATGGTAGTACAACATGTGGTGAAGTAAGAATTAATAATGTAGGTACATATATTACAGGCTCTGCATCTAATTTTGAACCTACTTGTGGATATACAGGAACAAAAGAAAGTTGTAACAGTTATGAATCTCTATATCAGTTGGGAATGAATGGTGGAGTTTCAAATAATTATTATAACTCAGATAGTACAGTTGCAAGTACAACAGGTAACTATTCTGGAATTTATGATATGGCTGGTGGAGCTTGGGAATACGTTATGGGTGTGATGCAATCTAGTCAAACTGATGCAACTCCAACTAGTGGTAGAAATCAATTATATAATTCTGGCTTTAAAGGGAAATATAGTTGTTATAATTGTGATAGTCAGTCGGCAACTGAAAATACAAGTGGAAAAGAATGGCCAAGTAGTAAATATTATGATTTATATGAATATAGTACGTCAGATCAACAATTTCAACGGGGACATTTAGGAGATGGAACTAAAGAATTTGGACCATTTTATTCAGTTAACTGGCCAAAATCTGATGGTTCTTACAATTTAAGAAGAGTGGGTAGTTATAATTCAGACGATGCTTTCTTTGTATATAGCTACTATCCGTGGTTCAGACGTGGTGGTAATTTCGCAGACGGCACGGACGCGGGTCTCGCGGCATTCAATAATAGCAACGGTCATGCGGGTGGTACTCATAGTTTTCGCGTCGTTTGTGCAGCTTAGCCCTTTACTTATCCACACTGCCCGTCCCTTTTTAAAGGGCAGTGTGGAGGGGGTAAATTAAAATAATGATAGCAGCAGATATATTTTAGTTATGAGGTAATTTATGAGTAAACTATATCAGAAGTATTTAGAATTGAAAAATCAAGATTCTTCAAAAATGTATCTGTTTCGAGTTGGCAATTTTTATATTTTTTTAGCAGATGATGCTTATAAGATTAATGAATACATGGTCTTGAAACTGACTTATTTTTCTAAAAATGTAGAAAAATGTGGTTTTCCTGTTTCTTCGTATGAAAAATACAAAAAAGTTTTTGAAAATCTAAAATTAGATGTACAATTAGTTATGGAAGATCACGATAGAATGAAATTAGCCGTGAAAGTTTTAGAAAAATTAGAAAATATCAATATAGAAAATGTTTCTTTAAAAGAAGCCTTTGATATATTATATGAGTTGAAAGGTTATGTAAATGGAAAATAGTGTTATTGAAAGTGGGAAAATTAATATTCCGAAAGAAAAGAAGAAAGCTTCAACGAATGAAGTAGAGAGTTTAACAATTTATGGAAAATATTTAGATTTAATAAGTTATACCAATAAAATTTTATTAAAGTTTCCAAAATTTGGACGTTTCGCGTTATGTACTCAAATAGCAAATACAACTTATGATGGGATGAAACAAGTGATTTCTGCTCATAAGTTTTATACTGTTTCTAGAAAATTAGATGCTTTAAATTTATTAGATATTGATTTAAAAATGTTAAAAGTATTGATTCGGGTTGCTTATAAAAATAAATATATTACTTTGCAAAATTATCATGCTTGGAGTGCAAAGTTATTTCATATAGGCAACTTGCTAGGTGGGTGGATTATTTCATGTCAAAAACGATAAAGAATGTTTGGAATGAAAAATTTACAATGGATAAATTTCTAGAAGCCCATATGCGTGCTCGAAAAGGGAAGATGAGTGATAAAGAAGTTCTAGCATTTGAAATGGATTTAGAAACAAATATTATGAATCTTATGAAAAAAATTGAAAATAATACTTTTCGATTTGGTAAGTATCGGACTTTTGTGATTTGGGAACCTAAAAGAAGAGTGATTAAGTCTTTACCATATCAAGATCGTGTGGTTCATCAGTGGTATGTAGAAGAATTTATAAAGCCGTATATGCTACCAAGATTTATTTATCATACTTATGCTTGTTTACCTCAAAAGGGTGGACATAAAGCAGTAGATGATTTACAAATTATGATGAGAAAAATGAAAAGAAAATATCAACATTATTATATTTTAAAGTGTGATATTAAAGATTATTTTCATAGTATTAATCGAAATATTTTATTTCAACTAATGAAAGAGAAAATTAGTGATAAAAAACTTTTAAAGTTTACTCATAAAATTATTTTTGATGAAAGTGATGATACAGGTATTCCTATTGGGAATTATACCTCTCAATTCTTTGCTAATATTTATTTGAATGAATTAGACCATTATGTAAAAGAAGTTTTAAAAATAAAATATTATGTAAGACATATGGATGATTTTATTATTCTTTGTGAGAATAAAGAACAGGCTAAACAATATTATAAGTTAACAGAGAATTTTGTGAAAGAACATTTAAAATTGGAATTTAATCGAAAAAGCCGTTATTATCCGAATAGTTTGGGGGTTGATTTTTGTGGATATATTACTTATGAAACACATAGAAAAGTAAGAAAAAGAAGTAAAAAAGGAATGCGAAAGAAAATAAAAAGATGGAATGAAGAGTTTGAAAAGGGAACTTTAGATTTATATGAAGTTCAAAGATGTTGGAATTCTTGGCTAGGACATATTAGTCATGCTGATACATTTCATTTAATGAATCGATATAAAGAGAAAATGAATTTTTTGAAGAATGAATAAAATTTATT
>CANRDF010000090.1 GCA_947629255.1 uncultured Bacilli bacterium
ATTCTAATTATATCAATAAATATTGGATTTTGCTAAAAAATTTTGATTTTTTTCCTTGTAGTCACAAAACTGTAACGGCTTTTCAAAAAATATCAAGATAAAATCTAGGAAAATATGGGCTTCTGTGGTACAATAAAGTACATGGAGGTCTTTTTTATGTTAGAAATTCAAAATTTAACAGTAGCCTGTGAAGAAAAAGAAATATTAAAATCTTTCAATTTAAAGATTCAAGATGGGGAGATTCATGTTTTAATGGGACCGAATGGAGCTGGAAAAAGTACAGTAGTAAAGTCTATTATGCATCATCCAAGTTATCAAATAAAAAGTGGTCATATTCTTTTTCATGGAAAAGAAATTACGGATTTAAAACCTAATGAAATCGCAAGACTTGGTCTTTATTATATTAGTCAGACTCCAATTGAAATTGAAGGAATTACAAATGCCGAGATGCTAAGAACTGCTTTCATTGAAAAAGGAGAAAAAGTAGATGCCTTTTCCTTTTATAAAAAATGTAAAGAGGTCTGTGAGAAGCTTCATCTTCCAACAAACTTTGTAAATCGTGAAGTAAATGTGGGAATGAGTGGAGGAGAAAGAAAGAAAAACGAGTTACTTGGTATGTGGATTTTAGAACCAAACTTTCTTTTATTAGATGAAATTGATTCAGGACTTGATGTTGATGCTTTAAGGCTTGTTGGTGAAAATTTAAGAGAGTATCATGAGAAAACAGGTGCAAGTATTTTAGTGATTACCCATCAACAAAGTTTAATTGATATTTTAAAACCGACCCATGTGCATCGAATGAATGAAGGTACTATTGTAGAAAGTGGAGACCTTTCTCTTGCTAAAAAAATTGAAAAGTATGGATTTCTTGAGACAAATAACGTGAGTGGAAGTGAGTCTCATGAATAAAATAGAGTATGACACCCAAAATGACTTGATACTCATGAAAGTTTGGAATATTCCAGCTGGTGCATCTATCCTAAATGTAACGAAATCTATGAAAATTGAAAAAATATTATTTCCTAAAGAAAAATTTGATGTAAAGATCCTTTTAGAAGAAAAAAGTCATCTGGATCTTCATGCGTTAGAGACTTTAGAAAATAGAAGTGGAACTATCCAAATAGAAAGTAAAACGGACTCTTCCCTTGTATTTCATCTAGGACTTCTTACCAAAGGAAAAAATACTCTTACAATTCAAAATGAAGTCAGTGGAAGTCATTCTATGAGTGAGATTAAAATTCGTTTAGTTGGCGAAGAAAATTCTCATACTGTAGTAAAAACAAGAGGTGTTTTAAAAAAAGATACAACTGAAAATACTTTCTTAGAAGATGTGAAATATCTAAACGAAGAACAGAGTTATATTGAGTGTCTTCCCGAATTATTTGTAGATAGCAACGAAGTTGAAGCTAGTCATAATGTTTCGATTGGAAGTATTAGAGAAGAAGACTTATTTTATCTAGAGTCCAAAGGAATCTCAGAAGAAAAAGCAAGACAAGTGATTCGTGAGAGTTTTTTAAAAAGTATGTTAAAATAAAAGAAAGGAGGGTACTTATGAATTTAGAAGATTTTCCAATGCTTAAACAAGAACTCATTTATTTAGATAATGGGGCAACGACTTTAAAACCAAAATGTGTTATAGATAAAATGAATGAATATTATGAAACGTATTCGGCAAATGCTCACCGAGGGGATTATGATATTTCTTATAAAGTGGATCAAGAGTATGAAAATGCGCGAGAAGAGGTTCGAAAGTTTATCAATGCGAAAGATAAAGAAAGTATTGTTTTTACAAGTGGCACAACAGAATCTTTAAATATGATTGCCAGTGGATTTTTCAAAAAATTTTTAGAACCCAATGATGAAATCTTGATTACTAAAAGTGAACATGCATCGAATGTCTTACCTTGGTTTCGTTTGCAAAATGAGTGTGGAGCTCTTGTCAAATACATTCCTTTAGATGAAAATCATTATGTGACTTTAGAGAATGTGAAAAAAAGTGTGACTCCAAAAACTAAAGTGATTGCCCTTGCTGGAATTACCAATGTCATAGGTGATGAAAGACCAATGAAAGAAATCACGGCTTTTGCGCATCAACACAATATCTTTGTGGTAATGGATGGAGCTCAATCGGTTCCTCATCGTAAGACGGATGTTCAAGATTTAGATGTGGACTTCCTAGCTTTTTCTGGTCATAAAATGTGTGGACCGACGGGTATTGGAGTGCTTTATGGGAAGAAAGAACTTTTAGAAGAATTAGACCCCGTGAATGTCGGAGGAGGAATGAATGAATCTTTTGATAGTCCAGATGAAATTTACTATAAAGAACTTCCAACGAGACTCGAAGCTGGAACTCCAAATATTGCTGGAGCAATAGGACTTGGTGAAGCCATTCGTTATCTAGAAAAAATTGGGATGGACAAAATCGAAGAACAGGAAAAGAAATTAAGAAAATATGCAATAGACCAAATGATTGATATTCCACACCTTGATTTAATCAACTTAGAAGCTGATGGAGGAATTTTATCCTTTAATGTCGATGGGATATTTCCACAAGATGTCGCGTATTACTTAAATAAATATAAGATTTGTGTAAGAGCAGGGAACCACTGTGCCAAAATATTAAAAAGTGAAGTTGGAGTGAAAAACAGTTTACGTGTTAGTTTGTATTTTTATAATACCGAAAGTGATATTGATGCGTTAGTTGAACTTTTAAAAGATAAAGAAAAGATTTTAAAGGAGATGCTCTAAATGGATGAAGAATTAAGAAGAGAAATTATTATGGAACACTATATGCAACCAGAACATCGTCATAGAACAGAAGACAAAGAATATGAAAAAGTAAATACCAATAATGAATCATGTATTGATAACTTAGATATTTATGTCAAAATAAAAGACGGAATCATTGAAGATATTTGTTTTGATGGAGAAGCTTGTGCGATATCAACGTCCTCTACATCTATAATGATCCATAATTTGATTGGTAAGTCTGTGCATGATGCTAAAGAATACATTGAAAACTTTGATCATATGTTAAACGAGCAGGAATATGACGAAGAAATTTTAAAAGAAGCAAATGCCTATAATGAAATTTACAAACAGGCCAACCGAAAGCATTGCGCGTTCCTTCCTTATGAGGGAATATTAAAAATTTTAAATCATTATGATGCAAATGAAAGTAAGAAATAATGAAATTCTTACTTTTTTCATATCTTGAAATAGGAGATGTTTTATGAATTTATCAGATTTACAAAGAAAAGATGTGGTGAATTTGCAAGATGGAAAAAGACTTGGAAGAATCGTGGATGCTACGATTGAAGAAAGTGGTAAGGTGGATTACTTTTCCGTGATGCCTATTCGTTTTTGGAAGTTCTGGAAATCAAATGGTGAAATCACCATTACATTTCAACAAATTAAAAGAATAGGTACGGATGTCATTTTAGTCGAAATATAAAGAAAAATACATATGTATGCTAATGGAATAAAAATGCAAGTTCTATTTGCATTTTTTGGAAAATATGATATAATGAGATAGTCCGAGGTGAATAAAGATGGGTTTTCATAAACACGCTTATGATTTTGATACGATTGTGAATGATATCGTTAATCATCCAAAGTTCTATGAATTAAAACATGAATTGCATCACGGGATTAGTCGTTATGAGCATTCTCTTCGAGTCGCCAAGATGACTTATTCTGTTACGAAAAAATTAAATTTAGATTATGAGAGAGCCACGAGAGCAGCTTTGCTCCATGATTTCTATTTTGATAGTGAATTAAAAAATTATACAACTGGTGAAACATTCAAAATACATCCAAAGTTTGCAGTGATTAATGCCAGAGAATATTTTGATATCGATGAGAAACAAGCAGACATGATTCGAACTCATATGTTTCCCATTTGTGATCGTATTCCAAAATATAAAGAAAGTTATCTTTTGGGTTTGTGTGATAAATTAGTTGCAGCGCATGAGATGTATCGTTATAAGGCTTCTTTAGTGATGGGAATTTGGGTTATTTTCTTATTTAATATGATGGCGATTCAAAAATAATAGATGGAACGTTACAGTTTTGTGACTAGCACAAGAAAAGGGTGAGAATTTTAACAATTTTCACCTTTTTTAAACTATCACGGGATT
>CANRDF010000091.1 GCA_947629255.1 uncultured Bacilli bacterium
TAACTAAATACTTCCTATGAACATATTAACACACTTTAATAATATTAACAAGCATAAAATATAATAATTTGCCACTTGATTTTTCATCTTATTTTTGTTATACTGTATACAGATGAAGGAAATTTCATAAAATTAAAAAAGGAAGTATTCAGTTTTCTACTACTGAATGTCTACCGTAAATTTGGTTAGGACATTTACAATTGCTTGTAAGTGTCTATTTTATTGATGATTGATAACAAAATTATCTCACAGAATAAAATGCTTATGAATTTGAATATTTCTTTTAATATCTCTTTCATTGAGCAACACTCCCTTCTCCTAAAATTTTTATTTATAGAGATTTATAGAGGAGAAGTGTAGACACCCAGTAACTAAATACTTCCTATGAACATATTAACACACTTTAATAATATTAACAAGCATAAAATATAATAATTTGCCACTTTTAATTCATGCTTCTTTTAAACATTCTTTCTAAATCATAAATACTGAATTTAATAATGGTAGGTCTCCCATGAGGACAATTATAAGGATTATCACAAGCACATAATTCTTTTAATAATTCTTCTTGAGCTTCATGAGAAATATGCATGTTTGCTTTAATAGACATCTTACATGCTAAAGTAATCGCGATCGATTCATTAAATTTAATACGATCAAAACCAGAAAGTCCTCCAATAATTAAATCGACAATTCTTCTGATACTTTCCTCTTCATGTCCTTCTAGTAACCAAGTTGGATGACTTTTAAACACAAAAGTATTTAAACCAAATTCTTCGATTCCAAATCCCATTTCTTTTAAAGTTTCTTCTTCTTTTTTTAATTTTAAAAATTCACTTTGAGAAAGTTCTATTGTAATTGGAAATAAAAGGTCTGTGGTACTTACTTTTTTAGAAGCCAATGCCTTCATATTTCTTTCATAATTTACTCTTTCCTGCGCAGCATGTTGGTCTATTAAAAAGACGCCAGTTTCATTCTCCGCGATAATGTAAGTTCCATGGGCAACACCAACAGGATATAACACCAATTCTTTCATGTCAGGATTCACGACTGTTTCTTCTTCAGATGGACTTTCCTTCCCAAGATTTACAAAGTCCATCGTTGTTTGAATATTTTTAGGAAGATACTCTTCATCTGATTCTTTAACTACGGTATCTACAAATTCTTGTTTGGCAATATTGGATTCGGGCATCCTTTCAACGGCATTTGGAATGAGTAAATTTTTATAAAGAACATCTTTAATTGTTTTTAAAATTAAATCGGTTAAGACATCCATTTTAGATAATTTAATATCTTGTTTAGTTGGATGAATATTGACATCAATTAATGTTGGGTCTGTATTAATTTTTAGAATCACGATTGGATATTTGATATCTGGTTTATAGGTATAATATGCATCATTAATGGCTTTATTAATGTCATAGTTTTTCACAACACGATCATTCACAAAAGTAATCATGTGGTTACGGTTACTCTTTAAAATCTCTGGCTTACATACATAACCATAAAGATCAAAATCATCGTTACTTGCTTTCACTTCTAACATTTTGGTAGAAACACTGACTCCATAAATTTCATGAATTGCTTTTAATAAATCACCACTTCCACTTGTTTTTACGACTAAATGATTTTCATGATTTAAAGTAAAAGAGATAGATGGATGGGACAAAGCAAGTCTTTCGACAAAAGAAGTACAACTTGCAAGTTCACTTGCTTCACTTTTTAAATATTTTAAACGAGCTGGAGTATTATAAAATAGATTAGTAACTTTAATAGAAGTTCCTTTTTTTAATGGCGAAGATTCTTCAACAAGTATACCACCACCTTCCATAATGATATGGGTTCCTTCTATTTCATCACTCGTTTTTAATTCCACACGAGAAACACTAGCAATGGAAGGAAGTGCTTCACCACGGAATCCCAAAGTATCAATAAAAAATAAATCATCATCTTTATAAATCTTACTTGTCGCATGTCTTAAAAAAGCTAAAGAAGCATCTTCCCTACTCATCCCGACACCATCATCAATGACTTCAATTTCTTTTTTGCCACCCTCTGATAAATTGATAATAATATTTTTTGCTTTGGCATCAATCGCATTTTCACATAATTCTTTTACGATAGAAGAACATTTTTCAACAACTTCTCCAGCTGCAATTTTATTAGCAAGATTTTCACTCATCACTTTAATTTTTGACATTTTACTACTACCTCCTAAAAGATGGAACAATTGATATGTTTTCTTCCTGTAGTCCATCAAAAGACATGATACATTCATCCTTTATCGCAAAAAATCCAATTCCTTTCACAAAAACACAAGAATTCGCTGGTATTTCTTTTTGAAAAGCAAATGTATTTTCTTTATATTCTTTTTCTAAAGAAATACTTTTTACTCCATACCAAGTAATATTATTTAAAACATTCATTTTGATTTTTAATGTATGTTCTATCACCAAAGTAGCTTCTGGTTTTAAAGGATAAGTAATGGGATGAATCATACCCTTTCCAATTGATTTTTGAAGTAAATCATCACTCACCCCATGATAATAAAGTCCTGGTGTATCATAGATACAAAAATCATCAAAATCAACTTTTAAAAAATCAAGAGTTGTGTTAGGCATGGAACTTACAGTTAAGTCATTATTTTCTAAAAAAGAATTTAGTATCGAGCTTTTCCCAGCATTGGTAACTCCCAAAAAGAAAATATTTTTTTCTTTTTGGCTTTGAATTTTATCCATAATCTTTTTTAAGCTTTCCATTTTCTTTTCTTGAACAAATAAAATATCTTCCTCGATATGATAAACTTCTTTTAACCAAGTTTTTATTTTTTCAAAAGAAAGTTCTTTCGGAATTAAATCTAATTTACTGACCACAAAAACTTTTGGTAAATAAATCTCTTTATAAAATGATATGGCCTCTTCATGTAAATTTAAAAAGTCTACAAAGAAAAAAGCAAATCCTTTCATTTTATTAACCTTTTCAATAATTTCTTTGGGATTCTTTTCTACAAAAGCATTTTCATAATCATGATAATGAATTAAACGAAAGCAACGCATACAATAATCCATTTCTTCATTTTTAACATAACCTAATTTTTCTTTGGATTCTGTTTGAAGTTTTACCCCACACCCCCTGCAAATCTTATTCATAATACTCTCCTTTTTTAAATAAGCCATGAGATTCAAAATATTTATAAATAAATTTTTCAAAGAAACGATTGATTTTAGTTATAAAATAATCTTTTTTACTAATTGGATTTACTAGTATAGAAGTAAACCCCATCCGATTGGCTCCATAAATATCAGTAATGAGTTGATCTCCTACACA
This sequence comes from uncultured Bacilli bacterium, assembly GCA_947629255.1. Classification (GTDB taxonomy): domain Bacteria; phylum Bacillota_I; class Bacilli_A; order RF39; family UBA660; genus Ventrenecus. The sequence goes on from CANRDF010000091.1 coordinate 3,328, forward strand.
AGCAATATCCGTATCCTTTAAATGGTATGTAGTAAGTATTTTCTGATATTTTTTCTTACTTGGTTTATGTGCTTTAAATGCCGAATCAACATTACATTTTTCTTTAAATGGCAACACTCTTTTTTTAGGAGCATTACTTAAAATAATCGCTTTCATTCCTAAATCTTCCAAATATAAAAAGAAATCTAATAATTTTTTATCTGGTTCTTCTTCACTAATGGGAGCAAGAGTATTATCTAAATCAAATAAAATACATTTAATTCCATGTTTTTTTAATTTTTCATAATCTATTTCATATATACTTTTTTTATACATATCTGGTCTAAATTGTTCCATATTACACCTCTTAATAAGTATATCATGAAATGAAACAAAACGAAGAAAAATATGATAGAAGAAATTGATTTTCTTTATTCCAATTTCGCAATGTAAATATTTTTCCAGAGAAAAAGTAGACATCTCACTTTTATGAATTTGTCTACTATTGTAATCCTAAAACATATTATCAGGGATCCCTGATAATACATTTTATCAGGGAATTAATATTATCATGGAAAACAAGAAAAATGCCAA
>CANRDF010000092.1 GCA_947629255.1 uncultured Bacilli bacterium
TGCGATTTTTTCCCTTTTCATCGCATTTTGTTAATATCTTTACCACTTATTCACTTTCCTGGGCTGTGAATAGTAACAAAATTCGGTGACTTTTTTTTCATATGTATTTTAAATCAAAAAAAGAAACTAGACTGCTGCTAATTTCTCGTGAAGTGTTTCAATTTCTGGTGTACTAAGACCTGTCATCTCTGAAATAAATGAGTAATCACAATTTCTCTTTAACATTTTTTGAGCAATAGAAGTTTTTTCATCTATTCCTGTCTCTTTGATTTTGTTTTCCATACTAAACATTTCATTGGCTTCCTCATCATTCATGAATTTTTCAATTAACCGATTTGCACTCATACAGTAATTTCCTTTTTTTGAATCTCATTTTTTAGTTTCTTAAGTTTCCTTTTAGATAAACCTGTAATTTCCGAAACATAATCAATATCTGATTTTTTTAACATTGACTTAGCTATTTCTATGTTTCGTTCTGTCTTGCCCTCTATTTTACCTTCTGCCCTTCCAGTCTCTTTGATTTTGTTTTCCATTGTAAACATAGTGTTACAATATTCATCATCCATAAATCCATTTAAAAAATAATTAACACTCATGAGATATTCTCCTCCCTTTTCTGCATAATAATCTCTTTTTTCTTGAGTTTCTGCTCCAATAAATCTTAATGTTGTTTTAAATTCATCTTCACCTACATTATAAGGAATCTCTTTTAACTTGTCAAGTCTTATTATCACAATCTCCATCTTATCTGTGAGCTCCCTTTCATGGTTTTGATATTTATAATTTGATATCACTTCATCTGAAAGTTCTAATCCTTCTACTTTCTCAACTATATTAATACTTATAAATGGTTTTAACTCATTATATTCAGCTCCACTTTCTAAAGATGTTCCACTGATTCGATTACTATAAAAGACTGACTTATCTAAAGAATCTTTATTGAAGACTCGGTAAACTTCAAGATTAATAATTTTATCATCCAAATAAAGTAAAATGTCTCCTCTGCTATTCTTATCCTTGTACTTTCCTTTCTCTAATGTTGACTCCATTTTCACGATTACTTTTTTTCTTAAAGACCCTTTTGGCAAATGAAAATATTGTTCTAAGAATCTTTCAATCAAAAGAATATTTTGAAATCTTCCAAAAGTTTCTTTAAACATAACATCATCTGTTAAAGGGATAAATTTGACTTTTTCTATCATGATATAAAATAACCTCCTATATATATATTCAAGAAAAAGTGTCGATTTCCTTTTTTTTTACGTAAATTTCTTTAAAAAAATTGAAAAATTTACATTTAGTTTACATTTTCGATTATTTTCACTATCTTGATTTACATTTAATATACATATAGAAAAAGTGTAAAAAAAGTAAAGATGTTACGCTTTACTCTCTATTAATTTTTAAAGCTTCTATTAATCCTTTGTATCTATGTTTGTATTCTTCTATATTTTCTTCTAAGTTCATTACTGGAGCATAAAAAGTATTATTGTGTATCCATTCTGGATCTTCATGTGAAATTTCAATCATTTCTGCATAAGTTGCATTTTTTAAAGCATCATAAACCTTATCTAAATATTCTTATATATTTTTTGGAAGAACTACTGTTTCATTTCTAGAAACAATTAAAGGATATTGTGTCATGATATTTTCGATGACTGGTCCATTTTCATAAGCCACGAAATCATCTAAAATAAGTTTTTCATCAAATCTTGCAAGATAAAGAACTTGAGATAGAAATAAATATTTATTTAATCTTGCATTTCCTTCATAAAATTTCCTGTTATTCTTTTCCGCTACATTATTGTTAAATAATATCCTAGTCGAAGCTTTTGATAAGAAATACTTTAACTTTCTAAGCTTTTACAAGTGTTTTTTGTAAATTTCTTAAAAAAAGTTGCAATTTTGTTTAAATGAGTCCATAAGCACCAAAATTACCTTCTTTTTTAAAATTTTTTCCAAGTTTTGACAAGGCAAAACTTGAAACCCCCTCATCATTCTACATAGTTTTACATTCAATACAAAGTTTTCTTTATACTCCAGTAAAACTATTTCTTCACGCCAAGGCGTTGAGCAAAAAATACAACCCGTCATCCAATGGCTCAAATTACTCAGTTTCTAAGGTGTATGGATCTTCCGCAGTTCCTTGATGATCACCCGAGATGCTCACAGAGGGTGACAGATAAAGGGCAGGCCAAACACCGCGGGAGTTGCGAGCGTAGGGGTTGTCGACATACCCGACCGAAGTCACAAGGAACACATAGCGGGAGTAAGACGAATTCGGCGATAACGTCCACATATACCCACTTGCTGGTTTTAACCAGTCATTATTCCCGCAATCTATATAATCACTTCTCCAACTATATAATTCTTTGGCTAGACATGCTGCTCTTCCAGTAGAACCACCACTTGTTGCATATCCATAATCACTTGGATATGGAAGGGCAATACTTCGAAATAAACTAGAGTCAATTACTTTTGTACTTGTCGTTTCTGCAGATGCCTTTGCTGTATTACTTGCTTGCCATTCTGTTGGTCTACCACTCAGAACTGTCGTTCCTCTTTCATATCCATACCAATGAGTTACTAATCCATTACTTGCATTTGTGTAACTTTCTGTTCCTCCTAAATTCCATATAATATCTGAAGCTATCATTCCTTGTGCGGTTGCATTTAGTCCTTTGACTCCACTACTACTTTGAGTAAAATTACATATTTTAGCACTAGTACTTCCTTGATAGCAATTTCCACTTTGACTATTATAATAAATTCCATTTAGCATTTCCATTAATTGACTATCTGTCCAATCATTACTTCCATATTCACTTGCTGAACTTCCTTTTCCGTTTGTTTTATAATCCCAACTGTAATTTCCTATGCTGTCAGCTCTTATTATTTTTATTCTTTGTTGAATTCCACTTGTTGTTTTCACATTGACAAGTCCTATAATTCGCCAGTTTTCTCCATTAAATGTAACATAGTTACTTGGATCTTTCCCTGCATATCTTAACTCTGGTTCGGTCCATCCTTCGGGTCCATCGGCATGACTGACCTTGTAAAGTCCATTTCCATTTTCATCAGGCTCTCCCGTTCCTGCTTCTTCATCTATTACATTTGCAAATACACTATCAGGGAATGGTGTAGGATTACTAGATGGGTCGACTACCCCCCCCCCCAAGAAGAGCATTCTGTTAATTGACCTTCTACTGTTGCTCTGAAAGATTGTCCCATATCTTCATATTGATTTTCATTTGTATTAGTATAAGTTACTTTTATAGTATAATTATTTTCTCCATTTGGAACTTGAAAAGAAGCGACTAGAACTTCATCATCATTACTTGGAAATGGTGTCGAACTTACAATGTCAGTTCCTTTAGAATCTGTTAAAGTAAATACTAAATCATTTTTATTTACCCATGTATTTGATACATCTTTCCAAACCAACTTCACACATAATGCAACAGAGCTAGGATTATTAATCTTAAATGTAAAATCTTTAGTCGTGCCAGGTATCCATAAACTTCCATCTGAATTTCCACTATTCACTAATGTTAAATCTTCTAAATCAGCAGTACTCAAAGCTGTTTTTCCAGCATCTTCTCCTCTTCGATCATCTGCTACATTTGATGTAAAATAAGCAAAAGTTCCTTGATATACAAGAACAAATAAAATAAGCAAAGAAGAAGCAAAAACAATGTATAATGATTTATATTTCATTTCATACACCACTTTCTATTATCTATTAATATTATCTTTTAAAATGAAACATTTGTCAATTAAAAATGAATGGATTGTGACTTACAATTCAAAATGTCCGCTTTTTTTGAAGAATTTTCAAAACAAAATGTCCTATTCAATTCATTGTTTAA
>CANRDF010000093.1 GCA_947629255.1 uncultured Bacilli bacterium
GGTACTGATACTCCTATTAATAGTCCTAGTATTGCAATAACGACTAATAATTCTACAAGAGTAAATCCTTTCTTCATTTCCATCACCTAGTCTTTACTATTAAATTTTATCATGTATATTTTAAAATGTAAATTAATGAAAAAAATTTATTAATTTATGATAGAATATTTCTTGTTTAGGGGGCATCTCTATGAATGAAGGTTGGAATCAAAAATTAATTCATCATTTAATTAACGTAACAACAGAAGATTTACATCAAAAAGACTTAGCTTTTTACCAAAAAAAATTTTTAGAAAAACAACTGATGGAATTAAAGCAATTAAGAAAAAATTCCACGAAAAAGAAATGTATTTATTTAGATAAAGATCAAATTTTAAGAAAAGACATCTATGAAGAATATTTAAAGATTCCTCATTGGATTAAAGAAGTGATTTTAAATAGTCTTTTTCTGTATGAGGATTATGAAAAAGATGCCTTTTATCAATGCTTACCACGAACTACTTTGACTACTCAAAAATTACTCGAGCAATCTTTTCAGTATGCAACTTGGTTAAATTACAAACCGTTTATACAATTTATTCAAAAATATTTTTTCGAACATCAAGATTTTTTACAAATGACTTTTCAAAATCCAAATTATTTAGGAGAAACAATCACTTTTTGGATAAGAAATCATTATTATCCTTTTATTCGAATGAATAAAAGAAATACTTTAGAAGATGTTGCAACATTAAATCATGAGCTTTTTCATGCTTATTACTTTCAGTATAAAAATGAAATGGAAAATACGTATTCGTGGTATTTATCTGAATTAGAAGGAGACCTTAGTGATTTCCTATTCTCTCTTTATTTAAAAGAAAAACATGTTTCATCTAAAATCATCGAAAGAACACGAGACAATTATTTTGCGAATGGATTCTTGCATTTCTACTCTCTATATCTTTGTAATTTAGTTTGTAAGGATTATGAACAAACTAAAAAAATAGATTTAGAAAAAATAGAATTACAAACTTTGGACAGTCCTTTTGCTAGATATTTTAAAAAGTATTCTTGCTTTAGAACCAATTCAAGATGCAAAGTATGCTCTTGCTTTCCTTATAAATTTAGATTTAGCTGAGATATATGAAAAAAATCCACAGAAATCTATGGAAATTGTGGAAAACATTCGCAAGAATGCCAATGGAAACTTTTTTCAAACTCTAAATGCCAATCACGTTCACTTTTATGAAGATCACTATGCAAGAATTCGTGATTATATTCAAAACTCTCATTAAGATACATTTTCTTTTAATACATAAATATATTTTTTTAAAGCAAAGTAATCAGGTACAATTAAATCTTCATCGTTTACTCCAACGAGAACGCTGTCATACTTTTTATAATTTAAAACACATACTTTTTGATAACCTTCCACCGCAATATCAGCAAGCTCTTCGATATTGATATTATATTTTTCTAAAAGATTTGGATTTTTTTGTAACTCTTGGATTTTTAATTCCCTACCTACATACACTTTTTGATTCCATTTCTTTTTTTTCTTTTGAAAAGTAATATTCATCCCTGTAATTAGCGGAATAGACAAAGAAAGTTGTTTTTCTAAAAGTGCAAAAGGAGATCCTTGGTTTTCTTTCGTTAAAGAATTTTTACCAATTAGAAATTGTAAAGAAAAATTTTTCATATGAATCACCAGTACGATTTATTGTAAAGGTTTTAACCTAGAAAGTCAAACAAAAACTGTTTTTCCCTTGACAATTTTTTTTACTCATTTTAGAATATTTTTCTAAGAAAAGGAGAAAACTATTTATGATGAATGCTTGGTTATATGATAACATTAATAATTTATTGAAAAACAGTTTTTTAACTGAAGAAGAAAAAAATGCCATTTTTTATTTTTTTAGTGAATTTTTAGGCTCTTTACATTTTTCGGAAAATTATATTATTGATTATAGAAATCCTTCTTTAAGTTACGATATTCAAAAAATAGATGATGAAAAAAATCATTCTATTATCATCTCTCCTCATACTTATGTTACCAATAATTTTTTTTCCATTGTAATTTATAAATCCAATCCTTTTAGTCCTACTTTTCTCTATAGAGAAGTTTTTCATGGAATATTAAGAGAAGATCTTATTTGGCTTGGAAATCAAGATCCCAAAAAAATAGAAAGCAGATTTTATGATGCCGCTGCTTGGAATTATATGTTATATCAAATAGAAAAGAAAAAGAGTCCGACTTCTCTACAAACAATGATTGAGAAAATTGTTGATAATAATACAGTAGCTGAAGAGTACTCTAAATTAACTAGTTTTACTCCCATCAATTTAATTTTGGATTGCTATTATGGTGAAATACTTCCTGATATAGAGATTATTACAGAAGAAGAAAATTCTCTTTTAACTTTAAAAGTTCATCAAAGAATTGTTACTCAACTTCGTTGTGGTAATTGGTATTTTTCTCACTTAGATTTTATATCTCAAAATGAACATATAAAACAATTAAAAACAAGTGAAGATTATCCAAGAATTTTAAAAAAAGAATTTTAAAAGTATTAAAAAGAAAGGATGATTTTCTTTTTTTATGTCGAGTTTCTAAGTCTTAGAAAAGAAAAAATAAGCTTTCGCTTATTAATTTGAAGTTGTTCCTTTCGCACTTGCGATTTGATTTGCTATATAATTAGAATATTGTTTCTTGATGTCTTCATCTTTAATGTCCATATCATATTTTTTTCTAAGTTCATCCATCGCGGTTACTCGAATAGTTGCATCTTCAGATATTTTTTGATTCGCAAGAGATTCGGTAATCTCATCTTTCTTATCTTCAAATGAAGGCTTTTCACTAGAAGATTCACGATAAATGACATGATAACCAAGTTCTGTTGTAATCACACTCTTTGAATACTCGCCATCTTTAAGTTCTCTAGCTGCTTTTAATAATTCATCATATTGACTTGATAAAGTATTTGTATTAATAGAACCTAAATCTCCACCATTATCTTTTGTCGCGGCATCCGCTGAATATTCCTTTGCAAGTTCTTTAAACTTAGCAAATTTATCATCAGCTTCATCCAATTTTTTGATAATATCATTGACTTTATTTTTAGCTTCTGTTTCTAATTTTGTTTTATCTTCACTTGAAGTATCACTTGTAACACCAGTTTCAATCAAGATATGACTTACTTTTACATCTCCATAAATATTCTTATCATAATAAGATTGTTTTTCTTTATCACTTACTAAAGTTTTTGCATAATCTAAAATTGCTTTTTGTTGTAAAGAACTTAGATAAATAGCATTTTGATAATTATCAGTAGAACCATAGTAAGCTTCAATTTGGTCTTTTCCCACTGTATTAATCATAGAATCCACTGCACTTTTTGCATTATTCTTTAATGTTTCTAAATCATCTGGATACTCATGTTCCAAGATTTTGGTATCCATAAGTGTAAGTAATGCATCAAGTCCATATGTTTCTTTCATTTGTTGATAAATCTCATTTGCTGATACCCCTTCTAAATCTTTAAAATTTACAACAGCTTCACTTCCATCACTTAATTTAGGAATTTCACCGCATCCACATAATAGTAAGGTACATGCTCCTATTGTAAACATTTTTACACATTTTTTCATTTTTTCCTCCTCGTTTTCTAAACATCTTTATTATAGCAATAATACTTATTAAAAACAAGGATTTTTGAGATGTCACTGTGACTTACAATTCAAAATGTCCGCTTTTTTTGAAGAATTTTCAAAACAAAATGTCCTATTCAATTCATTGTTTA
>CANRDF010000094.1 GCA_947629255.1 uncultured Bacilli bacterium
ATTCTAATTATATCAATAAATATTGGATTTTGCTAAAAAATTTTGATTTTTTTCCTTGTAGTCACAAAACTGTAACCATGATGAATCTATTTTTTCTTTAGACTCTTATAAATTAAATATGATGTTCCTCCTAAAACACCAGCACTTAGTAAAATAGAAGGAATATCTGTAACGTCATTTTCAGTTTGAGACTCATTTTGAACTTTATCTTCTTTTTGAACTATATTTTCTTCGGGAACTTCATCCTTTTCTTCTTTGACTTCCTCCTGTTTTAGTTCTTCTTTTTCAACAACCAATATGTAATCTTGAGTTTCCCCATTCTCGGCTGTAACTCTTACAATGACTTCATTGGGACCAACTTGTAAATTTTCATTACCAATAATTTCAGCATGAGCATTAAGGTCTTCTAATTCATAAGTAATATCAATTTTTTCTTCATTATAAGGAATATGAATAGCATCACTTTTAAACAAATGAAAAGTGACCTCTTTACTTGCAACAAAAATTTTAATGTTTTTATTATCACTTAATATTTTTTCTCTTGTAATAACTAACTTATAATTTTTCACATTACCATTTTCTGCTGTCACTTTAATATCAACAACATTATCTCCAATGATTAAATTTGGATTTTTTGTATAATCTAAAGTTGCTTTAGAATCATTAGCAACCGCTAATATCATCACACTTTCTTTGGTAGTTGTATAAGTCATATTATCCATAACAGGAATATTTTCTTCATCAATCGTTACCTTTATTAAAGAAGTATCACTACTTTTAACTACTTCTGGAACAACTGGTTTGGTATTCGCAGAACTAGATGAGCTAGAAGATGAACTCGAAGAACTGCTAGACCCACTAGAACTTGATGAACTGCTACTAGAACTACTTGAACAACCACCATGCTTTGAACAACAGCCTTTATGACAAGTACTACAACTTGGACTTCTTGTACCATCATTACAAACAATATTGGCTTTTACCACAGTAGGATAAAAAACGACCAATACCAAAAATAACACAACACTTCTTTTCATATAACTCATAACCTCTATAAGAATTATAACATGAAACTTTAAATTTTAATTAGAATTATATTCAAAAAGCACAAAATAACTATAAATAAATTTCTTATACCATGATAAAAACAATGACTTTATCACTTAAATTTATAAACTAAATGCCCATGCTCACCCATATATTCAAGAAGATTATCATTAAAACGGTCTAAAGAAAAATGAACTTCATCTTGATTACAATAAAGGATGTAATCTTCTGTATCTGGAAAACGATATTTCACTTGTATTTTTTTAAGTGTTTCATAACAATCATTTAATGTAACATTTTCATCTAAAAACATTTTTTCTTCTTGCTCTCGTAACAAACTGATTACCTGTTCTTTATTATTTTTATTTACATGAACACATTGATAATCTTGAATAATTCCAAAAAATAATAAATGGACAAAAATAATAAAGCATAATATGAGAAAATACACTGTGATTAAAATCATATTTATAATTCTTTCTTTATTAAACATTTTTATAATATTTTTCATACAATCTTTCTTCCCTATTTATTTTTCAAAACGAACATGAATACTTCCATTTCCTATATCAGGCAATTCATCAATATAACCTATTTTAGTATAACGATAACTTGTATCGAATGATTTATAAAAAATAACTATACAATGATCACCATATAACATGATATCTCCTGCCATAATATGGTTCGGATTAGTAGCATTGGTTGGAAGCGTCTCATCTATATAAACATATTTTTCATTACCATTTAATTCTTCCATCGTAAATTCTTGTGGTAATAAATTCAAAAATTCTTTGACAGTTTCATTATTCTCTAATATTACATGATACTTTTGATTATTTATAATCACATTCATATTTTTCTCCTCTTCCATTTCATCATTTCCATTTGAAGTATCTACTGGTGGAGAATATTTTTCCCATCTATAAATCGTTACTTTTTCTCCACTAGCAAAAACATAAGTATATGTAAAAATTCCTATATCTCTTTTTAATATATTTCCATCATTGTAATTTTCAGTTATTTTTAGAAACGGACTACGATCAAGGACCTTTGATAATGTTGCATCAAACACTATAATTCCCACCAAAGTTCCTAAAACAACGAAAAAAACTTTCAACACCTTTCTCATATATTTTCTCTCTTTCTTATACTAATATTATTAATATTACATTTAATATATATAATAAGTCAATAATCAAAAAATCTTCATAAACACAGTCGTGATACAAAAAATGAAATTCTCTATTCACAAAATATACTCCCTATATGTTTAAACATATTTCAAAAAATAAAGGTTGACATATAAACAAATAAAAGCTATAATGTTTTTAGGAGATGAAAATATGAACCAAAATTTAGTAAATGACATTAAAAGTTTATTAGTGCCCAAAGAAGATAGAGAAAAAAAACAAGTCGCCTTATTCTTACCACAACACACAATAGACAAACTAGATAACTATGTAAGTATATTATCAAAATACTCTGATGGAAAAGTAAATCGAAACATTTTGATTCAAAAAGCAATCGATTGTTTATTAGAAAGTATTCCTACAGCTATTGATGAATTTGAAAATGAATATGAAAAAGTAAAAAAAGAACCTTACGATACTATCCTTGTTCCATCTCAAAGTAGTGGAGAAGCATTCATTTTAGAAAATCAATATTGGGAATACACAAAAATTAATCCAGAAAAATTAAAATATTTAAAATATTTTGCATTGTATCTTGGGCATCCAGTACAACAAATTAAATACTGGGCCGAAATAGATAGCTTTGAAGAAGTCACATTAGATAATCAAAAAAAATATAGAATCTATTTCAAAGGCGCTATTCATACGATTACCCCTGGTATTCCCCTTAAAGATTTAAATGCCGTATATACTCGTCCAATACGTTATATAAAAAAAGAAAAATTATTAAGAGCAAAGGAATATAAAGATATCATTTAAATGTCTTTTTACTTAAGATTAACTTTTAAAATTAATTTTAAGTAAGAAGATATAATAGAAAAGGAGGTAAAAATGCAGATTATATTATTAGAAATTATAGTCATTATGTTATTAATCGAATCAAATAGTTATCGCCAAAATTAAAAGGGTCCCAAAAAGGAAACCCATCATACGATATAAAAGCTTATATCTTCTTAGCATGCACTTCCCTGCATGCGTTTTTAGTATAACCTATTTCTTAAAAAAATGTCAATAAAAGCTCTAGAGCTTGTCAAAAAAAGAACAAAGTAGTATTATAATAAAACAGGAGGACATTCATATGTTAGAAATTAAAAATATTAAAAAAGAATATAACACCGAAGGTTTTAAACAAAAAGCCTTAGATGATGTCAGTGTGAATTTTCGAAAATGTGAATTTGCAAGTATTCTTGGTCCATCAGGAAGTGGAAAAACAACATTCTTAAATATTATTGGTGGTTTAGACCATTATGATTCGGGTGACTTAATCATTAATGAAATCAGTACTAAGAAATTCAAAGATGCAGACTGGGATAGCTATAGAAATCACCGAATTGGTTTTGTATTCCAAAGCTATAACTTAATCACTCATCAATCTGTTTTATCAAATGTAAAACTAGCTTTAACATTGTCTGGTATTTCTAAAAAAGAAGCAACCGAAAGAGCAAAAAAAGC
>CANRDF010000095.1 GCA_947629255.1 uncultured Bacilli bacterium
ACTCATATTCCCTCTATCCTTTTCTCCATTATACATGAAAAAAGCATGAATTTCAAAAACTCATGCGTTTATCCTGGCATTTCACTGAGGGGACTATGAAAATTGGTCTTTTTGTGTTAAAATATCCCATGTGATACATCTTCTTTCGTCAATTAGATTGTATCACGAATTGGTCTTGAAGTCTTATGATTTCGGGACTTTTTATTTTTTTGAATAAATTAAAAAAGAACTGAATAGAAATTATTCATTTCTACTCAGCCCCTTTTTTGTTTATTCACGCCATTCAAAGATGTAATCTAAAATTTGGACTTCATCTCCTCTTTTCGCCCCAAGGCGTTCTAATTCATCATCAATACCCATTCCTTTTAGTTTTCTAGCAAAACGAAGAACAGCTTCATCCTCATTAAAACGAGTCATAGCAAATAATTTTTCAATTTCTGCCCCTCTTAAAACCCATATTCCATCTTCTTTTGTAATGGTATATGGTTTTTCATTTTGAAAACGATAGACAATCGTACTTTCATAATCATCATCTTGATAAATAGGACTTTCATCAATGGTTTCTAAAGTATCTTTTAGATATATCATTAATTCATCTAAACCTTCATGTAGAATTGCACTGATAGGAAAAATAATAGCATCTGGATATTTTTCTTTAAAACGTTTTAAATTCTCATCAAATCCATCCATATCTTTTTTATTTGCCACGATTACTTCTTTTTTATGAGCAAGTGAATCATTATAAGAGACAATTTCTCGCCGAATCACTTCATAATCTTCAATGGGGTCTCTTCCTTCAGACCCAGCCATATCCAAAACATGTAACAGCATACGAGTTCGCATCGCATGTTTTAAAAATTGAATGCCAAGTCCTACTCCTTCATGGGCTCCTTCAATGAGTCCTGGTAAATCAGCAAGAATAAAGCTTCGTTTATCTTTTAATTCGACGACTCCTAAATTTGGACTAATGGTTGTAAAATGATAACTTGCAATTTTCGGATTTGCTTTTGTGACTGCATCCAAAATCGTACTTTTTCCAACACTAGGCATCCCAATAATTCCTACATCCGCGATAAGTTTTAATTCACAACGAATATATCGAATCTCTCCAGGTTCCCCTAATTCTGAAAAATTTGGAGCAGGTTTTTCATGTGTAGCAAAGGCAACATTACCTCTCCCACCTCTTCCTCCATGGGCAACAACAACTTGTTCTTGATCTTCGGTTAAATCAGCAATGACTAGCCCTGTATCTTCATCATAGATCGTTGTCCCAGCAGGCACATGAATCACGATATCTTCGGCATTTTTACCACGACAATTCTTGCCACTTCCATTCTCGCCCTTATCAGCTTTCATAATTTTATGAAATTTTAAATCGATTAAAGTTCCAAGTCCTTTATCTACTTCAAAAATAATGTCTCCACCTTTTCCACCAGATCCCCCATCAGGTCCACCCATAGCAACATATTTTTCACGTCTAAAAGAAGTACAACCATCTCCACCTTTTCCAGCTACCAATTTCATTTTCACTTCATCTAAAAACATAGGAATCCCTCCATGTATCCATTTTAATAAAGAATAAAGAAAAATGCAAGATTTTATCCTTGCATCGTTAATTCATAAGGGTTATCATAACTACCATCATTTTCGTTATTTACAATTTTTACAGAGGGTGACAAATAAAGGGCAGGCCAAACCCCGTAGGAGTTGCTAGCGCTGCTGTAGTTGACAGACCCGACCGAACTCACACGGAACACAAGGTTGGAGCCAGACGAAAGCAGCGATAACGTCCACTTATACCCACTTGCAGGTTTTAACCAATCATTAGTGTTACAATTATTTGCTGTATCCCAATTATATAATTCTTTTGCTAAACATTCTTCTCTGTTTTCTGCGTCTCCTCCAACTGCATATCCATAATCACTTGGATACATAAGGCCTACACTGTGGAATAATTCAGTATCTATCTGCGATTCTTCTCCTACTTCCGTTGCAGGTTTCTTTGTATTACTAGAACTCCATGTTGTTTCTCTACCACTTGGTACTGTTGTTCCTCTTTCATATCCATACCAATGTTGAGCTAATCCATTATTTGCACTTGTATAACTTGCTGTTCCACAAAGATTCCATATAATTTCTTTATCTATCATATCTCTTGCTGATGCTTCCAATCCTTTAGTTCCTGTATCTGTTCCACTAAAATTAGAAGAAGAGTAATAATATTTATCGTTTAACATTTCCATTAATTGACTATCTGTCCAATCATTGCTTCCATAATCACTTGTTGAACTCCCTATTCCATTTTTTTTATAATCCCAACTATAATTTCCTATACTTTCATCTCTTATGATTTTTAATCTTTGTTCTACTTGATTATCACTAGTCATAACATTTACTAAACCTATAATTCGCCACTTCTCACAATTTTCTTCTCCTGAATTACTTCCTGCTTTACAGTTAAACCATACATAGTTATCTGGGCTTGGACCTGCATATCTGTATTCTTCTTGACTAAAGCCTATATCATCCATTGTCCCTGCTACATCGCAATGTCCCACTTTATATAATCCATTTTCAGAATTTACTAATTCTATTTGTTTTCCTCCTAATGTTGCAGTTACTGGTTCTTCATAATTTACTTCTATTTCCTTGCTTATTTCATTCGTTATTCCTTTGCTATCTGTAGCTCTAAATCTTATCGTATGAGGTCCTTTACTTAATTCTGTGAATTTTTTTGTTAATTGTCCATTATTATCTGTCCATTCATTTTCATCTAATTGAAACTCATATTTACTAATTTGTTTTCCAACATTTGCTGTTCCTGTTCCTTTTGCAGTTATATTATTTTCACATAATGCTAATTCTAAATCTACTGTTGGTGGCACTTTTTCTTCTTCTAAATAACTTGCTGTCACAGTGATTTTACTTACGTAGGTTTTATTCATCGCATCTACATCTTCCATGGTTAAATCTCCATCTAACCATAATCTTAATTCAAATTTTTTTTCTTGTTGAGGTTCTAAATACCCTGTCATTAATTTATGAGATTCATAGGCATCATTTAATGTTTTGGTAACAACATCATTACCTTTTAAAATGCTTATTATTCCCTCTGTACCTACTTCATTGATTTTTACTTTTAAATAATCTGGTTTTAATCTGTCACTGTCTGGAATAGGAACTCCATCACTCTTACTTAATGATTCTAAATTGATTTGATATCCTGCATAGGCTTCACATGTATTTGTAATCGTAAATGTATATGGTTCTAATGCTTCCCCATCACTATCTAGAATAGGAAATGCTTTATCTAAATGAATTCCTGTTCCCTCCTTCGTTAATGTTACTTCAAAACAACTGGATGCAATATTATTTTCATCTGTTTGAGAGAGATTTAACATCCAAAAAGCATAAGTTATTCCTACTACACTTAATATAAATGCACATAATCCTATAATGAATAAACTTGTTTTTCTTCTTTCCATAATAAAAGACCTACTTTCTATCTTATAGGTCTATTCTATCATAACCCCCCCCCCCC
>CANRDF010000096.1 GCA_947629255.1 uncultured Bacilli bacterium
AATTGATATTTATACTTAAAAGGATTATTTTCATCCATAACAACCTTTATAAATTGTTTCTGCTCATCAATTGTAAATCCACGAACTTTTTTGTCTCGACGATTTGAAGTCGGCTTACAAAATTCAATTTTGTCATCTAAAAAATTATATTTAATAATATTTTTTCTGACAGCTCTTTTGAAAGTATTATTAATAAGACCATAAATTTTACCAATAACACTATTGCTATATTTAGTAATATAAATTAGAAAATCTTTAACATCTTGTTCTGTTATTTTTTGCATTTCCATATTTGCCATATAATGAGTACATATTTGATTATATGTGCTTATTTTTCTTTTATAAGAGCTTTCACTTAATTTATTAAGTCTGTAACCATCATCAACGAATTGTTTTGTTAGATCTTTGAAAATTATTTTATTTTTATCAACATAAGAATTGGTATTTAATTCAACTAAAAGTTTCTCTAGTTTGTCTTTTACTTCTGTACGAGTTTTTCCATAGATAGTTTTACGTTTTCTTTTTCCAGTTTTGGAATCAACCATATTGAAAGTATATTCCATAACCCACATTTGTTTTCCATGGATTTGTCTTTTGAATATTGTTCCTTCGCCGTTGCCACGACTTTTAGCTGTTCCCATAAAAAATAGCCTCCATTTCCAAAATATTTTTGCATAAAACTCTTGAAAAATGAAAGCATTTATTATAGAATATAAATGTAATCACTTTTCGGAGTGTTTACGCCTTGGATAATGTGTGTCGTTCCGCAAAAAATGAAACACATTATCCGTTTTTTTAGGTATTATTTTATTCTTTTAAATATTCCAAGTATGTCCACAGTTTTGACATATACACATAGTTTGATTTTGAAAAGATGTCTTTTCATTTCCTTTTGATTTTTTCCATATTAAGTTAGACATACCTAATGTGCAAATTGCAGTTAATCCTCTAGCAGTATTATTTATATGTCCTCCTATACCGTTGCCATGTTTCTTAGTTTTTCCTCCTGTTTGAACAATTTGAGTATTTACATTCTCGCTGTTACATTTAGGACAAATCATAATATAATCTCCTTTCTTTTATATATTTTTAAAATTAAAAACTTTATTTAAATGCACTTTTGTTTTCTACCTTAACAACTTCTCCTAAAATTTCAATATCTTCAAAATGCAAATCAGTTTGAGTAGGAAAATTCCACATATTTAGTGCTTGAAGTTCTATATTTCCGTTGTCAGATTTTATTACTTTACGAATTATTGGATTTCCATTTTTAATCTTTAATAAGTAAGTTTTGTTATTTACAAATTTTTGATATTTTTTTATTATTGCAATATCTCCAATATCTAAAAGAGGAGCCATAGAATTATCTGCAGCATAAACAGCAAAAAAATTTTTCGGATCTTCTTCAGCAATATCTGTTCTATATGAAAAAGGTATTTTTTGTATAACCTCATTTGTAGAAGCATTGATTATATCTATTTCAGCAACTTTTGTTCTTCCAAAACTTCTATCCATAGGAACATCCTCACCCATGAGCCAAACTTCGTTTACATCTAAAATTAAAGATAAAGCATAAATATTACTTTGTGCAGCTTCATACCTACCTTTTAAGTAATCTGTTATAATTGGCATTTTAATAACTTTTTTTATTTTTCCATCTTTAAATAAACCCTCACTTATTCTTTCGATTTGTGAAGATTTAATTTTTCTTAAATTCATAGCTTCCCTTAATCTATCTGCAAAAGTTGAACGACTCATAGTAAACCTCCTTATAAAATATATTATAAAGTAAAACTTAGGAAAAATCAATACTTTTTAAATAAAACTTAGGAAAAGTTAATTTTTTTTCAAAAAACTGTTGACACAGAAAAATAATAATGATAATATAATAGCAACTTAGGAAAACCTAACAAAAGAAAGGAGGATCAAAATGAAAGAAAAAACACCAGAATTTTGCTGCGACAAGCTAGTTGGAAGGATTATCGAAAAGTATAAAACTAGAGATAATTTTGCTTCTAAAGTTCCAATGAGTATTCCTACATTAATAAATAAGCTAAATGGAACAGTAGATTTTAAAAGAAAAGAAATATTCAGATTTTGTGAACTTTTAGATATTCCTTTAGATCAAATTCCTATTTTTTTTTACGAAAGAACTTAGGAAAACCTAATAAAAGAAAGGAGAAAATAATGAAAAAATTTAAAAATGCGGAACGACACACAAAAAACAAGGAGGAGAAAAAAGATGGAATTGAAAGACAATGTTTTTTATACACCAACAGAATTTGCTGAACTGAGAGGATGCAATGTTGATACGGCAAGAATAATTTTTAATATAGCTGATTTTCCAAGTGAAGATTACGGAAAAGAAAAAGTTGCTCTTGGAAGTGCAATAAGAGAATGGTACAGCCAAAAAAGAAAGAAAGGAGAATAACAATGAAGATCAATAAAAAGAAGCTAATAGTTAGAATTATAGAATTAATCATAATCATAGCAACAATTATAGTAACACCATTAGCAATAAAATATGCAACTGCAGTAAGAGGATATGATGCAATTGGTGGAGAATATTTAATACCTATTATGAGCTTATTAGCAATTCTAGTTATAGAAGATATATACCAAGCAAGTGAAGAAAAGAAAGAAAAGGAAAACAAAAATGGGAAAATTAAATAATTATGAAATTGCTTTTGAATTAAGTTCAATGGGAAAAAGGATAAGGTACATAAATATAAAAGCTAGAAGTATTGAAGATGCAATAGCGAGACTAAAATTAAAACATTATGACATAGACAAAGTTATATGTATCAGAAAGGAAACTTAATAATGAACAAATTAGAATTTATAAAAAAATCATTAGAACATGATTTAGACTACTGGAAAAAACAAAAAGAAGAAAATGATATGGAATCAATGCGAGGTTATTATAACGGAACAGTAGCATCTTTAGAAGCATTTTACCAAAAAATAAAATTAGTATTTGAAGAAAAGGAGAAACAAACTAATGATTAAGTATTATCAAGAATTATTGAATGAATGTATAGACTTAACAGAAAATAAACAATTACATAAGGATATGTTATCAACATTGGAAACAATGAAAGATAAATTAAATCAATTGAAAGGAGGAATATAAAAATGGGAGGAAAGCATACACCTGAAGGGGTAAAAATTAGACAACTAGAGGAAACGATTAAATGCAAAGATAAAGAAATATTTGATATTAAAAACAGCTTAGCAGATGTCTTATTAAGAATAAAAGTACTTAATGAATCAAATGCTTATGGAGATCCTTCAGTAAAAAGAAGAAAAATATCAGAACTATGCACAGATACAAGATATGAGTTACTTATGGATGAAGAAAATGAACAACAGGAAAAGAAAAAGGCAAAAATAATAGAACTACCATATACCGACCAAAG
>CANRDF010000097.1 GCA_947629255.1 uncultured Bacilli bacterium
ATTTCGGGACTTTTTATTTTTTTGAATAAATTAAAAAAGAACTGAATAGAAATTATTCATTTCTACTCAGCCCCTTTAACACATGGCTGCACGTAGTTCTTGAATACGTTTGATATCAATTTCCATGGTGTCAGCAATCTCTTCATCGCTTTTTCCTTTGGCTATCATTTTTTGAATTAGATTATTTTCAGCACGTTCTTCACCAATAGTAATTCCACGTTTTTCACCAGCTTCTTCCCCACGTTCATAATTCATTTTTCTTTCCCATGCATCATGATCAAAAAAGGCTGGGTCTAATTCCGTATCCATTCTACTTGGAATATCAATACACATACTTTCCATCACTCCATTTCCTTTCGCAATTTCTTCTCGTTCTTCCTGTGTCTCTGCTTTCAAAAATCTTAGAAGTCTTATGTAATCTTTACTTCTATTACGATTATAATCTACTTTTTCTAAACAGTCAAGTCTTATTATCATCATACTGACATATTTATTTAATGGTTTTAAGGTTAAGCATTGTTCACAGACTTTTTCCATTTCTTCACTCACATGTCTTGCTATATTGATTTGAATGAGTTGTTTCTTTGGATGATACTTCTCTTGTTTCACTAACTTGTTATTTGAAAGTGTTATCATATAAGCTGTACTTTTGGCAAATGCTTTTCCATCTAAAGTAGTATAAGCTTCTAGGTTATAGATGACATCATCTGTTTCATAGACAATGTCACATCGATTGGTTTTCGATTCGATGTTTTCTCTTTCAAGTGTACTTTCAAAAGTAAGTTTCCCATGTAAAGTGTTTTCATCTAAATCAAGTAAGACTTCTAACATGTATTCTAAATACCTTATGTTTTCTTGTCTTCCAAAGAAATCGAGAAATAAACGATCTTCGATTAAGCTATGTTCTTGCATGAAGTATTTCCTCCTTCCCATTTATATTTTTAGAGGTTGAACATAATACCCTCTATTTATATATACAAAAAAAATGTTTGATTTCCTTTTTTTTTCGTGGAAAATCGTTCGACAAATTTCGACAAATGCCCATTTTATGGGCTCTTTTAGGCATGAAAAAAAGTAGAATTTTCATTAACTCTACCTTAAAAATTTTTAATTTTTCTTAATTATCTTCCCTTAAATTGAGGAGCAACTGATTCAATATCTTGAAGTTCTAGACGATACTTTTGATTTACATTTGGATATTTTTCATGGTCTACTTCACTTAAAAACATTTCTAATGGCCGAATATATAATTTATTTTCTCCATAAAGTGCTCGATAAACAACATATTCTTCTTTGGTTTCTGAATGAATGGCAACATCTTCTACAATATAATAATCTCCTTTAAAATGTTTATAAATTCCATGAATTTTTAATTCTCTCATTCTTTTTTCACCTCAAATTAAGTATATCATAATCCCGAAAAGAAATCTTCAAAAATTTGTTTTTCCTCTTCCAAAATTTCATCAGTCAGTTCATCCATGGAACCTTTTTGCTTACTCGAAATTCCTTCTACTAAATCAGTTGGTTTTCCATCCACAACTGAAATGAAGTTCGGAGCAAATATTCTTTTTTCTCCGACTGAAATCGTTTTTCCATTTTCATCTGTTAAAGTATAGTCAGAAAGGACTGAATCAAAATATTTTAAAATCTCATCATAGAAAAGTCCACCTTCTTGTGTTTTCTCAGGTTTTCCATCCACAAGTTTATAAGTATCGCGAAGAATTTCCTTATGGTCTCCTTCCCAAATATCAACATAGTAAATTTTAGAAATATTCTTTTCATTTGCAACTTCAATCATTTTTTCCATTACACTTCGACACCATGGACAATAGGAAGAGCCAAAATATACATAAAATGTTTCATTGTTCTCTATTTTTTTCACAATTTCTTCAGCACTAGAATAAACAAAAGGATTCTTTTTACTAATCTCTAACTTCCGATAATTCTTGCCAGAAGAATTCACTTCACTATTTAATGATTCATATTCTTCTTTAAATTTTTCAGCATCACTTTTCTCACATCCACAAGTACCAAATAACAATAGAAGGACTAGGATTCCACAAAATAATTTTTTCATTTATCTTTTCACCTCGTCTTCATTTTCTCAAAAAAAAGAAGACTATTCTATCACCTTCTAGTTGAAAACTCTCAACTTTGGGTTGAAATACAATTATCTTCTAATTCTAGAGGAAGTTGATAATAAGTGACTTCTCCTTTAGAATCTGTGGCTTTTATTTCTAAAAAGATTCCATTTTCTTTATACATTTTACAAGATTCTGAATAATGGTCGACATGAAATTGAACATTTTTTAAAAATTCATCAATGGTTTTCTTTTCGTCTTTCGAAGAATCTATGACTGTAAGCTGATTATTAAATGACTCATACAACGTACATTCCAAAGTTTCATAAACCGTATGATTTTCTTTTCCACAGTAAGTAATATTAGAAATATAAATCGACGTTTTACTACTGTTATAAGCCATGCTTCCAAAAAGTTCAAAATTATCGCATGTGGTTGTAATGGTCTTAAATTCAAATTCCTCTTTTTTCTTTGGAAAAAAGACAAAACAGGCAATAATTATAAGACATACCACGATTGGAATTCCTAAGAAAACATATTTCTTTTTTAAAAAACTTTTATTATTTAATAATTCATTGATATCTTTATCATAATCCTTACATATTTCTTTTAAAATGCTAATATCAGGTAAATTCTTGCCATTTTCCCATTTACTAACAGCTTGATAAGTGACTCCATATTTTTCACCAAATTTTTCTTGGCTTAAATGACTTTTTAAACGAGCATTTTTAATAAATTCACTAATTTTTTCTAAATCCATAACTAATCATCGCCTTATACCTCTTCTATTATTTCATAAAACCGTTTTTAACGTCAAGAAAAAACTACTAAGGTTAGTCAGTAGTTTCGTTCTTTAATGCTTCAATTTCTTCTATAGATAATTCAGTCATTTCAGAAATATCAGAGATGTCATATCCTTTTTCAAGCATCTTTTTAGCAACTTCTTTTTGATTATCAATCATTCCTTTTTGAATTCCTTCTTGTCTTGCTTTTTCACGAAGTTCTTCTTCAACTTGACGGTTGTATTCTTCTCCATCATAGTAAAGCATTAAGTCAATGTCTTTTAAAACATCATCGGCTTGTTTCCAAATCTTTCCCATTAAACTATCCCCTTTATAGATTTTCTTAAGTTTTTTTCTATCTGAACATGCAAATAAGTAAAGATATTTCTCTAATTCACTTGCATTTCTGATATCATTATAACCTAATTTTCGTAAATAGTCTAGATTAATATCGATGATATAGACAGGAAATGTTACAGTTTTGTGACTACAAGGAAAAAAATCAAAATTTTTTAGCAAAATCCAATATTTATTGATATAATTAGAAT
>CANRDF010000098.1 GCA_947629255.1 uncultured Bacilli bacterium
TTGGTGGCTTGAAGTGGAATCGAACCACTGACACGAGGATTTTCAGCCCTCGAATTTTTTAAAATTTCAATTCCACCTATAGCCCAGTTTTTCAATGTTTTTTTAATATTTAACTTCCATCTCTCTATATCATACCCTAATTATACCCTAGTTATATTTATATGTCAACGAACATTTCAACTTTAAAATTATATACAGATTCCTATTTTTTCATTATAAATATCTAGTTGTTCTATGGCATCATTCTGTTCTTCTTCTTGAATATGTAAATATCTTTCTGTCATTTGAACTGTAGAATGTCCTAATAAACATTGTATGTTTTTGATTTTTACCTTTGCTTCATATAATCTAGTTGCAAATGTGTGTCTAAATCTATGTAGTGATACACCTGTTAAATCATTTGCTTTTAATAAATCATCTAATCTACTTCTCAAGCAATCACCTACAATCGGATTTCCTCTAGTATTTATAAAAACAAAATTTTTTTCTTCAACTATTCCATTTCTTTTTAATGTATCATTAAATATTTCTTTTAGAATATTATATACACCCTTTGACATTGGAATTTCTCGTTTACTTGTCCTAGATTTTAATGGTGTTTCCTCTAATGAAGAACCTGTTTTTATTATTTCTCCATTTACAAACTCAAATTCATCTACTCTTTGATATGATTGCCTTATTAATATTTTCCTATTTTTAAAGTCTACATTTTCCCATTTAATACCACATAACTCACTTGTTCTTAATCCAGTATCTATTAGTACAGCAAAGGGATAACACATTTCATCATCTTTAAAAATTTCAATTAATCTTTTTTCGAGTTCCAAGTCAACAGACATCATTGTATGTGGAATAACTCTTGGCACTTCAATATCTACTACTGGTGACTGCTTTATAAGTTTATCTTTTACTGCTCTTGCAAAACCTTCTTGTAATAGTAAAAAAATTTGTTTTATTGTTGAAGGCTCATATTTTAACATTAAATCATTTATAAAAACCTGTATTTCAAAAGTTGTTATTTCTGATAATTTTCTATCTCCAAAAACCCTGATAATGTGATTTTTCGTTTTTCCAACATAACCTCTAAATGTTGTTTTGGCTTTATGCCCATATTTATATGCCCATAGCCATTCGTAAAACCATTCTTTTACTGTCTTTTCATTGTCTATTTGTACTATCTCTGGATTTTTGGATTTTAATACTTTTAAGGTATTTACTATATTAGAATATATTTCATCAATATCTTCAATAAATTTTGATTTCTTCTTTGCATTAACAACTTTTATTATTTCATTATATAATACTTCTGCTCTTTTTGCTAATTCGTTATAATACTCAACTGTTATAAATTGTAATGTATCAGCTATTGTTTTGTATTCTACTTGAATATCTAATAATTCTTGACACTTCGTCTTTATTGTCTTTTTTCTCATTTCTAATCTTCTTGTGTCTGTATCATATAACGAAACTTGTCTTTGTAGAATAAAAACTCTACCTTCCCAATTATCACCTCTTTTTCTATTACCATATTTATCTTTAATTTGATCTGTTTTTGGACTATCCACCATTTATCTCATTCCTTCCCATTTTAAAGGGTAAGAAAGTATGATAGTGTATATCAAAGAAATTAAAGATATTTTGTATATATTTTTTTATTATATTATACATTATGGAATAGTATTTGTCAGCCTTTTTTTAATAATCTACATAGAAGTTTCCTATGTGATTTTTAAACCAAACAGGTAATAATTCTTTGTTAATGACAATTCTTCTTTGGAATTTGATACATGGAAAATCTATTTCTTTTGTAAGTTTACGCATAAGTTGTTTGCTTATTCCCATAAGTTCAGCAGCTTGTGCGATGTTTATTCCTATTTGTTCCATAATTAGATTCCTTTCCAAAAAGATATAAATTTTATATACTCTTTTTTAAATATCTATTAGCCAATCCAATTACGCCTTCTTTCCCATATAATGCTTGAAGTGTATCCAACTCTGCGACAAAATTTTTTAAATTTATTTCAATATTTTTCTCTTTCAAATTATGCAATGCAATTACTGCATAAGCTCTACCTTGATCCCAATTATATAATTCTCTTGGCATCTACTTCACCTCCACTTTGATATATTTAGGTACATCATAGCTGCGTCCTAACTCCTCTTTAAATTCATATCTTCTTTTCTTATCATTATAATTGTAAGCACTTTTATTCCAATTTCTATAAGACATATTTGATAATTTTTTATGTTTAGATAATTCAGCACTATCTTGATTGTGTATGCTTTTTAGAATTAGGTCATCAGCATTCTTTTGTTGTTGTTTAATTTTTCTTATTTTTTTCATATAATCTTTTGTTTCTTCTCTATTCTTCTGCCTGTTTCTACTTTTTCTGATTTCTTTTTCTTCACTATATCTTTCGTCTTTCTGTATGATTCTTGTTATCTGATACTTAGGTATATCTAATTTCTTAGAAATATCTATTTGCCTCATCTTATCTTCAAAGTATAATTCTAGAACTTCTTTTTCCATAAGTTCCTCCTTGCAATTTTTTACTAACACTTTTTGTACATGAGTAATCTAATGAGAAAATTATTCCTCATTAGATTTTCTACCCTATATATAAAGCCATTTAATAGACTTTTTTGGAAGATGTTAGTATGATTTTTTTTAAAATTTTTCATAATCACATTTATCTCCTTTCATTATATAAGGTCACTTCTCATATAAAATTTTGCTATTTTTTTAAAAATTTTTTAATTTTTTTAAAATTTTTTCTATTGCACTATCTACACTTCTTTTAATTACTGAAACATTTCTTTTTTCTTCTTTTGCTATGGCTGTAAGTGTAAGCCCTTCAATTTTGTGTTTGAAAAATCTTCTACTTTGCTTTTTTAATAAAATAGAATCTAGAAAATTCTTTACTTCTTGTTTTTCAATTTTATCTAAGACTTCATTTTCTATATTCATTTTACTAGGAATAGTATCTAAATCCTCTTGATTATAATAATCATCCAAATGCCTTCTACTTTCATTTCTTTTTTGATGATGTTCATATATTTGTGATAACATCAAGCAATTAAAAACATCTTGATTAACTTTATGCAACACATAAGTTTTAAAATCTTTATGAAATCCAACCGTTGTATTAGTTGCAAATATTCTAATCATTGCATTTTCAGTATTATTTAACTTTTTTAAAAAGTTTCTATATGTTTTTTCATCTATCTCTATAACATTTTCAAATTCAGTACCTATTGCATAGTGTAAATAATATTTTGCATAGAAATCATATTTATTTTCTAATTCATAATCAAAT
>CANRDF010000099.1 GCA_947629255.1 uncultured Bacilli bacterium
AGTAGTAAAATTTAGATTTTCAAGTAAATATATTGCTAGTCTTACTTTATCAACTCCTTTTAAATCATCAACATTGTCAACTAAATTCATAACTCTTTCAGTATTATCTAATAGCATACCCATACTCCTTTCTTTTAACCGTTTTAAGCAATTTTCTTTTTTATACCATATAGGAGATTAAAGGTATTCATTAAACTCAAATATAAGCAAACTAGATACCTTTAATTTCATTTTTGTCTAAAATATTTATCACTCTAACAATTCAAAAAATCAAGAGTATTTTTATCAAAAGTTTAAAATTGTATTTTTAGATAAGCAAATCATTGATAATAGGTAGCAATAATTCGTCATACTTTTTGTAATATCTTATTTTTAAGATGTTACAATTTCTAAAAGAATTGTTGCTAGGTTCCTGTTGTCAATGAGGAATTATCTAAAAATATTAAATAGTGAATTATAAACTCATTTCAAAATCATCTTTATCTTTTTCTCTATATGATTTTTTACTACTTTTCATATAACTTGGTATTTCTGCATAATCAAATAGTTCATCTTCTTTGGTTGTTCCTTTTGAAATATCATATACATCATCAGAATCAAAATCTTTATTGTCATAATAGTCTTTTATTTCGCTTGTAGTAAGGTCTTTTATCTTATCATTACCAATTTGTAGTAATTCTCTAAAAAAGTGCTTAATCGCCTTAAAAATGGCTTTTATATAGTCTTTAAGATTATTATTTTCTTTGGTTAAGTTTTGATTTCTTGTAGTAAGTGCTTTTACTTCTCTTTGTAAGTTAGCATTTTCTTTTTCTAATGTTTGATGACTTTTAGAAAAAGTTTCTACTTCATTAAATAATTGTTCCATTTTAGGTTGAAATTCCATTGCTTTTTTAGTTTCATTGATAACTTTGTGCATACTATCAAAAGTATCTTTTCTAACCTTAATATATTCTTTATCAATTAAAGTATTTTTAGTAGTTTTCATCTTTTCTTCAAAATCACTTATGGCATTATCTAAACCTTTATTGATAGTAGTTACTTTTTCCTCAAAATATCTAGTTGTTTTCTTAAACTCTTTTACTTTTTGATGTTTTCTATCACTGCCTTTAATACCTCGTTCAAGTTCAAAACCTGCTTCTCTTAATCTAACGTTATAAACATCTTGTAATTCTGATAAATGAATATTATCTTTGATATATTGTTTTTTAGATATAGTGTATCTTTCTGTATTTGTTCTTTTATCTAGTTTTTTAACAAGTGGTATAACAACACAATGTAGATGTGGTGTTAATTCGTCCATGTGAATTGTTGCGTGTAAAACTTGCTCTTTTGTATAACCTAAATCATTATAAACAAAATCCATACAAGTATTAGCCCATCTCATTATTTCTTCTTTGCTTTTATCATTGAAAAATTTATTTGTTGTTGTAAATAATAATTCATCTGCCACAACACTTTTTGATTTATTTAACATTTCATTAAAAGTTCTTTTTCTTTCAGGTCGTTCAGTTTTCATTCTTTCATTGTGTTCTTTTTCATAATCTTTTACTTTCAATTTAAAACCCTTAACATACTTTTCTGCTAAGGGTACTAATTCTATATTATTTTTACTTAATTCTAACTTAATATCTTTATTACTTTTATATGCTTTTTTCTCACGTTTGTTATGTGATCCAATTTGTGCTAAATCATTTATAGTCATTATCGGCTCGCTTCTAAAAATTCCATAATTTAAACTCATATTTATCATTCCTCTCTTTCCTTTTATACAAATTAAAAAGATATGCTACAAAACATATCTCTAAAACTGCTAATCTTTAATTTTAAATATTTATTGCCTTAAGGTTTACAATTACATATCTGTTTTAGAACGAAGCACTACAATTATTTAAAAACAGATATATACATATCAAAACCCATATCATTTTCGTTATATAACTTTGAATTTAAGTTAATAATTTTATTATTGATAGTACCTTTATAATGAATTAAATCTACTATATTTCTAGTTGGTGCTATTATGCACGAGATAGACAACTATTTTTTGTTGCACCATGCCAATGCTTAACATTTGCTGGTATTACTACAATATCGCCTGGGGATAATTTTTGTACTGGCTTTCCGATTTCTTGATAAAGACCAAATCCGCTAATGCAAATAAGAACTTGTCCTCCTCCATTTGTTGCTTTATGAATATGCCAATTATTTCTACAACCTGGTTCAAATGTTACATTTGCAAAACTAACTCCATTATCAGTTTTTGCAATAGGGTTCAAATAACTATTACCTGTAAAATACTCGGCATACGTATCATTTGGTTTTCCTAATCCAAATAAATTTGTTTTATCAAATTCTTCCTTATTCATTTTTATCATCACCTCCATAAATTTCCTCAATCAAAGGGAATGTACTCCAAGCTTTAGGCCATCCAGCATAAAATGCTAATTGTGTTACTACCTCGACAATTTCTTCTTTTGTAAGTCCATGCTCTTTGCCGATTGCAATATGACTTTTTAATTGGGGATATAATCCCATCGCAAATAATGCTGATATTGTTATCAAGCTTCTATCTCTTGGTGATAATTTATCTTCTCTCGACCATACCTCACCAAATAGTACGTCATCATTTAATTCAGCAAATTTAGGTGCAATATTACCTAACCTTTCTCTACCTGCTGTTTGTTTTTTCATTACTTTTTTCCTCCAAACTTTTAAATTTTTCTACTTTCATACTTAATTGATATTTATTTCTCAAATCTGCTATTTCTTTCATCATTTCTGATTTATGATGAATATCTAATGCTTCTTCATTTTTCCATCTATCAATAAGTAAAACTGTTTCTTCACCTGACATTGGAAAAAAGTATTCATATCTTTCGTTGCCAACTTCCTTTCTTACTCTATCAACAATTCCCCTAGATACCATTTCATGGACAAACTTTTTAGCATTTCCATTTTCCCCTTTATAATAAATATTAACTGTTATACTCATATTATCTAATCCAATTTGTTACATCATTTTCTGATATATTATTTGAAAACCTTTTAGCACTTATAAAATTAAGATTACTATATGTATTTTTTAAAGTATTAAAACTATTTTCAACACTTGAACCTCCTGATGTT
>CANRDF010000100.1 GCA_947629255.1 uncultured Bacilli bacterium
ATTTTTTTAAATTATCATTTATACGAAACATACCGGATGTATCTATCGCAGTATGTATGTTATATCTCTTTAATTCTATAAAAAGAGATATAAGAGAGTTGGTTTGTAGTAAAGGTTCTCCGCCAGAAACTGTAATACCACCGCCAGAAGGTTTGATATAGTTTTGATATTTAAGTATTTTATCTACAATTTCTCCTATTGGTACAATTGTACCTCCATTTGCATCCCAAGAATCTCTATTTTGGCAGTATTTACATCTCAAAGTACAACCTTGAAGAAATATAACATATCTAATACCTGGACCATCTACTGTTCCAAAACTTTCAAAAGAGTGCACTCTTAAAAAATTATTTTCCAAAGCAAACCTCCATTAAATTCTCTCATGAATAGTCCTGTTTATTACATCTAATTGTTGTTCACGAGTAAGCTTTACAAAATTAACTGCATATCCAGAAACTCTAATAGTAAGTTGTGGATATTTTTCAGGGTGATTCATAGCATCAATTAAAAGAGATCTATCAAATACATTTACATTAATATGATGTCCATCTTGCATAAAGAATCCATC
This sequence comes from uncultured Bacilli bacterium, assembly GCA_947629255.1. Lineage (GTDB taxonomy): Bacteria > Bacillota_I > Bacilli_A > RF39 > UBA660 > Ventrenecus. Next base: position 569 of record CANRDF010000100.1, read on the forward strand.
AAGCATACTAATTAAATTATTAACTTTTGACATATCATCTTTTCCAAGTGTATTAGGACTAATTGAAAAAGTATATGAAATTCCATCTTCTGCATATTCATAAGGAAGTTTTGCAATGGTATTCATAACAGCCAAAGCACCATTTGTATCTCTTCCGTGAAGTGGATTTGCACCAGGACCAAATGGTTCTCCTGCTTTTCTTCCATCAGGAGTATTTCCAGTTGCTTTACCATAGACAACATTTGAAGTTATAGTCAATACTGATAGTGTGTGTTTAGAATGTTTGTAAGTAGTATGTTTTTTAATTTTTCCCATAAATCTTTTAATAATATCAACTGCAATGCTATCTACTCTGTCGTCATCATTACCATATTTAGGAAAGTCTCCTTCTACCTCATAATCAGTAGCAAGTCCAGTTTCGTCACGAATAACTTTAACTTTTGCATATTTTATTGCAGATAAAGAATCTGCAACAACTGAAAGACCCGCAATACCAGTTGCCATTGTTCTTAAAATATCCTCGTCATGAAGTGCCATCTCGATCGCTTCATAAGAATATTTATCATGCATATAATGTATGGCGTTTAATGCTTTAATATATATTTTTGCAACATAGTCCATCATTGTATCAAACTTGTCCATAACTTCGTCAAAGTCTAAATATTCAGATGTTATTGGAGCAAATTTTGTAGTTACTTGTTTGCCAGAAAGCTCATCTCTACCTCCATTGATAGCATAAAGAAGTGTTTTAGCAAGGTTAGCACGAGCTCCAAAAAATTGCATTTGTTTTCCGATACGCATTGCAGATACACAGCAAGCTATACCATAATCGTCTCCCCAGAATTTTCTCATTAAATCGTCATTTTCATATTGTATAGAAGATGTTTTTATTGAAAGACTAGTTGTGTATTCTTTAAAACCTCTTGGTAATCTTACAGACCAAAGAATAGTCAAATTTGGTTCAGGTGCAGGACCTAAATTTTCAAGAGTATGCAAAATTCTAAAAGAATTTTTTGTAACTAAGGTTCTTCCATCAATTCCCATACCACCAATGCTTTCTGTAACCCAAACTGGATCACCACTAAATAATTCGTTATATTCAGGAGTTCTCAAAAATCTAACCATTCTAAGTTTCATAACAAAATGGTCAATAATCTCTTGCGCTTCTTCCTCAGAAATTACATTATTATTCAAATCTCTTTCAAAATATATATCTAAGAAAGTAGAAACTCTACCAAGGCTCATTGCAGCACCATTTTGGTCTTTTATTGCTGCAAGATATCCGAAATATAGCCACTGAGTAGCTTCTTTTGCATTAGTTGCAGGAGCAGAAATATCAAAGCCATATTTTTTTGCCATGATTTTAAGATTTTCTAGTGCTTTTATTTGTTCTGCAACTTCTTCTCTTTCACGAATAAGTTCTTCTGTAAAGCTATCTCTATCTAACAACTCCATAGCATGCTTTTTTTCTTCGATTAAAAAATCTATGCCATAAAGTGCAATTCGTCTGTAATCTCCAATTATCCTTCCACGGCCATATCCATCAGGTAGACCAGTAAGAAGATGTGAACTTCTAGCAGCCCTAACATCTGGTGTATAAACCTCAAAAACGCCGTCATTATGTGTTTTTCTAATTCCGTTAAAAACTTCGGCAACTGTCTTATCAAGTTCTTTGCCATATGCTTCACATGATTTCTCTACAATTCTAATACCACCAAAAGGCATAATAGCTCTTTTTAATGGACTATCAGTTTGAAAACCAACGATTTGTTCTAAGTCTTTATCAAGATATCCTGCGTCATGAGAAGTAATAGTAGAAACTGTTTTTGTATCAATATCTAAAACTCCACCTTTGGATGCTTTTTCTTTTTCAAATAAATCTAAAACCTCATTCCATAGTTTTTTTGTTTTTTCCGTAGGACCTACTAAAAATTTTGAATTTCCTTCATAAGGAGTGTAATTTTCTTGTATAAAATCTCTTACATTAATTTCATCTTGCCATTTTCCTTCCTTAAAACCATTCCAACCATCAAATTTCATATATAACCTCCAATAATATCTTAAATATGTCAATGAAATTAGTATGTACATAAAAGCTAAAAATAAAACATAAGCTAGAAAAAAAGAAACCTTGATTGTTTGTGAAAATATTACAAAAGCATTAAGAATATATTACAAATCAATTACTTCTATTGACCGAAGTAAAAAAATAAGCTAAAATAAATTTAAATTAACTTTCAAGTTAAGCAAAATAATAAAAAACAAAGGAGAAAACGAAAGATGGCAAACGCTAGAACCCTAGAGGCTCTACACACACACACACACACACACACACAAATAGTATATTAGAAGAAAGATATA
>CANRDF010000101.1 GCA_947629255.1 uncultured Bacilli bacterium
AATCTTCCGTTGCTAATAATAATATAACATATTTTTGATATTTATTGAATAGTAAATTGACATTTTTATAAAAATTTGTTACAATTCACAGCTGAAATAGCAAAAAGATATAGTTCAAATAAAATTGTAGGGAGACCTGCATTTTTATTTGGACTTTTTTTAACAATTTAATAGTGCTAAAAATAGTAAATAATAAAATTAAAAAATGTTGAAAACTACCTTAAATTTGTTGATAACTTATGCCGATTTTTCTAGGTTTTATGGGCATTTGATGGTATAATTATATTATAGAGTTGGAGACAATTATGGCAGTAGAAACAAGTTTAAGTAAATTACAAAAACAAGTAGATAAATTAGAAAAAGAAAATTTGAAATTAAGAGATTTATTAGAAGAAAGAAAAGCAAAGCAAAAATCAGCCGAAAAATCTTTAAAGCATTATAAAGATAATATTGAAAAAATAATCAATGAAGCAGTAAAAAAAGCAACTATGGAAATGATGAAGGAATTAAATAAATTAAGGGAAGAAAATGAACATTTAAAACGAATACTAAATCATGATAGTAGTAATACAGGCATACCAACAAGTAAAACTAAAATAGGTGAAGAAAAAAGAATACCTAATTCAAGAGAAAAAAGTGATAAACCCAAAGGTGGACAAATAGGTCATAAAAAGTCAAAGTTAGAGAAATTTAAAGACGAAGAAATAACGGATACATATACATACGAAATAGCCAATCCAATATGTAAAGAATGTGGTGGAAAATTAAATTTAATAGGAAAAAGATGTAAAGATGATTTTGATATAGAAATAAGATTAATGAAAAGAAGAAATGAATTTTGTATATATGAATGTAGTTGTTGTCATAAAGAAATAAAAGTACCAATACCTGATAAATTAAAAGAAGATAATCAATATGGAAGCAATGCTCAAGCGATAGCTTTATCACTAGTAAACGAAGGATATGTATCCTTTAAAAGGACAAGAGAATTAATAAGTGGTTTTACCGGTGGAGAAATGACAATGAGTGAAGGATATATAGCCAAATTACAAAAAAGATGTTATGAGAAATTAAAAGAATTTGATAATAATCTTCACCAAGAAATTTTAAAACAAAAAGTAATAAATTGGGATGATACAACAATAAGTATCAATGGAAAACAATCATGCTTAAGATTTTATGGAAATGAAAAATTAAAATATTATAAAGCCCATGAAAAGAAAGATAAGGCTGGAATAGATGAAGATGGAATACTTAAATATCTAAGTGAAGATACAGTAGTAGTACATGACCATAATAAAGTAAATTATAATGAAGATTATGAATTTACAAATGCGGAATGTTGTGTACATCTAATAAGAGATTTAAGAGAACTAAATGATTGTCTTCCAAGAGAATGGATAGAAAATCTTATAAACTTATTAGTAGATACAAATAACAAAAGGAAAGAATATATAGATAAAAGTATTCTTCAATTTGATTGTGAAGTATCAGATAAAGTAATAGAAGAATATGATAAGTTAGTTAAACAAGCTAGAGAAATAAATTTAAGTGATTTTAATCAATATTATGGTAAAGATGAAAGAACAATGATTAAAAGACTTGAAGACTATAAAGAGAACTACTTATTATGGATATTAAGATTTGATATACCATTTTCAAATAACTTAAGTGAAAGGGCTTTAAGAGGAAGCAAGACAAAAATGAAAGTATCAGGACAATTTGCCAACATTCAAAATGCCGAATACTTTGCAAGAATAAAGTCTTATATTGAAACTTGCAAATGTTATGATGTTAATCCTCATACTGCTTTAATTCGTCTTATAGAAGATAATCCTTACACTTTAGAAGAATTAAAAATAAACTAAGTTTTGCTTAGTCTATTTTGCGTTGTTTAATTTTTTGGACTGTGAATAGTAACGTTTTCCTCTCAATTTTCATGACTTTGAGAAGTCACTTTTTGTTCGTTTCCCTAAAGTTTTTTTAAAAGCGTTCTCTCCAATTCTTCTATAATTTGATTTGCCATCGCACTATATCCTTGACTTCCAGGGTGAAGATTAAAAGGGTTGGGTAAATACTCTTGATGGACTTCAAAAAGTTGTAAAAACGAAAGATACGTAAAGTCATATTTTTTACAAACCTCTTGATAGCCTTTTTCTAAATAGGAAAAGAGACGATTGACTTTCGCATTTTCATCATGAACTGGATTATAATATCCAAGAACAATCACTTTCCCATGAGTATATTTCTTTAAAATTTTAAAAAGTTGATTCAAAGATTTTAACATTTCATCTATAATTTTTACCATTTCATCTTCATCAATCAAGGAGACATCAACATTATTTAAAGTCAATTGACTTAGTAAATCATTAGCGCCAATCGAGACCGTCACAAAATTGGCTTGGCGAAGAAGTTCTTTTAATCCATATTGTTTTTTATCAACGATACAAGATTCATTTTCTAAAATCGCTTCTTCTAAATCTTTAACACGAGCACCACTTTTCGCAAAAGCTTTACTATAAAATCCTAAAAGTTGATTTCTTTCTAAATAAGAGGCCACATAATCACTATATCCATACTGGACTTCTCCATAGGCATTTTCACCAAGTGCCAAGGAATCTCCCAAAGATAAATAAGTCACTTGATTTTGTGTAGTTGCTTGATAAATCAAATAAATAATAAGGCACATCACACCACAAAAAATGAGCTTTTTCAATTTCATAAATGCCTCCAATCAAAAAGAAAGAGTTATTCAATTATATTTCTCTTTCTTTGATATTAGCACCTACATTTGTCAATTTTTCCACAATTTGCTCGTATCCTCTTAAAATATGTTCGACATTTGTAATCGTTGTTGTCCCATCTGCAAGAAGAGCTGCAATGATAAGGGCTGCTCCAGCACGTAAATC
>CANRDF010000102.1 GCA_947629255.1 uncultured Bacilli bacterium
ATCCCGTGATAGTTTAAAAAAGGTGAAAATTGTTAAAATTCTCACCCTTTTCTTGTGCTAGTCACAAAACTGTAACGAAAAGCCACAAGATATTGTTCTGTTAAATATTCTATTTTTTGTAAATCTTCATCCGTAAGATGATTTAAACTATACTCTATCATGTTATTCGAAAATCTTAATTTAAAGCAAAACTCTCCTTCTCTTTTTACATAATGTTCTCTTGCCCATATATCAAAGATTGTATAAGGATTGTTCTCATCTCCCATGATTTTCTCTTTTCCTTTTAAAAGAATACCAATATATTTCTCAGCAAATTCTGGAAAATTAGATGGAAACGCATAGTAAAAGGAAGAATCTTTCATAATTTCATTCATTGCATCCTCAAAAAACGCACTATCAAATTGATAAATTCCTTTTGTTTGTAACAAAGATAAAAAAGATAAGAGCACTCCTTTTACGGATTTAAAATGAGAATTAGGAACAACAGGTCGAGAACTAATTGGCATATAATCTAAGGGCTTATTTAATGAAACGACGACCGATGGATCCTTTTCTGTAACAGATAAAGTTGTTGGAGCCTCAATAGAATTTTGAGTTTGAATTTTTGGAATAGCTTCTTTGACAATAAGATTTCCTTCTTTTTGATTTGTTATATTCGAAGTTGATTCAAATCCCGTCTGAATTTGCTCTGAAAAAACAGGAATACTTTCTAGTTTTTCAGGATGTTTATAGTACTCTAAAAAAAGATCCATTTGTTTCATAATTTTTTTATATTCTTCTCTTTGACAATTTTTTAAAATAATGTTTAATTGTTCATCAGGGATACTGACTGAATAAATACTTGGCATGGTAAGAAACCCAAAACTACTTAAAACACTAAGATATTGTTGAATACCTTCTCTTTGTTTTTTGATATCATTATCAGAAAAATTTTTATCTTTTTGACAATGCATAACAAACTGTAATAAATCAGATTCAGAAATGATATCTTGGTGAGTTTTTTCTTGAAGAACTTTCATAAAGTGAAAAAATTGATTTAATAAGTTTTTATCAATTGTCTTTGGTAGATCTTCCATGGTACTATCAAAATTTTTATTTAAAAAATGAAGCACGTACATTGTCTCACCATCAATATATTTTCCTTCATTCAATGTTCCACACAGTTCAATCATTTGGCTTTGACATTGTTCAAAGTTATTGGAAAATTCATTTAAAATACTTTCTAACTCTGGAGCATTTTTTAAACGCATAACGACATCAATAAATTTTGTTACATCAAAAGTACTAATATGATTTGTTTTTAATTTTGCAATAAAAAATGATAAAAATTTAAAAGCTTCCCAATTATTGTTATTATTATAATTTGCCATTTGATCCTCCTTAATTAAATTTATATATTTTCTGGGCAATTCGATACCCTGGAACTGAAATCACTTTTGGTAATGTAGTCAGTCCTGATAAAGATAATTTACAAGTTTTATAAAGTTTTGGATTTTTTTCTTTTAAGAATTCCCATAATTCTTTTCTTTTTTGATCATTTTCTTTGGTATTAGATACTTGAAGTAAGATTGTAGATACAGTCATCATGATATCAATATAGTGAATGAGATATTTTGCAAGTCTTTTTTCTTTATCCCAGTATGAATATGGATCAAAGAATTCAATCATGGTTTTGGTCACAAAGATTTGTTGATCAATTCTTTTAATCATAACCGACTCATTCACAGATTGGTCTTCTCTGCCAATAAAATAACGATAAAAATCAACATCTAAATAATACATCGTTTTGACATATGGAAGAGGATAATAAACAAAAATATTATCGACATAGAATGTATGTTCTGGAAGCTTGATTCCGCATTTCTTCAACATTTCAGTTTTATAAATCACCGAATGCATAAGTAAGTAGGCATCTTTTTTAAATTTTCCCACTTCTTCCCAAGTAAAGACTTTCCCTTCAGGCAATGTTTTATGATATTTAATTGTTTTAGAATCATTCCCTTTTTCATAAACATAATTCACGACCATCATATCTACAAGCTTTTTAGCTTTTTCTAATTTTTTCAAAGTTTTTAACACTTTTTGTAAGGCATCTTCATCTACCCAGTCATCAGAGTCTACGACTTTATAATAAAGACCTGTTGCCAGTTCTAAACCTTTATTGACTCCTGAACCATGTCCACCATTTTCTTTAGATACTGCTTTGACAATAGTAGGATACTTTTTTTCATACTTTTTAGCAATTTCTTCTGTTCTATCTTTTGATCCATCATTAATAATAATGATTTCAACATCTTCTCCCCCAGTTAAAAGACTTTTGATACAATGTTCCATATAACTCTCTGAATTGTAACAAGGAACAGCAAAAGTAATATATTTCATAACTACACACTCTCTTCTATATTCCATTATAAGAAGAAACAAGAAAACTTGCAAGAAAAATTTTCAATCTTTGTAAAAATATAATATTTTCCTACTTGAATTTTTATCTTATTTTTGTTATACTATGTACAGATGAAGGAACCTTCATAAAAAAGGAAGTATTCAGTTTGGAATACTGAATGCCTACCTAAAAGATTAGTTGGACATTTACAATTGCTTGTAAGTGTCTATTTTATTGATGATTGATAACAAAATTATCTCACAGAATAAAATGCTTA
>CANRDF010000103.1 GCA_947629255.1 uncultured Bacilli bacterium
ACATCATCCGTTAAAGGAATAAATTTGATTTTTGACATATACATCAACACTCATTTCTAAGGCTGTACTTAAAATACCTCCTATATATATATTCAAGAAAAAGTGCCGATTTCCTTTTTTTTGAGGCAAATTTCTTTAAAAAAATTAAAATTTGTACATTTTGTTTACATTTTTGACTATTTTCACCATTTTTGTTTACATTTTATTTACGTCACGCAAAAGTGTAAAGAAAAAGCAAAGAAATCACCCTTTACTCATCCATTATTCTCTATAAGAATTTTCTTACTATTTTTCTTTTAATTCTTCAATTTCTTCAATAGATAAACCTGTGACTTTTGAAATGTAAGATACATCTGATTCTTCTAACATATTCTTAGCAATTTCTAAATTACGGTCCGTTTGGCCTTCTCCATAGAATACATTTTTAAGGTTTTCTTCCCAATTGTAGATTTTACGTAATTGTTTATCTTGTCTTAAATCAGTTGGACTTGTTGCTATCGTCATTAAATCATCATCTCCTCTTGCAATTTGCTTTCTTTTCTTCTCTGATGGCTCTTTCATTAACCATAAGTGTCTTAGTAGCAAATCGTAATTTATGACATTATAATAATCTACTTTAGGTAACTTGTCAAGTCTTAGAATAAAGATTTCTATATCTTTGGAAAGTTCGGTATATTCTGGTCCTTCCCCTTTAAAATTATATCTTTGAAACCACTGATCATCTAATTTTAAACTTTCACTTACTTCATAGGCTATTACTATTCCAATCACTTTTCTAGATGACTTATACTCTTCTTTAGGTTTTAATTGTCCTCCATCTATCCTTGATACATATTTACGAATCTTTATAAGTCCTGATTCATTTAATAACGTATATGGTTCTATATCAATAATATAACTTTTTAAATAAACCAGTAAGTCTACTCTCATCTCTTTTTGTTTTCTCTTTGCTTTCTTTAAATATTTTTCTTCGTAATGATCAAGTTCTTGAAAAGCATTTTGGTAATCAAATCCAACATACATAAAGAATGCAACTAGAAATGCTTTTAGTAAATGGACATCATCATATACATCTTTAAATAACCCATCCGAGACAATTAACTGATCTAAATTTTTTTTATTATTTTCTTTTTTCATAAATAAAACCTCCTGTTTCGAGGAGTTATATTAGCACATTAGATATGCGAAACTTGTCGAAAAAAGGGAAAAGTTACAAAAAAAATGATGTTTTTTCAAATTTACATCATTTTACTCCGTTATGATTCTAATTTTAATTGAAACGGTTTTTCATAACTTCCATCATTGTCATCGTTAACAATTTGAACATCTTTTTTTAGATATAAAGCGGGAAAAACAAGATTATAGGTACGGTTAACAGCGTCAAACATATAATTCATTTTAAATGTTGACTTCGTCCAATAAAATGCATATCCATTTTGTGTTATATCTGTAGTAATTGTCCACACAACGCCAGTTGTAGCTATCCAATCATTCACAATACATTGATCTATGAATATACTCCATGAACTATCATAGCATTTTTCTCTACCTAAAGTTCCTCCAGAAGTTGCATATCCTAAATCGCTTGGATAAATAAGCCCTATACTATGATAGATTGTATCTTCTACCGTATTGTTTGAATTCCATTCATATTTTTCAGGAGCGCCTGTCCCACCTATTGAACCTCTTTCTCTTTCATAAAATACATTTGGTGAAGGCTCATCATTTTCGCTTCCTCCTATATTCCATGATATTTCAGTATCTATCATATCTTTTGATAATTGAACTGTTAATCGACTCTTAATAGAATCACCATCAGATATAATTCCGTCATAATAGTCTGTATTTAAGTATTTCATCAAACTTGATTGAGTCCAATCATTGTCGTAAGTAGAATTCCATGTCATTTCTTCTTCGAAAGGTTGGTCTTTAATAATTTTTAATCTTTGTTCTACTTTTTCTTTTCCATCTGCTTGAGGCACTAGTACATTGACAAGACCTATAATTCTCCATAATTCATTATTAAATGTCACATAATTATGAACATAATTCATATCATTTGCAGTTCGAACTATTTCACACTTACCATCATTTTGATTTATTGCATACCCATACTGATTAGTACACTCTTCTAATGAATGAAAATATCCCGTTATGCGATTATCAATATCATCGTGAAATGCATATATATCATGATCTTCAAAATTCACTCCCGCATAACGATACTCTGTTTGTTCCCATCCTTCTACTTTTTCACCATTTTTATCTATAATATTTACATCAGTATGTTCTACAGCATAAAGTCCATCTCCTTCTTCCACAAGTTCTACATCTCTTCCACCTATTTTTGCTTTTGGTATTTCATAATTATTTAAAGTGACTTTGCCATTCCAACTAACATTGTTTGTATGGACTTCTTCTCCATTTACTACTGTCCCATCTACTGGTGTTGCATAATCCATAAATAAGAGTAAATTAAATTGTTTTGTTGTATTCGCTCCCAAATTAAATTTGTATAATTGATATGCT